>CALQFM020000107.1 GCA_943329845.2 Candidatus Kuenenia stuttgartensis | reverse complement strand
TTGGCCAGCTTCTTCTCGTGCAGCAGGATGTAGGGGTCGTCGAGCTCGACCTGCATCTTCTCGGCGTTGGTGATGAAATACGGCGACAGGTAGCCGCGGTCGAACTGCATGCCCTCGACGATGTCGACGTCGGTGTCCATGCTCTTGGCTTCCTCGACGGTGATGACACCCTCGTTGCCGACCTTTTCCATGGCGCGGGCCAGCATCTCGCCGACTTCCTTGTCGCCATTGGCGGAGATGGTGCCGACCTGCTCGATCTCGCTGTTGGACGAGACCTTCTTCGAGCGGGCCTTCAGGTCGGCGACGACGGCGGTGACCGCCAGGTCGATGCCGCGCTTCAGGTCCATCGGGTTGTAGCCGGCGGCGACGGCCTTGGCGCCTTCGCGCACGATGGCCTGGGCCAGCACGGCGGCGGTGGTGGTGCCGTCACCAGCGATGTCGTTGGTCTTGCTGGCGACTTCACGCACCATCTGGGCGCCCATGTTCTCGAACTTGTCCTGAAGCTCGATTTCCTTGGCAACGGTGACGCCGTCCTTGGTGATGTGCGGCGCGCCATAGCTCTTGTCGATCACGACGTTGCGGCCCTTGGGACCGAGCGTCACCTTCACCGCATTGGCGAGGATATCGACGCCGCGCAGCATGCTCTGGCGCGCATCCGCGCCGAATTTGACTTCCTTGGCAGCCATTGTTCTATCTCCTGAATAGCTTAAGCGGCGGCCCGCGTGGCCGTGACGGCCTCGACGATGCCCATGATGTCCGACTCCTTCATGATCAGCAGCTCCTGGCCGTCGATCTTGACCTCGGTGCCGGACCACTTGCCGAACAGCACTCGGTCGCCGGCCTTCACTTCGACCGGGACGATGTCGCCCTTGTCGTTGCGCGCGCCCGGGCCGACCGCGATCACTTCACCTTCCGACGGCTTTTCCTTGGCCGTGTCCGGAATGATGATGCCGCCGCGAGTCTTCTCTTCTTCCGGGATGCGACGAACGACGACGCGGTCCTGAAGCGGTGTGAACTTCATTGATAAACATCCTTAAAATCCAGGAAGCCTGGAATTGAATAGCGTCCGCGTCTCTGGGGAGACTCCGGCAGACTATGGTGGGAGTGCGCTCTATGTACGCCTTATTGGCAGTCATACAAGGAGAATGCCAAGTTCCGGGCACCATTCTTCCGTGACGATGCCGGGCCCGCGCTTGGTGTTCGGCTGAATTGCGGCGCGGCAGGTGACTGGAACAGCGCGTCGCCGTTGCGCGCAGGCCTCAGAACTTATTCTCTTTTTCCTGCGTCTCGACCTTTTCGCAATGGCCGCTCGTATTGGGATAGCTGAAATTGCCCGTCTTGCGGTCGAGGGTAATGGTGTCCTTGTCGCCGGCAACCCCGGCAAGTCCGATCGAGAACAGCGCGCCGCGAACGTCGTCGCCGCGCGACACGAACTGGGCTTTGACGATGCTGTCGTCATAGATGAACTTGGCGGTGCGCACGACGGCCGGATTGTCCTTGGCCGGCTGAAGCGCGGGCCACTCGTTCGCCTTCAGCTCCATGTAGCTGCCGGCATAGCTGAGCTTGATGGTGAACTGGGTCGCGCGCTGCCGTGTCACCGGATCCTGGACATTCGGATCGTAATAGGTGCCGTTGCACAGCAACGTAACCGCCTCCGGCACCGTGGCGACGGGCTGGGAGGCCGCTGGCGCGGCTGCCGGCGCCGGCGGCGGCGTGGCGGTCGGTCCCGCCTCGGCATGCGCCAAGGCGGGCGCGGCGAGTGCAGCGATCACGGAGAGAAGCATAGCGCACGGCGTGCGGTTCATGGTGCCCCCAGGCAACGGAGAACGGATGCGGCGATTGTATACAATGAGGGCCACGCGCGGCAATCGAACCGTTACGGCGCCGCGTCCTGGGTCAGGCCTCGCCCGTAGATGCGGTAGGTCTTGTAGGCCGTCGCGCCGAACGCCTCGATGATGGTGCGCACGCCTTTGTTGGTCTCCAGCACCCAGGACAGCTCGCCTTGATAGACGTGGTGCTTCAGGCAGGCGGCGCGGAGCTGCTCGATAACCGCGACCGCCAGCGCCGCGCCCAGCGGCGTACCCTGGAATTCCTTGCGCACGCCCATCAACGGCAAGCGCCCGCTGCCGTAGCGGCCGGTCTTGATGCGGAACAGCAGCTTCGCCCAGCCCAGTGGGAACAGCCTGCCGTTCAGGTCGCGGATCATCTCGTTGATGTTCGGCAGTCCCAGCGCAAAGGCCACGGGCCGGCCGTCATATTCCGCCACGCTGAACGCCGGTGACGGCAGCAGCGGCTTCAGGTCCTTCGCCATTTCGGCGATGTGCGCCTCGGTGAACGGCTCGAAGCCCCAGTTGCCCGACCAGGCGTCGTTGAACAGGTCCAGCACGGTCCTGATCTCGTCCTCGAACCGCTCGCGGCGCATCTGCCGCAGCGTGATCCTCGGGTCGTCGGACACCAGCCTGAGGATCTTCTCCACCGCACGAGGCAGCGGCGTGCGCGTATCGATCCGGTAGGCGAACAGGTCCATTTCCTTGCGGTAGCCCAGCCGCTCGAGCTGCCGCGCGTAATAGGGCCGCCCGTGCGGCATCAGGATCATCGGCGCTGAGTCGAATCCGTCCACCAGCAGCCCGGATTCGTCGTTGATCGTGAAGCTAAACGGTCCCGAGCACCGGCGCGCACCGTGCGCCACCAGCCAGCCCTCGGCGGCGCCGAACAGCGCGTCGAACACCGCGTCGGAATCGATTGCCTCGATCCAGCCGAAGTGACCACGTGGCTCGGTCTCGTGTCCCAGCTGGGCGCTGATCCGCCCCACGGTCCGGCCGCCCATCCGTGCGATCCAGAGCTGACGGCCGCATTCGGAGCCCGGTCCGACCGGGCCGATGCGCTTGCGCTCGTTCATCAGCAGCGGCGGCACCCAGTTCGGGTCATCCACATAGAGTGTCCAGGGGAGACGGATGAAATTGTCAAGGGCGGTCGGATTCTAGGCCAGTGGGGCGGAGTAAAAACAGGCCATTGAGCCGCGGCATGACGATATGCAAAGGGCCCCGATCGGGGCCCTTTGCATATCGTCTGCGTCCTTTCCCTATCAGGGCGTGGTGATCTCGCCGGT
>CALQFM020000106.1 GCA_943329845.2 Candidatus Kuenenia stuttgartensis | reverse complement strand
GTCCACTGCGCCAAGCACCCGGTCGCGCAAATCCTGCGAGTAGCTCTGCCCTGATCGCCAACCCATCGCCGCCTCCTTCGTGACGGCATCCTATGAATCACACGATCACACGGTTGGGAATCCCCTAAGTGATTCCGCTCAACGTGAGGGCGCTCTAGAAGAACACGAACGAGCGGACGACCACGTTCTTGCGGCACCTCGCATCCGCGGGCGCGGTCGGGTCGACGCAGGCGGTGTGGAACGACCAGCGCGAGACCGACCCGTCGGTCACCGAATCGTAGCACTTCAGCATGGAAACCTCGTTCGGCTGCTGCTGCGGAAACCAGTACCATTCGTGATCGGGGCTGTAGGTAAAGCGCTGGGTCTCGCCGACCCGGTCGTCATAGATCCGGTAGTTGGTGATGTAGGCCTGCTCGGCGAAGGACGGCCAGGCGCAGAGCACGAACGGGAACTGCTCCACCGTCTCCATGGGCTTGGCCAGGTTGATCGACATGAAGCGCCGCGACATCTTCGCGTCGGCCTCTTCCTCGGTGTAGCGCTGCTCGCGCCCGAAATTGCGCAGGTTCCTGGTCAGCAGCTCGCGGCAGCGCACCTTGCCGCTGTTGTCGTTCAGGTCGTTGTGCACGATGTTGGCGTAGCGCGCGTTGACACCCGGGTTCTTCGCCTCCTGGTTCTCGGTGCGGTCGCCCGTGTAGTCCTTGTCGAAGACGTCGTGGTTGTAGACCAGCGCGTCGGTCGCGCCCGGGAAGAAGTCGAGCAGCAGCTTCTCGATCTCCGGGTAGAACACCGCCTCGACCTCGGCCGCGTCGTAGAAATTCGCGCACTTCGACTCCAGGTGCGCCAGCGAGACGCCGAGCCGGTCCATGGATTCAGGACTTTCGGGCGACAGGCCCGGGTAATACTCGCCGATGCGCCGCGCATCGCGCATCACGTGCGGGAAATACAGGTCGCGCCGCAGATTCTCCTCCTCGTTTACGCGCAGGATCCTGGCGATGTCGGCGCGGGCCGGGTCGCGCCAGATGGCGTTGGACGGAACGACGGAGTAGGTCGGGCGCTCGTAGATCGTGTAAGGCAGCGGCAGCGCCAGCCCGCCTTTGGGCGCGGCAATGCCCTGCGCGCGGATGTGGGCGAGGCAGTCGTCGTAGCTGCGGAAGCCCGTGCCCCATTTCGTCTCGATCGGGCGGCCGGGCGGCGCACTTGCGATCATCTCGGCGACCCTGTGACCCTCGCCTTCCTCGATCAGGTCGAGCGCGTCTTGCAGCGCCGCCGCGGTGCCCGCGTCGCCGTCCTTTTCGAGCGCCATGTAGGACAGGCCGCCATGGGCCGCGACCGGCTCCGGCTGGCCCTTCGTGCGCTCGAGCGGCGGCACATACGCGGATGCGGGCCTGGTGATTTCGATCTGGCTCATGACACACCTCCCATCGTGCGGCGTCAGCGTGGCATAGCGGACATCGGTTTTCCAGAACTAAACTCTACCAGTTCACAGGGGTATTGCCGGAGCGGATTGCAGGCCGCCGCTTTCGGTGGCATGGATGGCGCACGACGCTTCCGGGAGGACGAGCAAATGAACACCGCGACCGATCTCGACGCACAGGCGAAGGCAATCTCGGCACGGATCGCGCTTGTCTCCATTCCCCGCGCGGGCGGTCTATCGGCGTCCATTGGCGATGCGCTGCGTGGCCTGGGGCACGACAGCGTGCGCCACGACGTCTCCCGCTTCGACGAGATAGCCGACCTCTCCGATGTCGAGATTCTGCTGTCCACCGGCGTGCGGTGCGGCGCGAAGGAGATGGACCGGATGCCCAGGCTGCGCGCCATCGTCTCGCCCGTGCTGGGCTATGACTGGGTCGATGCCGGCGAGGCGAGCCGGCGCGGCATCGCTGTGTGCAACACCGAGGCGGCCGAGAATCGCGAGGGCATGGCGGAGTCGACCATCATGCTGCTGCTCGCCCTGCTCTACCGCCTGCAGGACACCGAAAAGCTGCTGCGCACCAACGCCTCCGGCGACCCGCTGAAGCGCCACATCCTCAAGGGCCGGACCGTCGGCATCATCGGCTGGGGCGGCATCACCCGCGAGGTGGTCAAGCGGCTGGCGGCATGGGGCTGCCATTTCATCGTCCACAGCCGCTCGGCGACCGGGACCGTGCCGGGCGTGACCTTCGTGCCGCTCGACGAGCTGCTGGAGCGCAGCGACGCCATCCTGGTGCTGACCAGCCTCAATCCATCGACAAGGCACATGCTGGGCCGCGAGCAGTTCGCGAAAGTCCGCCCGGGCACCCTGCTGGTCAACACCGCGCGCGGCGCGATCATCGACGAGGCCGCGCTGGTCGAGGCGCTGAAGTCCGGCCAGCTCGGCGCCGCCGCCATCGACGTGTTCGAGACCGAGCCGTGCCCGCCCGACCATCCGCTGCGCGACCTGCCCAATGTGATCCTCACCCCGCACGCCATCGGCCACAACGAGGAAGCGAAGGCCGCCGGCCCGGCGCTGACCGCCGCGATCCTGAAGACGCTGGCCGAAGGCGGGCTGCCGGATAGTTGCAAGAACCGGGAAGCGTTCACGCGCGTGAAGTAAAGCAGCATCGCGCCCCCACATCCGGCGCTCGCCCTTGTGGGAGAGGGTGGCCGCGTCGCGGCCGGGTGAGGGGCTTCTCCGCGTGACGGTCAGGGCCGGATCGAATACCCCGTCGGCCCCTTCTGCGCTTCCAGCAGCGGTGTCACCCAGTCCAGCCACGCGCACAGCCGGGCCCGCGTCTCCCTCGGGTCGATCAGCTCGTGGACGTTGAACTGCTCGCCGCGCGGGAAGGCGCCGTTGGCGGCGGCCATCTTCGCTTCCAGCTCGGCGCGCAGGGCGTCCGGGTCTTCGGCCTCGGCCAGTTGCCGGGCGAAGGCGACGGCGACGCCGCCCTCGACGGGCAGGGCGCCCATCTCGGCCGACGGCCAGGCCAGCACCAGGCCGTCCGGCCCGTAGTGGGCGGCGGCGGCCACGCCGAAGCTCTTCCTGACGACGATCGACACCCACGGCACGCGGCTCTGCATCACCGCCAGCACCAGCGCGGTGCCGTAGCGGATGGTGCCGGCCTGCTCGGCGTCGGGGCCGATCATGAAGCCCGGCTCGTCGACGAAGCTGAGGATCGGCAGGTGGAAGGTGTCGCACAGATCGACGAAGCGGCGCACCTTCTGCGAGCCGTGAGCGGTCATGGCGCCGGCGGCGAACCGGCAGTCGGCGGCGATGATTCCCACCGGCCTGCCGTCGAGGCGGGCGAGGCCGACGATCTGGCCCGGCCCGAAGCGTCGGCCCAGCTCGAAGAAGCTGCCCAGGTCGACGACATGCTCGACCAGCTTGCGCCCGTCATAGGGCTTGCGCCGGTCGCGCGGGATGATCTCGAGCAGCGCCTCGTCGGCGCGGGCCGGATCGTCGCCGGTTTTCAGTTCCGGCGGCAGCTCCCACACGTTCTGCGGCATGTAGGACAGGAAGCGGCGGACCTGGGCGAAGGCATCCGCCTCGTCCTTCGCCAGGTTGTCGACGGTGCCGTTCTTCAGGTGCACCTGATGGCCGCCCAGTTCCTCCTTGGTCATGGACACGCCCAGCGCCCGCTCGACCACGGCCGGACCGGCGACCAGCACCTGGGCCGTATCCTTGACCATCACGGAAAAATGCGAAGCGGCAAGGCGCGCCGCCGGGAACCCAGCGACCGGGCCACAGGCCGCGGCCGCCACCGGCACGGTCGCCATGGCGTCGGCCAGCGACTTGAAGCGCGGCCGGTCATACACCGGCGAGAACGACAGGCCCTTGCCGCTGGCGCCAGAAACGCTGC
>CALQFM020000105.1 GCA_943329845.2 Candidatus Kuenenia stuttgartensis | reverse complement strand
TCGGCAGCCTGGACGAGCATGGCACCATCATGTTCCACGGCCGCTTCAAGGACATGCTGAAGGTGGGCGGCGAGAACGTGGCCGCCGCCGAGATCGAGGGCCTGCTGCAGCAGCACCCGGCCGTGAAGCTGGCCCAGGTGGTCGGCGTGCCGGACGCGCGCCTGGTCGAGGTGCCCGCCGCCTTCGTCGAGCTGAAGCCCGGCCAGAGTGTCGGCGAACAGGACCTGATCGCCTGGTGCAAGGGCCAGATCTCCAGCTTCAAGATCCCGCGCCACATCCGCTTCGTGACCAGCTGGCCCATGTCGACCAGCAAGATCCAGAAGTTCAAGATGCGCACCGAGCTGGTCGAGGAGCTGGAAGCCCGGCGCGGCGCCGCCGAGTAGGTCTTCCAGTGCTCATGCGGATACCAATCTTTCCGTGTCCCTGAGCGTGTCGAAGGGCGTTGCACGAGCGCTGATGCAAAGCCCTTCGACACGCTCAGGGATACGGTGAGTTTCGGGCCTTGCACGAGGCCGCGGGTTTTCCACACTCGATGGGGAATCACGCACGACGGTGGAACCGCCGGCCGGGCAAACCGTTTACGCCCAACGGCAATCCGCCCTATAATCGCCCGGCGGCGTGACGCCGCACGACGAGAAGAATGCCCGAACAGACCGGCCTCGAGCGCGCCACCTTCCTGATCCTGCTGACCCTCGTGTCGGCGGCGTTTTTCCTGGTGCTGTGGCAGTTCTACGGCGCGATCCTGTGGGCCATCGCCGTGACCGTGGTGTTCCGGCCGGTCGAGCGACGCATCCTGGCCAGGGTGGGCGGCCACCGGAACACCGCCGCGCTGCTGACCCTGCTGCTGATCGTCGCCATCGTCATCGTGCCCGCGATCCTGATCACCCTGTCGCTGATCGAGGAAGCGTCGAGCGTCTACGCCAGGCTGCAATCGGGCGAGATGAACCCCGCCACCTTCCTGCGCGGCGTCCATGCCACCCTGCCCTGGTGGGTGACCGGCCTGCTGGAGCGCTTCGGCATGAACGACCTGGGCGCGATCCGCGACCAGCTGTCGACCGGCGTCACCGGCCGTATCCAGGCGGTCGCCACCCAGGCGCTCAACATCGGCCAGGGCGCGCTGAGCGCGATGATCAGCCTGGGCGTGATGCTCTACCTCACCTACTTCCTGCTGCGCGACGGGCCCACGCTCACCCGCCGGATCGGCGAGTCCGTGCCGCTGCCCGCCGACGTCCGCGAGTTGCTCTACACCAAGTTCCTCACCGTGATGCGCGCCACCATGAAGGGCAGCTTCGTCGTCGCCGTGGCGCAGGGCACGCTGGGCGGCCTGATCTTCTGGGGCCTGGGCATCCACGCGCCGATCCTGTGGGGCGTGCTGATGGCGTTCCTGTCGCTGCTGCCCGCCGTCGGCGCCGGCTTCGTCTGGGTGCCGGTGGCGCTCTACCTGCTGGCGACCGGCGCGGTGTGGCAGGCCGTGGTGCTGGTGCTGTGCGGCATCTTCGTCATCGGCCTGATCGACAACATCCTGCGCCCGCTCCTGGTGGGCAAGGACACGCGCATGCCCGACTTCATCGTGCTGATCTCGACACTGGGCGGCATCGTCCTGTTCGGCTTCCACGGCGTGATCCTGGGCCCGCTGATCGCCGCCATGTTCATCGCCGCCTGGCACATCATGACCGACCAGCGCCGCCAGGCCCGCGAACTCGCCCGCAACCCGGACCCGCCAACGCCCTGAGCGCCAGTCGCGAGCGGCCGGTTTCGCGCCCCAAATCCATCACCCCGCCCCTTTTTAGCCGTCATCCCCGCGCACGCGGGGACCCAGTCGGGGCCGTCACGTAGCCTCTCAACCACTCCGTCACGAACAAACCCTTTCGTTGTATGGAGCCCACCCGAAGCCAACCAGCCCTACGAAGAGCTGGGTCCCCGCGTGCGCGGGGATGACGATAATGGATGGGACGCGCGGGGATTCCGGTAACGCCTTTTGCTGTATCCCCCGGCGATTAACCTGCGGCGGACACGCGCGCCGCGTGCTAGTCAGGATGCCAACGAGTCCAACCCCGAAAGGCACGGCGACCATGGCGATTTCCCTCTACGACATCAGCGTGACCAGCTACCTGCAGACCCTCGACGCGGTCGGCGGCTTCCTGGCCAAGGCGCTGGCGCATTTCCGCGACGCCGGCGTCGATCCCGACGAGATCGTCGAGGCCCGCCTGGTGACCGACATGCTGCCGTTCCGCTTCCAGGTCGTGTCGGTGGCCTTCCATTCGGGCGGCGCCATGCAGGCGGTGCTCAGCGGCGCCCTCGCCCTGCCCGGCGAGCAGCCCGCCTACGACTATGCCGGCCTGCAGGCCCTGATCGCCGACACCGCCGCCGGCCTGCGCGCGCTGACGCCGGAACAGGTCAACGCCCGCGAAGGCGCCGACATGGTGTTCCAGGTGCGCGACACCGCCATGGTGTTCACCTCCGAGGGTTTCGTGACCTCGTTCTCCATGCCCAACTTCCACTTCCACGCCACCACCGCCTACGACATCCTGCGCATGAAGGGCGCACCGGTCGGCAAGCGCGACTACATCGGCGCGCCGCGCTTGAAGGGGTAACGCGGTCCTTCTCCCCCTCCGCCGTCATCCCCGCGCCTTGTCCGGCGTAGCCTTGGCGAAGCCGGAACGCGGGGACCCATCCACCCCAACGTCGTCATCCCCGCGCACGCGGGGACCCAGTCGGGGCCGTCACGTGGCCTCTCAACCGCTCGGTCACGAAGAACCGGTTTTTCGTTGTATTAGGCTTGGCCGCACTCAACCAGCCCTACGATCGCCTGGGTCCCGGCATGCGCCGGGATGACGGCTATGGGTTGGAAATGAACGCATACTCCCCGCATTCCGAGCCTTCGACCGTGGCCCTGGCCTGCATGTGGCTCGGCGGCTGGGTGCGCGAGCGCGTGGAACAGGAAGCGTTCCGGCGCTGGTTCTTCGTGGGGTTGGCGGTGCTGGGGGCACAGATAGTATGGAAGGCGGCGGCGGGCGGCTAGGGCCTAGCCCAGATCGCACAGCTTGTGGAATAAGCTAAGGGCTCAGATATTCAGCGACGATATTCGACGTGCTACTGTTATTGGCATCTCAACCCGTTTCCAGCTTCTAATGTCGACAATCAAGCTCTGCGATCTGTTTGAGAGGGTTGATTCCGGTGGCGCTCTTGTTGCTCTGGACGTCAACGGAAATTTTATTTCAATTAATCAAGTATCGTCCGGTCTTGCTTGCAACTGCTCGTGTCCCGGCTGTGGACGGCGCCTGGTCGCAAAGAAGGGTGCAGTGCAGGCTCATCATTTTGCGCATTATGCAGAAGCGCTGCAGGATGCGTGTACTTCTGCCGGCGAAAGTGCTCTTCATAGGTTTGCAAAGGACATACTCGCTGAACGCCGCGAAATATCTCTTCCAAGCATGATCTTATCCGATCTAGGCGAATACGAAACAGTAGTTACAGGCGGAAAATTTCAATTTGAACAGGTAACTCTAGAGAAGAAGAGTGGATATATCGTTCCCGACGTGATTTTAGACGTGCCTATCCGCTTAAGCCAGACACCCACCAGATATAGTGGGGTGGTTCCAGTCACCTGAGTAGAGTTCTGCGAAGGTTGGGGCTTCAACGGCACTGGCAATGCCGAGCAAAGATCGGAAGGCGTTGAATGGGTAGAAACGGCGATTGAAGCGGAAGGTAAACTCGTTGAGGTATGCCTGCAGATGCTTGGAGCTGACGCCGTGGTGGATGCCGTTGAGCCATGTTTTGAGGTTTGAGAACACCAGATGAACGATGGGCAGGAACTGTTCGGGCACATCCGGATCGCCG
>CALQFM020000104.1 GCA_943329845.2 Candidatus Kuenenia stuttgartensis | reverse complement strand
GGCCGCCGTCCTCCTGGCGCACGATCACGATGGAATGGCGGCCCAGGTCGTAAACGTAGTAGTCGCCGGGCTCGGGCAGGTGCTCGTCGCGGCAGGCGTATTGCCACACCTTGCGCCACATCTTCTTCATCTCGAGGTCGAAGAAGTCCTGCGAGGTGAAGCGGTCGAGCGCGATGTCCTCTGTCGTCTGGGGCACGCCGGCCTCCAGCTTCAGCACCGGCGGCGCGTCGCCATCCTTCGCGATGATTTCCTGGTAGAACGGCCCCATCACCTTGGCGGCCTTGGGCTGCCTGGACTCGATGTTCATCGCGCACTCCCCTGCAACGGCGGGCGCAAGCATAACACCCGTTATCCAATGGCGGCAATCCGCCCGGTTGTTCAGCTGAACAAACGAGACCGTTGCGTTACTTGTCGCCGAGGTAATCGCGCAGCCTGTCGCAGTAGCGCGTGACGAAATCCTCGCGTTCCATCAGTGCGTCGATATGGACCATGGCCCATTGCTGGCCTTCGTCGCCGAACACGATCGCATCGGCGAGTTCCTGGGTCAGCGTTCCGACGAAGAAGTGCGCGACCATCCCGGTGAAATCGGCCGATGCATAGATCCGGTGCCAGATGATCGAGGCCGGATCGATGCGGATGCCGAACTCCTCCTCGGTTTCTCGCAAGGCACACTCGATCGGCGTTTCGTCATTTTCCCGCCCGCCGCCAGGCAAATCCCACATGCCGGCGTAGCGCAGACCGGGGAAGTCGTCGCGCTGGTAGACCAGCACGTGGTCACCGAGAAAAAGCGCGATCTTGGCGCCGCTGAAATCACTCATCGCTGAAATCCCCGAACGAAAAAGGGCGCCCGCAGGCGCCCTTCCGAACCGCTATGCGGACACGGGTCAGATCGACTCGTTGATCCACTGAACGATCTTGCTCTTGGGCTGGGCGCCGACCTTGGTGGCGCGCAGCTCGCCGTCCTTGAACAGCATCAGCGTGGGAATGCCGCGCACGCCGTAGCTGGTCGGCGACACGGGATTCTCGTCGATATTGAGCTTGGCGATGGTGACGCCGTTCATTTCCTCGGAGATCTCGTCGAGCGCCGGCGCGATCTGCTTGCACGGGCCGCACCACTCCGCCCAGTAATCCACGACCACGATGCCCGATGCGTCGAGAACGTCGGCCTGGAAACTGTCGTCGGTAATCTTCTTGGTGGCCATGGGGATATTCCTTGATCACGGGATGTGCTTGGACCCCAAAGGTAGGGTCGGGCACCCGGTTGGTCAAGGGTGGGTCAGACCGCCGTCGAAACTTCCCCGTGTGGATCAAGCAACTGGTCGGGCAACGTCATCAGCGACGGGCCGTCGGTCCACAGCAGGGCGCAGCGCACCGGCCGGTCCGGATAAATGCGGCGCAGCAGGCCGCGGTAGGCCGCCATCTGCCTCAGGTAGAGCGGCGGTACGTCCTCGGCGCGCACCGGCGGCGGCCGGTTGGTCTTGTAGTCGACGATGACGACCTCGGACTCGGTGACCGCCAGCCGGTCGATCTGGCCGCTGATGGCGACGGTTCCGAGCAGGCCGGTGACCGGCACCTCGGCGGCGCTGCCGGGGCCGAACAGGGCGGCGCAGTCCGGGTCGTCGAGGATGGCCATGACCTCGTCGGTCCAGCGCAGCACGGCGGTCTCGGGAAGTCCGTGGCCGGGCTGGCGCAGGAAGCGCAGCGCGGCGTCGCGGCGCCGGTCCGCAGCCAGGTCCGGCAGCCATTGCAGCAGCCTGTGGAGCAGGGTGCCGCGCAGGAAGCGCTCGCGGTCGCCGGCCTCCATGGGGCTGCGCACCGGCATCTCGGGCAGCGATGGCCGCGACGGCGCCAATGGTCGCACCGGCGCGGGCTCGGGCGGCGGCGGCGACGTCAGCCATGTGGGCTGGGCGTGCGCGAGCGTGTGGGCGGCGGTCCTCTTGTCCTGCTCGACCTTGCCGGCGCCCATGCGGAACCGGCGTACCGGATTGCCGGCGAAGTCCTCGGCGTCCTCCGCGCCCAGCCGGTCGAACGCGTCGGCCACCAGATTGTACCAGCAATTCTGGGACGGCTTGTTCAAGGTTTCATAGCCGCAGATATAGAGCCGGTCGCCGGCCCGGGTCAGCGCGACATAGAGCTGGCGGTTGTATTCCTCGTCGCGCTTGCGCTTGACCGCGTCCTTGGCGGTGGCGATGGCGCCGACCGCGTTGTCCTTGTTCATGGGCCACGCAAGCACTGCTTTCCGGCCAGGGTCGTCCAGCCAGTACACGTCTCGGTCCTCGACCGGGATGCCGCAGGTGTCAGGCAGGAAGACGATGGGCGCCTGCAGGCCTTTCGCGCCGTGCACGGTCATCACGCGCACCTCGCCCTTGCCTTGCTCCAGCTCGCGCTTGACCTCGGTTTCGGCGGCCTCGACCCAGTGGATGAATCCCTGCAGCGACGGCGGATGGCTGCGCTCGTAGTCGAGGGCCAGCGCCAGGAACTCGTCCAGCGGATCGAGCGCGTCGAGCCCGAGGCGCTCCAGCATGGCGCGGCGCCTGCCGGTATCGAGCACCAGGGCGAAGAATTCATAGGGCGGGATACGGTCGGCGCGCGACAGGCAGCCGTCGAGGAACGACCACGCCGCCGCAAAGGCCGGTTCGTCCCGGCGATCCGACAGCGCATGCCAAAGCCGTCCATCGCGGCCGTGGGCCAGCCGGAACAGGTCGTCCTCGGACAGGCCTACCAAGGGCGACTTGAGTACCACGGCGAGCGTCAGGTCGTCCTCGGGCATCAGCACGAACCGGCCCAGCGCCAGCAGGTCCATGACCGCGAGCTGCTCGGTCAGCACCATGCGGTCCACACCGGCGACCGGCACGCCCGCGCGCTTCAGCGCCCGCACCACGGCGGTGAAGAAATCATTGCGGCGACGCACCAGGATCATGATGTCGTCGGGCCGGATGGGCCGGTCTTTCGACTCCAGCTTCTCGCCGGTCGTCAGCCAGTGCGCGATCTGCCGGGCGATGCGCTCGGCAAGCCTGGTGTCTGCGGGCTTGATCTCCCGGCGGGCCACGGGCGGCTCCCAGTTTCCCGGTGTCTCGATCTCCTGCGGCACTTCGGCCTGCCACAATTCCACCTGCCCAGGCACGTCCTTGCGATGGGCTTCGTGGGCGATGCGCGCCTCCTGATCGCGAAAGACCAGTCCGACCCGTGCCTCGTCTTTCTCGAACACGGTGTCCACCAGCTTCAGCACCGCCTCGGTGGATCGGAACGACAGGGTCAGCGCGCCGTGGTGGAAGACCTTCTCGGCCTGGTGTACACGGCGCTGGAACAGCTGCCGCATTTCCTCGAACTGGGCCGGCTCGGCGCGCTGGAAGCTGTAGATCGACTGCTTGGCGTCGCCCACCGCGAACAGGGTCCGGTTCACGTCGCGGGCGCCCTCGCCGGTGAAGAACTCGTGCGCCAGCGCCGCAATCACCGCCCACTGGTCCGGATTGGTGTCCTGCGCCTCGTCAACCAGGATGTGGTCGAGGCCCTCGTCCAGCTTGTACAGCACCCAGGGCGCGTTGCCCGTCACCAGCGCGCGCGCCTTGGCGATCAGGTCGTCATAGTCCAGCACGGCGCGCTGGTGCTTCAGCCGGCGGTAGTTGCGGTTGAGCGCCTGGCCGAGCGTGGCCAGCGCCCGGCTGGCATGGGCGGCGCGGAGGGCCTTCAGCCGATAGGCGACCTCGATCAGCCGCTCGGCCTCGTCGGCAAGCGCGGAGAGGGCAGCCGGCGAGGCGGTCGCCACGGCCTTGGTGGCCAGCGTCTTGAGCGGCTGGCTGAAGCCCGAGGTGGCGGTCAGGTAACACTTGAAATAGGTCTCGATCCCCGCTGCCCGGGCGGTCACGTCCTTGTCGAGCCCCAAGCTGATCTGGGCGCCGCGCTGCTGGTCGGTGC
>CALQFM020000103.1 GCA_943329845.2 Candidatus Kuenenia stuttgartensis | reverse complement strand
CGCGCAAGCGCGGCGCACCACATGCATACAGGATTTGAAGCGTGCGCTGGCAGTCTCTCGGCATCCTTTCCCTATTCACGCTTCTCGGTACGACCTCCATCGCCATCGCCCAGCCGCAGGTCGATCCGTACCGCGCGCAGAATGAAGTGCGCCTGACGCGGATCGAAAACGACATCCGCAAGCTGACCGGCAGCAACGAAGAGGTCATGTACCGGCTGACCCAGCTCAACCAGCAGCTCGAGAAGCAGCTGGAAGACATGCAGTTCCGCATCGACGCCCTGGAAAAGGAGCTCGCCGCGGCGCGCGGCGGCCAGGCCCAGGGCGCACCGGACGGCGCGCCGCCGCCAGCCGACATGGGCGGCGACGGCATGAACGGTGACCAGGGCATGGCGGGCGATGCGCCGACCCGCATGCAGGGCGGTCGTCCTCCGGCCGCTGGCGGACGGGTGCCGGACTCGCTGCGCGACCAGCTCGACTCGCCCGGCGGCACGCCCCCGCCGGCCAGGGGCGCGCCGGAAGAAACCCCGGAACAATATCTCGAAGGCGACACCCCGGACGCGCAGTTCAACTACGCGTTCTCGCTGCTGCGCCGCGACGACTACCAGGGCGCCGAGGAAGCGTTTCGCGCCTTCCTGGCGCTCAATCCGCAGCACCGGGCGGCGCCGAACGCCAAGTATTGGCTGGGCAAGACCTACTTCGCCCAGAAGAATTACACCGAGGCGGCCCGCATCCTGCTCGACGGCTACAAGCAGTTCGCCGACAGCGACAAGGGACCGGACATGGTGCTGACCCTGGGCCTCAGCCTCAAGGAGCTCGACCAGAAGGAGCAGGCCTGCGCCACCTTCGACGAGCTGACCCGCCGCTATCCGAAAGCCTCGCCCTCGATCAAGCAGAAGGCCCAGGCGGCGCAGCAGTCCACCGGCTGCAACTGACGGCCGTGACCGGCGTCCCGGACAGCGCCGCACCGCTCTCCCAACAGGAATTCGACGCGCTGATGGAGGCGTTGCCCCGCGTGGGCGGCGCCTCTTCTGTGGCCGTCGCGGTTTCCGGCGGCCCGGACAGCATGGCGCTGGCGCTGCTTGCCCATGGCTGGGCGGCGCCCCGCGGCATTGCGCTGACCGCGCTCACCGTCGATCACGGGCTGCGGCCCGAATCCGCTGCCGAGGCCGCCGCCGTCGCCATGTGGATGTCGGCTTGCGGCATCGACCATCACATCCTTGCCTGGGGCGACCGCCCGCGCGGCAACCTGCAGGCCGAGGCGCGGCGCGCCCGCTACGGGCTGCTGGAGAACTGGTGCGCCGCCCGGCGGATCCCCGTCCTGTTGCTCGCCCACCATCTGGAGGACCAGGCGGAAACCGTGCTGCTGCGGCTTGGGCGCGGCAGCGGCGTCTACGGTCTTGCCGGCATGGCCGCCGAGGCGCCGCCCGCCTGGCCAGGCGCGCCCGCCCGCGTCCGGCCGCTGCTCGACGTGCCAAAGGCGCGGCTGGCGGCCATGTTGCGCGCGGCGGGGCAGGACTGGATCGAGGATCCGAGCAACAGCAATCCGGCCTTTGCCCGCGTCCGCGCGCGATCGGTCTGGCCGGCGCTGGCGCCGCTCGGCATCACGCCGGCACGGCTGGCCGGCACCGCCCGCCAGATGGCCCGCGCCCGCGCCGCGCTCGACGCCGAAGCCCACGCGCTGATCGCCGCCGCCGCGACGTTCGCCGATGGCGGCTGGTGCGTCCTGCGCCCCGCGGCCCTCGAGGCGGCGCACGAGGAGGTCGGCCTGCGCGCGCTGGCGCTGTTGCTGATGGCGGTGGGCGGCGGCGGGTATCCGCCCCGGCTGGAGCGGCTGGAGCGTCTCTGGGCGCATCTTCGCACCGGGCTTCCCAGGGCCATGACATTGGCGGGCTGCCGCGTCATCCCGGGCAAGGACGCGCTGCTGGTCGTCCGCGAGACGCGCGGCATGCAGGGGCCGCTGCCGCTCGGCGACCGGCCGCAGATCTGGGACGGCCGCTACATCGCCTCCGGACAGGGGGTCGCCATCGACCGGCTGCGGCCCGGCGCCATGGCGTCGCTGCGCCTGGCGCTGGCCGATTCGGCGCTGAAGCTGGTGCCGGCCGCCGCGCGTCCGGTGCTGCCCGCGGTCTATGATGGTTACGGCCTGCTGGCGGTTCCGGCCTTCGGCTACTGCCGCCCGGGCGCGCATATGCCTGATGTGGCGCTCGATTTCCTGCCCCGTCACCACCTGCCCGCGGCTGCGTTTCCCGGCTGACGGGCCGTGCGCCTCAGAGTGCTTGTCTGTCCCGGCAAACACCCTATCTTTGATCGACGGCCCGGAAGGCGGGCCCGCCACGGAAAACGGGAACTCCCTTGAACAATCTCGGTCGCAATCTCTTCATCTGGGCGCTGGTGGCGTTGATCGTCATCGTACTGTTCAGCCAGTTCCAGCATTCCGGCACCAACACGCCGACGGACAAGGTTGGGTTCTCCCAGTTCCTCGACAACGTCAATGCCGGCAATGTCGAGGCGGTGACGATCCAAGGCAATGAAATCGCAGGCCAGTATCGCGACGGCAAGGCCCGGTTCTCGACGCAGTACCAGGACGGCGCCTATCCGGAGCTGGTCAGCGTGCTGCGCCAGAAGCAGGTCGATGTGAGCTTCAAGCAGCCCGAGACCAGCAATTTCTGGGCGATCCTGATCAATGTCGGCCCGATGCTGCTGCTGGTCGCCGTCTGGATCTTCATCATGCGCCAGATGCAGGCCGGATCCGGCCGCGCCATGGGCTTCGGCAAGTCCAAGGCCAAGCTGCTCAACGAGCGCACCGACCGGGTCACGTTCGACGACGTGGCCGGCGTGGAAGAGGCCAAGGAAGAGGTGCAGGAGATCGTCGAGTTCCTGCGCGATCCGCAGAAATTCCAGCGCCTCGGCGGCAAGATCCCGCGCGGCGCGCTGCTGGTCGGCCCGCCCGGCACCGGCAAGACCCTGCTTGCCCGCGCCATCGCCGGCGAGGCGAACGTGCCGTTCTTCAGCATCTCCGGTTCCGACTTCGTCGAGATGTTCGTCGGCGTCGGCGCCAGCCGTGTCCGCGACATGTTCGAGCAGGCCAAGAAGAACGCGCCCTGCATCGTGTTCATCGACGAGATCGACGCGGTGGGCCGCCATCGCGGCGCCGGCCTTGGCGGCGGCAACGACGAGCGCGAGCAGACCCTCAATCAGCTGCTGGTCGAGATGGACGGCTTCGAGGAAAACGAAGGCGTCATCATCATCGCGGCCACCAACCGTCCCGACGTGCTGGACCCGGCGCTGCTGCGCCCGGGCCGATTCGACCGCCAGGTCGTGGTGCCGAACCCCGACGTGCTGGGCCGCGAGCGCATCCTGAAGGTGCATATGCGCCGGGTACCGCTGGCGCCCGACGTGGAAGCCAAGGTGATCGCCCGCGGCACGCCCGGCTTCTCGGGCGCCGACCTGGCCAATCTTGTGAACGAGGCCGCCCTGCTGGCCGCGCGCAAGAACAAGAAGGTCGTGTCCATGGCCGAGTTCGAGGACGCCAAGGACAAGGTCATGATGGGCCCGGAGCGCCGCTCCATGGTGATGGACGAGGACGAGAAGCGGCTGACCGCCTATCACGAAGCCGGCCACGCCTTGGTCGGCCTGAAGGTGTCGGACACCGATCCGATCCACAAGGCGACCATCATCCCGCGCGGCCGCGCGCTGGGCATGGTCATGTACCTGCCGGAAAAGGACAAGCTGTCGCAGACCCGCGAGCAGATGCATTCGCGCCTCGCCGTGATGATGGGCGGCCGCATCGCCGAGGAGCTGATCTTCGGCTACGACAAGGTGACCTCTGGCGCGTCGTCGGATATTTCCGGCGCGACCCGGCTGGCGAAGGCCATGGTCACCCGCTGGGGCATGAGCGACAAGCTCGGCCCGCTGGCCTATGGCGACAACGAGGAGGAAGTGTTCCTCGGCCATTCGGTGACGCGGACCCAGAATATGTCCGAGGAAACCGCGCGCATGGTCGACGCCGAGGTACGAAAGTTCGTCGAGGATGCCTACGCCCAGGCGCGGCAGATCCTCACGGACCACAATGCCGATCTGCACCGGATCGCCCAGGCCTTGCTGGAATACGAGACCCTGACGGGCGAGGAAATCCGCGCCCTGCTGCGCGGGGAGCCTGTCGACCGTCCCGACGACACCCCGGCGCCCACGCCGCCGCCCGGCAAGCCGCGCACGGTGCCCAGCGCCGGCCGCGGCCCTCGCGGGGCGTCGCCGGAGCCCCAGCCCGGCACGTGACCAAGCCGTCTTCTGCCTGGATTTCCTATCCGCCGATGGGGCCGCTCGTTTTCGAGCGGCCTCTCGTCATGGGCGTTCTCAACGTCACGCCCGACAGCTTCTCCGATGGTGGCCGGT
>CALQFM020000102.1 GCA_943329845.2 Candidatus Kuenenia stuttgartensis | reverse complement strand
CGCCCGGCGATCCCCATCGCGCGCTCCGCCTGCGCCAGCAACAGCACGCCACCGTCCGATGTCAGCCGCCCGCCATCGAACGCCGCGGTCACTTTCTTGCGGCAAATAGCTGGGAATCCAAAACCAGCAACGCTATCGTCGACCATGGCAGGCGTGGCACTTTCTGTCCGGTGTTCGAGAGTGGTCTAAGAACCTATTCTCTACACCAAATCAGTAGGTTAAGCTACGTTCGCCGACCCGGAATAGCCCGGCTGATGAATAATTCGGGCTAACAAGACCAGAGGGGGGCCAGACTTAATGACGATCACTGCCAGGGGCTACCTACGAGGCCCGGTGTTCAGGCGGCGCGCGGCGTGGCTTGCACAGGTGATTGCAGCATCGTTGCTGGCTCTGGCGGGGCCACCGGCGGCCTCCGCGGCCGTCGATGGTCCGCCGAACACGGTGGTCGAGGTCAGCGTCCACAAGGGCACCATGGTCCGCGTCAGCCACCCGGCGGTAACCGTATTCGTCGCCGATCCATCGATCGCCGACGTCGAAAGCCGTTCGCAGCAGTCGATCTTCGTCTACGGCAAGAAATTGGGCGACACCACGCTCATGGTGCTCGACGAAAACGACAAGCCGCTGCTGAACGCCACCATCCACGTCACCCACGACCGTTCCCAGCTCCAGGGCCTGCTCAAGCAGATCGCACCGGATTCAGACATCACGGTCAACTCGGTGGACGGCGGCATCATCCTGCGCGGCGACGTGGAAGAACCACAGCAGGCCGAAGATATCGAAAACGTGACCCAGAAGTTCCTCGGTGCGGGCGAGACCGTGCTCAACCGCCTGAACGTGACCGCCCCCACCCAGGTCAACCTGCGGGTCCGGTTCGCCGAGGTGTCGAAGGAAGTCGTCCGCGCTCTCGGCGTATCGTGGGCGGCGGAAGACTTCAGCGGCAAGACCCGGTTCCAGATCCAGACACTGGGCCCCAATCCGGAAACGCAGATCGCCGCCTTCGCCCAGCAGATCGGGCCGGTCAATCTTCAGGCCGCCATCGACGCGCTGGAGACCGAGGGCTTGGTCTCCCTCCTGGCCGAACCGAACTTGACGGCGTTGTCGGGTGAGACCGCCTCATTCCTCGCGGGTGGCGAATTTCCCATTCCCACAGGCACAAACAACGACAATGGTAACAATTCGATCGAAATCACGTTCAAATCCTACGGCGTGAGTCTTTCGTTCACGCCCACCGTGCTGAGCGGCAATCGCATCAGCCTGCACCTGCGCCCGGAAGTCAGCGAGCTGAGCGACGCCGGAGCGATCATCGTCGACGGTCTCCGCATCCCCGGCCTCATCACCCGCCGGGCCGACACGACGATCGAGCTGGCCAGCGGACAGAGCTTTATCATCGGCGGCCTGATGCAGAACCGCACGTCGAACAGCATCGACAAGATCCCCGGCCTGTCGGACGTCCCGATCCTCGGCAAGCTGTTCCAGTCGCGGACCTGGCAAGCCAACGAAACCGAGCTGGTGATCATCGCCACGCCCTATCTGGTGCGTCCCATCGGCCGCGGCGTGAAGCCGAAGCTGCCGACGGACAAGAAGAGCGGTTACCAGTTCGAGGATATGCTGCACAAGAAGCTGAGCGGCAACGGGGCCGATCCAACGGCCCAAGCGTCGCCGGAAAGCAAGATCGCCGGGCCTGTCGGCTTTATGGTGGAGTGAGCGATGACGATCGATCGGCCTGTAACCTTCCTTCGCACGGCCTGCCTGGCGGCGGGCATCCTCACCCTGCTCGTCGCGGGCTGCAGCCACGAGAAGAATACGTATCTGCCGCCGCGCGACGGCTATGTCGTTCCGCCCGTCCGCGCGACCGCCTCCCTCACCTCGCTGGAGTTCCGCATGGAGCTGGGCCGGGGCCAGACCGCGCTTACCCGCGCCCAGATCGACGGGCTCAACCGCTTTCTCGCCTCCAACGGGCAGGCTGACGGGGATCACATCGAGATCCGGACGATGGTCTCGGGCGGGCCGCTTCGCAACGCGACGATCGCCGATTCTCTGCGCGGGAGTTTCATCGCCGGCGGCTATGCGCCCTCGCGTGTCGAGCTCATCGAGACGCCGGGCCACGCGGACGTCGTTGAAGTGACGATCCAGCGCTACACCGTGGTGCTCCCCGACTGCAGCCACGAGGTGAGCCGCGAGCCCGGCATCATGCAATGGAGCGACGAGCCTGTCGGCAGCCGGAAAATTGGCTGCTCTAACGAGTACGACCTCGGCCTGATGATCGCCGACCCCCGCGACCTGGCGGGAGGCCGCGATATCGGCGAGGCCCCCGGCTATCATGAGGTCGGCGCCGTGCAGCGCTATCGCTCCGACAAGGTCAAGGAACTGAAGGATACGTCTACGTCCGGAAATTCGTCCGAGAAGTAGAGCCAATGCTTCCGACTGTTCGAAAATGTAATGAACGGACCGCTCAATATGTCGACTCAAGCCCCTGACGATAAGCTAGGCTCGTCTCAGCGGGATCCCTTTCTCGCGTTCGTGACCGACGACCGAAGCGAAGCCGTCGTCCGCGAGATCGCGGAATCCTTGCTGCTGCCGGACGATCTGGTGCGCCGGGGCTCCATGGAGCAGGCCCGCGTCTTCCTGGAGCGCATGAATTCGCCGCGCCTGCTGATCGTCGACATCGACGGCTCGGCCGATCCCATCGAGGAGGTGGTGAAGCTGGCCGACGTCTGCGAACTGGGAACGCGGTTCATCGCGCTGGGGTCCGACAACGACGTCACCCTGTTCCGCGACCTGCTCAGCATGGGCGCAGCCGACTATCTGGTGAAGCCCATCGACCGCGACGTGCTGCTGCGGTCGATCAACAGCCTGCAGGATCCCAATGCGGGCACGGCAACCATGGGTCGCACCGGCAAGGTCATCTCGTTCATCGGCGCCCGCGGCGGCTCGGGCACCACGACGCTGGTCGCCAATTGCGGCCGCGCCATCTCCCAGAGTTCCAAGCGCAAGGTCGCCATGGTCGATCTGGACCTGCATTTCGGCAATCTCGGCCTGACCATGGGCGCCAATGTCCATGAGGGCCTGGCCGACGCGCTGCAGCAGTCCGACCGCATCGACAGCCTGTTCCTCGAGCGCGTGATGAGCCCGTGTGGCGACCGCCTGTTCGTCATCGGCGGCGAGGAAAACATGTCGCGCGCCACCTTCTCCAGCGACCCGCTCGCCGTCGACACGCTGATGAGCGAGTTGCGGTCGATCTTCCACTTCGTGCTGATCGACATCCCGCGCTCGCTGACCGACATGGCATATCGGGCGATCCAGCTGTCGAGCGTGGTGGTGATCACCTCGGACCTCTCGCTGGCCGGCATGCGCGACGCCGTCCGCTTGCTGAAGTTCGTGCGCGAGAACAATCCGGGTGCCCAGATCATCATGCTGGTCAACCGGATCGGCGAGAACCCCAAGGCCGAAATTCCGCTGTCCGAGTTCGAGAAGGGACTGGGGCGCAAGATCGACTACCGCATCAATTTCGAGCCCAACGCCGTGCTCAAGGCCGCCAATCTTGGGCGGCCGCTGATCGAAACCGGTGGTCCCGCGGCCCGCGTCATCGACCAGCTCGCCGAGCGCCTGGCCGGCCCCGGCCCCAAGGCAGCCCCGGCACGGACCGTGAAATCACTGCTCGCCCGTTTCAGGAAGTAAACCGCCATGTTCGGTCGTCGTCCACCCAACGCCGATATCAACGCACGCAACCGGCCACGGGTGCAGCCGGTGGCCGAGGCGCGGACCAACGTCCCCGAGACCATCGCCGCCAAGCCGATCGAGCCGGCGCCGGCGGCTGGCATCGACGACATCGCCCACGCGCTCGCCATGCAGAAGGGTCCGCAGACCCGCTCGACGGCAGAGGGCAACCGCGACGAGATCCTGGCCGAAGTCCTCGAACGCATCGACGCATCGACCGCGGTCAGGCTGTCGCGGGAGGATCTGCAACAGCAGCTCGGCGGCTTGGTGGCGGAGATCCTGCTGGAGCGCCGGATCGTTCTGGGACAGCGCGAACAGCAGGATCTGACCCGCCAGCTGGTCGACGAGATGGTCGGTTTCGGCCCCCTTGAGCCGCTGCTCAACGACGAGGGCGTCACCGACATCATGGTCAACGGCCCCAGCAAGGTCTACGTCGAGCGCGGCGGCAAGCTCACCCTGACCGATGTCACCTTCCGCTCCAACGCGCATGTCATGAACGTGGCGCAGCGCATCGTCAGCCGCGTCGGCCGGCGCATCGACGAATCCGTGCCGCTGGTCGACGCGCGCCTGCCCGACGGCAGCCGCGTCAACATCATCGCGCCGCCGCTGGCGCTCGACGGCACGTCGATCTCGATCCGCAAATTCTCGCAGAAGAAGATCACCCTCGACGTCATGGCGCGGCAAAAGAACCTGTCCAACGCCATGGCGACGACACTCAAGATCGCCGCCGCGTCCCGGCTCAACATTCTGGTATCGGGCGGCACGGGCTCGGGCAAGACCACCCTGCTGAACGCCTTGTCGCGCATGATCGACATCGGCGAACGCATCGTCACCATCGAGGACGCCGCCGAGCTCCAGCTGCAGCAGCCTCATGTCGTGCGCCTGGAGACCCGGCCCATGAACATCGAGGGCCGCGGCGAAATTACCATGCGCGACCTGGTGAAGAACGCCCT
>CALQFM020000101.1 GCA_943329845.2 Candidatus Kuenenia stuttgartensis | reverse complement strand
CGGAAGCTGATCAGGCAGCTGTTGCGTGAGTTGCCGGCGCGGATCTGGCGCCGGGTCCGCAGCCGGTTTCGTGCCCCGCGCAGCAAGGCCGGGCCACCTGGAGCGAAGACCACCGCGACCTAAGGCTTCATCCGGCTTTCGCCCGGGTATCCTGAGGTCCGCCAGTTAAGTGCGGAAGGCCTCGTCGCCAGGGCGCTGCAGGAAGCCTTTCCCTGCCCGGCGAAGAAATAGATCACGCCGCTAGTCGCTGGTCCTGGTGCAGGCCGCCGCCTAATTACGGCCGTCTATAAAGGCCACAGAAGGCTCAGGAAGGGCTGTCTGCCCATTTTGGCCCCTACCTACTGCCAAGACCTACTTTGTATCAGCGCACCCCTCTGCACGCTTAGTGGCAGACGATGTTACCGCTCATCTGGGGACGGCAGACTTGGGAAAAGCACCGTAAGGATCTGTGGCAGGAGATCGGAAAGCCCGTAGTTGGGACCCATGCCGAGGACCGAAAATACCAGCACCGTCGTGTCGGCATCCGCTTGGGCGATCAGTTCGGCGAGCGCTGCATCGATCGCGCGGTACGCCCGCAGCAGCGGATTCCCGGTCACCGCGGCGATGGGGGCCGAATGTGCGGGATGATGCGGGTCGTGCAGGTGCCATCCGTGATGCCCGGCGCAATGGCTCTCCTTGAACACCGCGAAGAACAGATCCCAGGGCTCGCGGCCGAGGACCGACAGACACATGTCACGCTTCATCCGGGTGGCGGTGTCCAGCCGCTGGAACATGGCCTCGTAGCCTTGGGCGTCCAGGGCCGGCTGGTAGAATTGGCACAGGCTTTCCGGCGCCGGGCCGAAGCGCGCGGTGGTCTCACTGGCGAAATCCTCCGGAAAGCTCACCGGTTCACGGTGGATCCTGCCATGCACCAGCCAGTCCCCGAGATAGACGCCGTTGATCGATTGCGGCGGCGGGCTCTTCGGCACGTCGATCACGGCCACCCGCCGGCCGGCGCGGCTCAGCGTGCTCCAGATGGGCTCGTGGCGCAGGTCGTCGTCGCCGAACATGGGCAGTTTGTAGCTGCCGACCTGCAGCCGTCGGGAGTAGAATCGGCCATGGGTCGATGGCCACACGCCGGTATAGGCCGTCGCCCACGCGCCGTCGTCGCCGCAGCCTGGCGGCCCTTCAAGCCGGCAGGCCATGCCGCGCTCGCGGAGCGACCGCAGGGTGGGTAGCAACCCTTCGTCGCTCCAGCGCAGCAGCAGGTCGGGGTTGGCCCCGTCCATACCCAGCAGCATCACCCGTCCGGACACTGTAGCCCCCTCGAAGGAATCCCCGTGCCGAGGCCTTCGCTGCCTATGATAGCTGCGTTGATCCCGGAGCGAAACCGGCTGGCCGGTTCTCGCTGTGATCGCAGAACGGCTCCGTCACCAGGGCGTGGTCGATCACTTCGAGCACGTCCTTGAAGTCGCCAAAAAGAAAGCTCCCCGGCCGGAGTCCGGGGAGCTTTCGCGGCCAGCTTCGGTCGATGCTACCTTCGGGCGTAGCTCTCGATGAACACCTGGCGGTCGCCGACAGGGCGGCACGCCAGCTGTAGCGCGGTGACGTTGCGGTCGCCGCCCGGAAGATCGATCCGCCGGAAGTCGCCCTGACGCAGAAACCCGCGGTTGCCGATGTCGAGTTCACGGGTGTTGCCGTTGCGGAAGGTAACGTAGACGCGACGGCACTGGGCGTCGCCGTTCACCGCCCGCAGGGCGATCTGGTCCACCTGCCGGCCGGCCCAGCCAGCTGTCGTGGTCTCGCGATCCCTGCGCCCCTCGAAGCTCTCGATGCCTAGCCTCACCCAACCCTGGAACTGGCCTGGCGCGGGATAATTGGGCGGATGAGTGCCTGGATAGCCCGGACCCGGCGGATATGAGCCGCCCGGCGGGTATGGGCCAGGTCCGTTGGGCGGATAGGGAACTGGCGATCCGGTACCGGGAGGCAGCGGACCCGGATTGCCCGGGGCGAAGATCCAGGTCCAGGCCGGGTTGCGCCGCCAGATGTCGGCATAGCCGCCCAGGTCGACGCCCACATTGATGCGGGCCACGCGCCGGCCATCGGAGCGACAGCGGAAATCAAGCCGGCGGATCTCGCGCTGGCGGCCGGGCATGTCGACAACAACGGTGGCGCCTTCGCGGATGCCGCCGTCGAAGATCTCGCGGGTGTTGCCGTTGCGGAACGTGGCGGTCACCGACCGGCAGCGCACATCGTTGCCCCAGGCGGTGAAGCGCAGCTTCTCGACCGGGCCGCCGAAATTGCCATATTGCCGTTCATGGTCGCCGCCCCGGTCGAAATCGACCGAGCCGATATTGTACCAGGCCGCGTGAGCCGGCGCGGCGAGCGCCACGAAAGCCACAGCCGCCAATGCGCCTAATCTGATCAAGGTTGCCTCCCAACAGATGTCGATGCCCTCGTATACCAAGGGAAACCTGTAACGATAATGAACAGACCAGAGTTCCGGTTGGCACCGGCACGCGGACGGTCCAAGCTGTCCGGGTCAACGTGGAGGATAGCATGCAGACGAGGTATCTGGGCACCCTGTGGCCGGTCAGCAGCCTGACATTGGGCGGCGGTGGCATCGGCAATGTATGGGGCGAGACGACGCGCGATGAAGCGGTCGCCACGGTGAAGGCGGCGGTCGATGCCGGCATCACGCTGCTCGACCTGGCGCCCGGCTACGGCCGCGGCGAGGCCGAGATGGTGGTGGGCGAGGCCTTCGGCGGCCGGCTGCCCGAGGGCGTGCGGACGACGACCAAGTACCAGCTCGGCTCGCCCGGCGCCGCCGATGTCTACCGCAAGACCGAGGAGTCGCTGCGCCGCAGCCTGCTGCACATGAAGCGCGAGCAGGTGGACCTGTTCTTCCTGCACTCCAACATCTGTCCCGACAGTTTCACCTATCCGCGCTTCGCCGACCGGCAGGACAAGTTCGCCACCCGCTGGAGCCTCTATCTCGACGCGGTCATCCCGGCCATGGAAAAGCTGAAGGCGTCCGGGCTGATCGGCGCCTGGGGCATCACCGGGACCGGCGTGCCCATGGTGATCCGCCAGGCGCTGATGCACTCGAGCAAGCCTGCCGCGGTGCAGGCCGTCGCCAATCTGATGGACGCCATCGGCAACATGAAGCAGTACGACGAGCCGGGCGAGCCGCGTGGGATCATCAACGCCGCCAAATCGGCGGGGGTCGGCGTCATGGGCATCCGCGCCGTCGCCGCCGGGTCGCTGTGCGCCGAGGTTGACCGGCCGCTGCCCGACGACGAGGCGACGGTCATCGACTACGGGGCCGCGGCGCCGTTCCGCGCCCTTTGCGCCACATGGGGCGAGGATCCCGCCGTCGTCGCACACCGCTATGCCCTGTCCATGAAGGGCGTCGACACGGTGGTGCTGGGCGTCAAGAACCGCGCCGAACTGGCCCAGTGCGTCGACGCCGCCGAACGCGGTCCGCTCACCGCCGAGGAGGTGTCGACGATCGATGGTTTGAGACTGCGGCGCGCTTAGTTTTTGGCCGTCATCCCGGCGAAGGTCGGGATCCAGTCTGGACAGTCCGCACTCGAAGCTCGCCAAGTCCGGATCCGCCCTTCGGCGGGATGACGGCTGTTTTCTGTATCGGCGAGGGGTAAAGTGTCCCCATGAATCTCCCCGTCACCAACCTCGATCCCAAATACCAGGTCCTGAAGGACGTTTTCGGCTTCGACGGCTTCCGGCCGGGGCAGGAGGAGGCGGTCGACGCGATCCTGGCCGGGCGGCACGTGCTGACCGTGATGCCGACCGGATCGGGCAAGTCGCTGTGCTTCCAGGTACCCGCGCTGGTGCTCGGCGGGCTGACCATCGTGGTCTCGCCGCTGGTGGCGCTGATGCAGGACCAGGTGGCCGCGCTCCGGCTCGCCGGCGTGGCGGCGGAGAGCATCAACTCGTCGCGCCACCGGGACGACAACGTCATGGCCTGGAAGCGCGCGGCGTCGGGCCAGACGCGGCTGCTCTACATGGCGCCCGAGCGGCTGATGACCGACCGCATGCTGGCGGCGCTGGCCAAACTCCCGGTGAGCCTGATCGCCGTCGACGAAGCGCACTGCATCTCGCAATGGGGACCGGCGTTCCGGCCCGAATACGAGGCGCTGTCCCGGCTGCGCGACGTGTTTCCGGGCGTGCCGGTCGCCGCGCTCACCGCCACCGCCGACGAGGTCACCCGCGCCGACATCGCCCAGCGGCTGTTCGGCGGCAAGGTCGAGACGATGGTGCTCGGCTTCGACCGGCCCAACATCCGGCTCACCGTCGAGCCCAAGCACGACTGGAAGCGCCAGCTGCTGGCGTTCGTGAAGGGCCACGCCGGCAAGAGCGGCATCGTCTACTGCCTGTCGCGCAAGAAGACCGAGGAGACGGCGCGCTTTCTGATCGAGAACGGCATCCGCGCCCGCGCCTATCACGCCGGCATGGACAAGGACGGGCGCGAGAGCAACCAGAACGCGTTCATGACCGAGCCCGGCCTGGTGATGACGGCGACGATCGCCTTCGGCATGGGCATCGACAAGTCGGACGTGCGCTACGTGTTCCACGCCGACCTGCCGGGCAGCCTCGAGGCCTACTACCAGGAAATCGGCCGTGCCGGCCGCGACGGCGAGGCGGCCGAGGCGCACATGCTGTTCGGCCTGGGCGACATCCGCATGCGCCGCATGTTCATCGACCAGGAGGAGGCGGGCGACGAGCGCAAGCGCCGCGAGCACCAGCGGCTCGATGCGCTGCTCGGCTATTGCGAGGCGCCGGCCTGCCGCCGCCAGATCCTGCTGGCCTATTTCGGCGAGGCGTCGGAGCCCTGCGGCAATTGCGACGTCTGTCTGTCGCCGGTGGCACTGGAGGACCGCACCGACGACGCGCGCAAGGCGCTGGCGGCGGTTTACCGGACCGGCGAGCGCTATGGCGTGGCACACATCGTCGATGTGCTGCGCGGCGCGCAGACCGAGAAGGTGATGATGGCCGATCATCACCACCTGCCGGTTTTCGGCACCGGCGAGGCCGTCAAGAAGGAGGAGTGGCGCTCGCTGATCCGCCAGCTCGTCGCCGGCGGCCATCTGAAGATCGACATCGGCGGCTATGGCGGCATGCAACTGACCTCGAAGGGCAAGGCGCTGCTGACGGGCGAGGCGAGCTTCCAGTTCCGCCCCGAAATGCTAAAGCCCGCATCGCGCAAGAAGGTGCGCGGGACGGCGGAAACCATGGACATGACCGGCGAGGATCACTCGCTGCTCGACGCGCTGAAGGAGCTGCGCCTGCGGCTGGCGAAAGAGCGGCAGGTGCCGGCCTATGTGATCTTTTCCGACCGGACCCTCACCGACATGGCGCAACGCCGGCCTCGCGATGCCGGCGAGTTCTCCGAAGTGAATGGCGTCGGCGCCGCCAAGCTGCGCGAGTTCGCCGAAATCTTCCTGCAGACCATCCGCGATCACCGCGCCTGAGCGCCCATGCTAGACTCGATTCCTGAATGATTGAATCGAAAGGGGATTCCCAAGTCGGTTGAATTCTGATTCAACCTGTTGGCTGGGGATGGAGGCCAGCCGGGATGGCGAGACCCTATTCGAATGATCTTCGGGAACGAGCAGCGGCTGCGGTAGCG
>CALQFM020000100.1 GCA_943329845.2 Candidatus Kuenenia stuttgartensis | reverse complement strand
GCCAAGCTCAAGCTGTTGCTACGAAAGGCAGCCGAACGATCCGTCGAGGCAACCTGGCGCCGCGTCGGCAACCTGCTCGACGCATTCCCTGCGCACGAATGCGCCAACTACTTCAGAAACTCCGGATACGCTTCAACCTAAATGAAAATGAGTCTAGGCGCGCCTCAGCCGCCTCTTCACTGCGTCCCGACCCTTGATGCCGAGATGCCGCGCCAGAAGCAGCGGCGGCATGCGCAGCCAGTGCGAGCGCATGAACAGCAGCCGGCGCGCCAGAGCCGCGCCCATTTGAACGCGGTCGGGATGGCTGGGCAGGAGCGCGGCCGGCACCAGCATGTCCATCACCGCCAGCGCGGCTGGACCGGGTCGCCCCTGCAGGCCGGCGAGGAAGCCGTCCGGCACCGGCGTTCCCAGCAGGCGGCGCGCGAAATGGAAGGCGTAAAAAAGCGGGCGGCCCGCGCCGTGCAGCCGCGAACGCTCGGCCAGCCTGTCCCAGAACAACCCATCCGAAGCGGCGAACTCGCCCACCAGCTCGTGGAGGTCGACCAGCTCGCGCAGCCGCTCCGCCAGGTCCCCGTCCTGGAACAGGTGGAGCGCGGCATGGATCACCATGTCGGTGGGCTGCAGCACATGGGCGGTACGGCCCATCACCTCGACCGGCACCGCGTCGCGCAGCAGCGCCTCGACATCGGGCCTGATGCGGCCGGTGAGCGGCAGGATGGTGTGATGGACGTCCATCACGGTTGCCCGGTACTGGTGCTGCAGCGGCGGCAGCTCATGCATCCACTCGCGGTAATAATGCTGGTCGTAGGGATCGAGCTTCAGCCCCAGCCATCCCGCCGCGCCCAGAGCCTGCTCCACCGCGGGCAGCCGGTCGCGCGGCACCAGGATGTCGACGTCGGACGATACCCGGCCGCGCGCGACCTTCAGGTCCAGCAGCGCATAGGCGGCGCCTTTCAGGAACAGCACCTTCGTGTCGACCTCGCGCAGGGCGTGCAGCACAAGGAACGCCTCGGCCTTCAGATGCTCGTCGTTGTAGTCGCACAGCCGGCCGATCGACGCGAACTGGCGCTGGACGGCGGCCGGCAACAAACCGTTGACGCCGGCGTCGGCCGCACCGCGCGCCAGCTTGCCCAGCAGGGCGCGTGGCCGGATGCGCTGCATCATCCCGGTCCAGTCCGCCGCCTTCAGTGTCGGCATCGAAGCTGGATCACGCAAACTGCGGAGCAGCGGATCTGGCGTCATGCCGCCACCTGCTCGAGCAGGGCAACCGCGGATTCCGTGTCCGGATAGGTGGCGCTGAGGACGGGGTGTCCGTCCACCAGCCGGCCGATGGCGTCGAAGCCCGCCGCGCCGAACTCCCGGTAGTTCACCGAGCAGGCGGTGAGCGCGATGAAGGCGGCGGCCTTGCCCATCGGGTCGAGCCCCGGCGCCTGGGCCGGGTCGAAGCGTGGGAACACCACCGCGACCGGCGTCACCGGCTCGGGCGCGGCATCGACGGCGTCGCGGGACGGCCTGACATAGGCGATGGTTCCCTTGGGCGTTCCCTCATAGGCCGGTGACTGCCGCAAATCGGGCGCCCAGGCCGCGACGACCTCAAGCGAGCGGTTCTTCAGCGAGATCGGCCGCGGGTGGGCGGTGATGGCGAGGCTCGCCGGGTCCATCAGCGCGAACTCGTCGGACACATGCCGCCAGCCGCGTGCCACCAGCGCCGCGCACAGCGTGCTCTTGCCCTGCCCGGACTGCCCGGGGACGATCACCGCGCGACCGTTCTTCGCCACGACGGCAGCGTGCAGGATCAGGTGGGTGAAGGTGCGCGTCGCCACGCACCAGTTCAGCGCCTGCTCGAACATGATCGGCGCCATGCGCTCGGGCAACGGCGTGTAAGGCGGCGGCGTGTCGATGAAGGCCATGGCCTGGCGACGTGCGAAGCGGCGCAGGCCGCCGGTGCCGGACACCCGGATGACGAAATCCGGCACCCCGCCGTCGTCCAGCAGGTCGAACTCGCCATAGAGCATGTGCATGGACCGGTGCAGCACAGCGAGCGGGGTTTGCAGCCGCACAGCGAAGGGCGGTACGGACAGCACGGCGCCGGCGGCGAGCCGCCGGGACAGCGCACCCGGGTCCATGACACCGATGCGCGTCACCTCGCCGATTCCAGCAGCGCGAGGGTCTCGAAATTGCGCAGAGCCCCGGCGATCTGCGCCTCAATCTGGGCCGAACGCTCCCGCCCGAGCCCGACGCTGACCGTTTCCGTCAAGTCATCCACGGTCAGGGGAGCGGCTTCAATCAAACGCAGCAGGTAGCTCGTGAAATTGTCCAGATAGTGCGTCTGGCCAGTTGCGGCGTTGAACACGACGCACCCGTCGTCCCATACGCGCCATTCCAGGAAACCGGGCGCCGCAAGGCGGAGTGTATGGCCGTCCATAGCGCGGCCTTCAGTCCTATTTGCAGACGGAAGGCGTGGTATCCGCGAAGATGGTCACATCGTGAGTGCCCTTGATCGGGCCAGCGCAATAGGACGTCCAGCATGACCCGTTGGTGACAATCAGGTGGATCATGTCCCCCGTCTCGACAGACGCCCCCGGTCCGCTAGGATAAGACAAACCGCCGCTGGTGCCGCTGAAACCCTTGACGATCGATTCAATATCGTTGGTGCCCGAGCCGGCCACCTTGTCCGGAATCCCGGTCAGGCTGGTAACCAGTTGCTGGTTCTGAAGCTGGGCGGCCGTCGGGCCGCCAGGGCCGGTGAAGCTGCCGAACTTGCTGATCAACTGTGCCTGGGTCGGGCGATTGGTCGTGCCGGCGCAACTCGATATAGCCCAGGCCGTTCCGCTCTGCAGCGAGATGATGACCGGCACCGCCGCGATGCCGGTCTTGACCAGCCGGCGGCGCAGCACGTCCGCCGCGCGGCGCGCTTGCGCGGCACCTTCGTCGCGGGCTTCGTGCGATTCCTGCTCGGACATGGCCTTTACCTCTCTGGCGCCCCCAAGGGCCTTTCGGCGCCGCGAGATGCGTCGGGCCGAAGGGCTCATTTTAGAAGAGCTTAGCCGCCCGATCAATGGCAGGCGGCGGACCGTCTACTCAGAGCGGGGCGGCGTGGCGCAACACGTTCTCGGCGGCCTCGGTATAGCAGCCGTCGCCGGCATGCAGCACGAGCCCCGGCAGCACGCGTGACGGCGCCCGGCCGCCACGCCGCGCCTGCAGGATCACCCGGCTTGCCTCGGCGCCCTGCTTCGGCCAGAGCGGCAGTATGGTCAGGCCGCCGAGGCGCGGCTCGATCGCCGCGATGGCGCGGGACAGCTCGCCCGCCGGCAGCACTAGGCTCAGCGTCCCCTTGCCCCGCACCCGCGCGGCGCAGAACGCCAGCCAGGCGTCGAATCCCGCGTCGCCGATACTATGGGCCGCCGCCCGGGCGGCGTTCGGGCTGCGCTGGCCCCTTTCGGCCGACCGGTAGGGAGGGTTGCTGAGGACGTGGTCGAACTGCCGGGCCAGGAATCCGGCGGGTGGCGCCAGCACGTCGCCCTCGATCCATTCCGCCGTCACGCCGTTGGCTTCGGCGCTGCGCCGGGCGAGCGCCAGCGACTCCAAGTCGCGTTCGATGCCGGTCAGCGCAACACCTGGGACCCTAGCGGCGAGGCACAGTGCCGCGGCGCCCGTGCCGCTGCCCACGTCCAGCACGCTCTGGCCCGCCCGCGCCGGCACGGCGGCGGCGAGCAGCACCGGGTCGATGGCGGCGCGGTAGCCGTCGCGCGGCTGGAACAGCCGGACGCGGCCGCCGAGCAGCGTGTCCTCGGTTAGAATACGATCATTCATCGATCTTCGAATCGGCGATGATGCCGCGCGCCTCGGCCTCATCCTCGTCGATCACCATCAGGCGGCGCTGGATGGCGCCGATGCTGCCCTCGAGGATCGCGGTGTGGCCGTCGAACACCATGACCTCGATTCCAGCCTCCTTGAGCAGGCTCTGCGCCACGGAGATCAGCACCGGATCGTTGGTGCGCAGGACTTCCTTCATGGCATGGGGCCTACTCTGATTTGCGGGCAGTTTACTTGACCGTTGATCTTACGCCCTTCTATCCTGACCAGAACGCATAAAAGCAAGGAAGCGGCTGGTGGAAAACGTCGTCCGGATCGACAGGGACAAGCGCGGGCAGCCGTCGCCCCTCGACGTGCTGACCGAACTGACCAAGTCGGACATGCAGCGCGTCAACCAGGTGATCATGACCCGGATGCAGAGTCCGGTGGCGCTGATCCCACAACTCGCGGGCCACCTGATCGCCTCGGGCGGCAAGCGCCTGCGCCCCATGCTGACTTTGGCGACCGCCTCGCTGTGCGGCTATTCGGGGGACCGGCACATCCCGCTGGCCGCCTGCATCGAGTTCCTGCACAGCGCCACGCTGCTGCATGACGACGTGGTCGACGAAAGCCGGCTGCGGCGCGGCAACGAGACCGCCAACGTGCTGTGGGGCAACCAGGCCAGCGTGCTGGTCGGCGACTTCCTGTTCAGCCGGGCCTTCCAGGTGATGACCGACGACGGCTCGCTGGACGTACTGCGGCTGCTGTCGGGCACGTCGGCCGTGCTCGCCGAGGGCGAGGTGCTGCAGCTGATCACCTCCAACGACGTGGACACCGGCGAGGACAGCTACCTGCAGGTGATCAGCGCCAAGACCGCCGTGCTGTTCGCCGCCGCGTGCCAGATCGGCGCCATCGTCGCCGCCCGGCCCAAGCCCGAGGAGGAGGCGCTGGAAAGCTTCGGCCGCAATCTCGGCATCGCCTTCCAGCTCGCCGACGACGCGCTCGACTATTCGGCCAAGCAGGCCACGATGGGCAAGTCGGTGGGCGACGACTTCCGCGAGGGCAAGATCACCCTGCCGGTGATCCTGGCCTATCGCCGCTCCGACGCCGAGGAGCGCAATTTCTGGCGCCGCACGCTGGAGCAGGTGGACAGGCAGGAGGACGGCGACCTGGACCGGGCCATCGGCCTGATGACCAAGTACGACGCCCTCGCCGACACGCTGACCCGCGCCCGCCACTACGGCGCCATGGCCAAGGACGCCCTGCGGCTGTTCGCGCCATCGCCCATGCGCGACGCGCTCACCGGCATCGTCGATTTCTCCATCGACCGGGCTTTTTAGGTCTTCCGGGCCTTCCAGGTTTTCAGGGTGTTTTTAGGTTTTCCGGGCTTTTTAGGGTTTCCCTGCGAAGGCCGCTTGCAGGCGGCGCGGTGGGACGCTATACACGCCCCCGCCCCACCTAAGGGCCCGTCGGGGAGTAGCTCAGCCTGGTAGAGCACTGTGTTCGGGACGCAGGGGCCGGAGGTTCGAATCCTCTCTCCCCGACCATTCTTTCCACCCTGCGACCTTCCACCTGATACCGGGCGGTGACCGCGCTCGTTGCGGTCCCGCGCGTTATTGGCCAAGCTGCCGGAATTGTCGCGGCTTGGGAGGTGGCGAGCATGTTCGGAAGACTATTGGTCATTTTCGGCCTGATGCTCGCCGCCACGACCGCATCGGCCCAACTGCCGGGTCCGTATCCGGGCGGCTCGGCCGCGAACGGCATGTACAATCTGCTGTTCTGCCTGTATTACGGTGACAGTGCTGGACTGCACCCGGTTTGTGAGACACGTCTAATTGAGTGACCTGGCGATATTGCCATGGTTAGCGCTGTTGACGGAATGGCCGCGTTCTTCTTCGAACTCGACCGGCGGCTTGTATCCGAGCGCCGAGTGGAGGCGCTG
>CALQFM020000099.1 GCA_943329845.2 Candidatus Kuenenia stuttgartensis | reverse complement strand
GAAGCCTAAGGCTTACCCTACATTTATCGTTGTGGGATTGCTGATTGCCCTGGCTGTCGGCTAAGTTAGAAACCCGAAGCGCCGGTTTTTATGGCCATCGCCAACCGCAATCCCTACCAAACGGTTCGGTAAAGAGAATGCCAGAAAGTCTTGGAAATCGGACACTTTTGGAGACCGAACCTTTTCAGCAGAGGTTCGGGTGAAAAGAGACAAAAGCCGGTCAGAGACCGAATTTGGCCGCCCAGGCAGTCTCCGAGGTTCGGGCGCATACAGCAAAACGGCGCGGCAGCTGGGGATTTTCTGGCCCTGTGAGGCCCATCTCATTGATTCGCATTGAGATGTTGGCGGATAGGGTGGGATTCGAACCCACGGTGAGCTTGCACCCACGCCGGTTTTCAAGACCGGTGCCTTCAACCGCTCGGCCACCTATCCATCCGCGCCGTTTCTAGCGGGTTCTGGCGACCGGTGCAAATTCGCGTGGGCCAAGGCTGGCGTCTTGCCGTCGCGCGGGCTAAAACTCGGTGACGATCGACCAGAACCGGTGCCGGCGCGGTTGCGTCCGACGGACGAAACGCCCGTTCCCGCCGGTATCTTTCCAACAAGCCAAGAGGATCGCCGCCCATTATGCGCCTGCTGCCGGTTCTGCTGTTCCTGCCCATGATCCTGATCCCGTCCGCCTTCGCCCAGGATGCCCAACCCAAATGGGAGGACTGGTTGAAGGGCGTACGCAAGGAAGCCGAGGAGAGGGGCATCCGCGCCGCTATCCTCGACGAGACGCTCACCGGGCTGACGCCGCTGGAACGTATCATCAAGGCCGACCAGAACCAGGCGGAGTTCGTCGAGACCCTGGATACCTATCTGGCCAAGCGCGTCAGCCAGCTGCGTATCGACAACGGGCGCAAGGCCATGGCGGAAAACGCCGAGGTCCTCCAGCGGGTCGCCGACAAATACGACGTGCAGCCCGAATACATCGTCGCGATCTGGGGCATGGAGACCGCCTATGGCAAGATCGCTCCCGACGAGAACGCCATCCAGGCGATCGCGACCCTGGCCTACGACCCGCGCCGTGGCGCCTATTTCCGCAAGGAGCTGTTCGCGGCGCTGGAGATTCTCAACCACGACTTCATCTCGCCCGGCGAGATGAAGGCGTCATGGGCGGGTGCCATGGGCCAGCCCCAGTTCATGCCGACCAGCTATCTTCAATACGCCGACGATTTCGACGGCGACGGTCACCGGGACATCTGGAACAACCGTGGCGACACTTTCGCATCCATCGCCAACTACCTGAAATCCTATGCCTGGAAGGGCGACCAGATCTGGGGCTACGAGGTCAGCCTGCCGGACGGGTTCCCGGCGAAGCTTGCCGCCGTGGGCAGCTACGACAAGGGCGGTTGCCGCGCCATGAACGAGCATTCGAAGGCGCTTCCGGTTTCCGAATGGCAGGCCATGGGCGTGCGCGACCGCGAAGGCAACGACCTGCCGCAAGCCGACCTGGAAGCGACCCTGGTGGAGCCGGACGGCGAAACCGGCCGCGCGTTCCTCACCTTCGGCAACTACCGTGCGATCCTTCGTTACAATTGCGCGAATTTCTACGCCATCGCCGTCGGCCGGCTGGCCGACCTGGTGAAGCAGTAACATGTGGTGGCGGGGGTTGGTCCTGGCGGCCGCTTGCGCGTTGCTGACCGCATGCGCCGCCCAGCCGAAGAAGCCGGCGCCGACCTATACGGGTCCGGTCGCCGCGCCGTCCAAACCCAGGGAAACCGTTTCCACGGCGCCGCCCTGGGGTGAGGCGCCGACGCCGAGCGGGAAGGGCGGCATCTACAAGGTGGGCAATCCCTATGTGATCGGCGGCGTCACCTATGTGCCGCGCGAGGATCCCAACTACTCAGAGACCGGCATCGCCTCATGGTACGGGCCCCAGTTCCATGGCGAGCGCACGGCCAATGGCGAGATCTTCGACATGGAACTGGTCAGCGCCGCCCACCGCACGCTGCCCATGCCCTCGCTGGTGAAGGTCACCAACCTGGAGAACGGCAGGTCCATGGTGGTGCGCCTCAACGACCGGGGACCCTATGCACGGGGCCGCATCATCGACCTGTCGAAGAAGGCAGCCGAGCTGCTGGGCTACCAGACGGCCGGCACCGCCATGGTGCGAGTCGAGTATGTGAGCCGGGCGCCGCTGGAGGAGGGGGCTCCGGTCGCCGTCGCGGTCAAGCAGGAAGTGCCCAGGAAACTCGCCGCCGAGCCAAAGGGGATCTATGTCCAGGCCGGCGCGTTCGGCAATCCGGACAACGCCAACCGCCTGAAGGACCAGCTCAAGGCCATCGGCCCGACGGAGGTGCGCAGCGCCGTGGTCAACGGCACGACCTTCTACCGCGTCCGTCTCGGCCCGTTCGCCGGGGTGGAGGACGCGGATCTGGCCATGGCGCAGGTGGTCGGCCTCGGCCAGGTCAACGCCCTGATCGTCATCGAGAAGTAGGCGTCAGACCTGGTTCGGGAAGCAGGCGCTCGTCGTCAGGACCCGCGACGACGTCAGCGCCGTGATCAGCTTCGGCGCGATCGAACTGAACGTGTAGTTGATCGTGACCTTCGAGAACCCCGGCACCCCGTTGCATGTCGTGCTGTTGTCGAGCGTGATATCAGATGACGTCAGCGGCACGCCGAAGGCCGACGCCCGGGCGATGATGTAGTTCGTAGTGTTTGTGGCATTGTAGTTGGTGCCGCTGATGCAGGCCGGTTGCAGGATTCCCATGCAGCGGGCAGCGGAGATGGACAGCGACTGCATCGACTGGCGGGTCCACAACAGGCGCGAGAACTCGATGGTGCCGAAGATGAACAGCAGCAACGGCACGATGACGAGCGAGAACTCCACGGCCGAGGCGCCGCGGCGATCGCCGAAGAATTTTCTCAGCGCCCCCATCGACTACTGCACTTGGACCATCGAGAAAGTAGACACCGTCCCATTCTGGACGAAGCCGTAGTTTCCGAACAGCGGCGAATGCGACACGCTGGCATTGATGGAAACGAACTTGCCGGCAAGGCCGCCGCTACCGCAGCTGTTGCCGCAGGTCACGGCGCTGCCCCAGGTGACGGTCGAGCCGCTGACGGTGGGACAATAGCACGAATTCGCGTTCGCGGCGGTGCCTGCCGCAACAGAGGAGCCGTTGGTGCGGGTGACCGATGGGCCGTTGTTGACCACCACCGTCACGTCGACGTTGGTCGGCAGGATGGCGGCCAGGTTCGAGGCCAGCGTCGCGCCGCCGGTCGACGACACGCTCGACGCGCCGACGATGGCATAGTTGGCGCTGGCGGAAACATTCTCGTTGAGACCGAACCGCACATAGAGCACGAGGCCGAAATCAACCATCGCCACCATGATCAAGGCCAGGATCGGCACGATGAAGGCGAATTCAATGGCGGCGACGCCGCGCCGGTCGCGCCAGAACCGTCGCGCTGACCAGCGAGCCATCATCGCACGAGTTTCGCGCTGACGCTTCCGGAGCCGCCGACGCAGGATGACGCTAACGATGTGCCTCCGGTCAGGGAGATGCTGGTACCGACGACCTGGAAGCAGCCGCCGGCATCGGCCGCGCTGGCGCCTCCCGATAGCGTGACCGTCCCATTCGGGAAGTAGAATGCGCCGTTGATGATCGCACCCGTGCCACCTTCGGTCATGGTCGCGCCTCCCGTGTAGGCCGAGTTCTGCGGACCGATCACTGCCAGATCGGCGAGGCTGCCCGTTGTCGGTGCCTTGATGACGATATTGTTGTAACCGGCGCCGACGCAGAAGGCCTTGGCGGAACAATTGCCGCTCGTGGGCGTGATGGACCCGGAGATCATGATGTTCACACCGTCGGCATTGAAGCTGACGCTGTTGCCGTTGCAGGTGCCACCGCCGCCGCCGCTGGCACCCAACGCGATGTACCCGTCGACGGTGTAGACGCCGGCGCCGAAGATGACCGCGCCGGTCATCAGCACGTATCCATCAATGTCATGCTGGGCCGCGGCCGGCAGCATGGTGCAACTGCCACCGCCGCCGCCGTTGAAGTTGCCATCCGCCTGGAAGAGCTTTCCGGTGTCCGTGGCGTCGGCCATGTACAGCTTGCTGCCGCCGCCGACATAGATCGCGTTGCTGCCGGTCGTGCTGGGGCCAAGGGAGTAGCTGTTGCCGGTCAGATTGGTGTTCGAGGCATCGTAGCCCAGCCTCATCGTCGAGCCGCCACCCACATAGAGGCCCGAGGACAGCACGAAAGTGCTGGGGCCCTGGAAGGTCAGGGTCGTGCCGTCCTGACAGATGCTGTACTGGTTGCTGCTCGCGCAAGTTACGGCATACCGGCCGATGTTGAACGTTCCGCTGCCGAACGTGACGACCGTGCTGCCGGAGGTGTAAAGCCCGCCCGCCAGATTGTAGGTACCCGAGCCGAAAGTGATTGTTCCGCTGTTTGTCAATCGGAGGGCGCTGCCGAAGTTGTATGTGCCGCTCGGGAAGTTGTGGATGCCACCGAGATTGACGGTCCCGCCGAAATTATAGTTCCCGGTGCCCCAATTGGTCGTCATCGACCCGGCCATGGTGACCGTACCGCTGATGTTGTATGTGGTGCTGGAGTTGCCCGTGGGAAACAGGGTGTAGGTGGCCGAGTTGCCGTTGTCGATATTCAGGAAATTATATGTGCCGCCTGGCGGGCAGGTGATCGTCCAGATGTTGCTGTATCCCGAGGTTTGCGTGGCTGTGCAGCCATTCGCCAGGGACACGCTCAGTTCGGATTTGTATCCCAGCGTCGTGTTGTTGAGGCTGACTGTTCCCGCCGGGACGGCCGAGACCGTCGGCGCCGCAGGCGCCGCCATCGCCTCCACGGTTGCCACGCGGCTGTTCATGGTCGCGATGCCGGCATTGCCGATGAACGGATCCGTCGTTGTCTGCAGTACTTTCGTGGGCGCGGTGATGTTGCTGCATCCCTCGACCAGCGACGTTCCCCATGTCACCGCGGAGGCCGTGATGGTGGTGCCACAGGTGGCCGAAACCTTGTTGTTGGAGTTGACGGCACATGTGCTCGCGGTAAGCGCCGTGCCCCCGGTCAGGGTGACGCCGGTGCCACTCGGGCTGAGCGCGAGGATGCAGCTCGACGCGCCGCCGCTGATCTCGGTATAGGCGTCGGTCGTCACCGGCACCGAGGTTGTCGTGTTCAGCGCCCGCGCGACCAGCAAGGTGTAGGGAGAAGTGATGCTCGCCCTGACCGAGACCGCACCCGAGGTCTTGATCGAGGTTGGATAGGTCACTGTCAGGTACGATGTTGAGACGCCGTTCAAGCTGGCGATCCGGTTTGCAGCGGCCAGTGCGGCTGCTTCCTTTTCGGTGGAGACCGAATTGTAGGCGAGGGCGCCCGCATAGGACGCCAGGTCGGCGACGCGCTGGTTGTTGGCCTCGGTCACCAGAATGCTGCCATACTCGGCGACCAGCGCGGCGAAACCCAGTAGCACGGGAAGAACCAGCGCGAACACAGTGGCAACACTCGCCTTGCGGCACCGCGCAAATGCTTGGTGAATGTTCATGTTTGATCTCGACTGCCGACGAAACGGCAAAGCCCATGTTGAACCCAGCCCATGCTCAACGCTATAACAGTATTCAGATACTCGTTCCGTGCCTATCCGCTTGAGCCAGACACCCGCTAGATGTAGTCTCTCCCGATGATCGGGACGGGCGAATCGTATCATGACGGCGATGGACATTTTTCAGCGCGACGATCTGGGATTTCCGCGGTCGCTGCCTGAGTTTCAACGGCACTT
>CALQFM020000098.1 GCA_943329845.2 Candidatus Kuenenia stuttgartensis | reverse complement strand
GGGCCTCCGCCGAAATGCTGGCCGCCGGCGCCGACCTGACCATAGACAGCATCGCCGATCTCCCCGGCGCCCTGACCGCCATTGAAGCTCGGCTTTCCCGCGGTGAGCGGCCCGGCGGCGCAACACAACGATAACGTGCCGGCATCGTCCGAGGTGCCTACAACAGGCACAGACGAAACAAATCGGGGAACCTGACGATGCGCCTTTCGCTCCTTGCCGCGACCTGCGGCATGGCTTTGAGCCTGCTTGCCACCGAGGCCTCGGCGCAGAAGACCCGCCTGACGGTCTACACCGCGCTGGAGAACGAGCAGCTCGCGCCGTTCAAGCAGGCCGCCGAGGCGGCGCTGAAGGATGTCGAGATCGCGTGGGTTCGCGACTCCACGGGCGTCATCACCGCCCGTCTGATGGCCGAGAAGTCCAATCCGCGCGCGGACGCGATCTGGGGCCTGTCCGTCTACAGCCTGCTGATGATGGACGGCCAGGACATGCTGCATGGCTACACGCCAAAGGATGCCGCGGCGCTGAAGCCGGCCTTCCGGTCCGCCAAATCGCCGATGACCTGGACCGGCATGGACGCCTTCGTCTCGGCGGTCTGCTTCAACACGGTCGTGGCGCAACAGAAGGGCCTGCCGAAGCCCACCACCTGGGCCGATCTGCTGAACCCGGCCTACAAGGGCCAGATCGCGATGCCGAACCCGAACTCCTCCGGGACCGGCTTCCTGACGGTCGCCGGCTGGATCGCGTCCAAGGGTGAGGTGCCGGCCTTCGACTACATGACCAAGCTGCACGACAACGTCGCGGTCTACACGCATTCCGGCTCCGCGCCTTGCAACAACGCCGCCCGAGGCGAATACGCGGTCGGCATCTCGCTGGACATGCGCTCCGTCACACTGAAGAACCAGGGCGCGCCGATCGACATCATCGTGCCGACCGACGGCGTCGGCTACGATCTGGAAGGCACCGCGGTCGTCAAGGGAACGAAGAACCAGGCGGCGGCGGAACGGCTGGCGGACTACGCGGTCAGCGCCCCGGCGATGGCGCTGTATGGCAAGTATTACGCCGTGCTGGCTCTGCCCGGCGTGACGTCCGAAGTAAAAGGCTATCCCGCCGACTTCGAGGCCCGGATGATCGCCGCCGATGTCACCAAGATCGCGGCCGATCGGGATCGGATCCTGAAGGAATGGGGATCCCGCTTCGACGCCAAGTCGGCGCCGCGCTGAACCCAACGCCCGCGGCATGATCACACGGCGCGGACAGCGCGGCGTGTGAACCATGCGGTCAAACAAGACCCAGGAGCGTGCTGACCAGTCCCGGCCGGCATGCTCCGGGTCCCACGTCGGACGCAACGGAGATCGCGGATGGTACCCGCCGCCCGTATCATGGTGTTCCGCACCGATGTCTGACCTCGCGGCCCGCCGCCCAGGGGAAGTGTCGGGCGAAATGCCGGGTGCGCCCGTCCGTCTGGTGATGTCGGCCGATGCGCGGGCGATGCAGATTGGCCTGGCGCTGGCTGGGTTGTTCCTGGCCGGGGCGCTGGTGGTGCCGCTGGCCCTGCTGCTGTGGCGCAGCTTCGAGGGGCCGGACGGAACCTTCGTCGGGCTGGCGAACTACATCACCTATCTGTCCACGCCCTCGCTGGCGTCATCGATCTGGAACAGCGTCTGGACGGCGGGAATCACGGCGATCATCGTCGTGCCGGCGGCGTTTCTTTACGCCTATGCGCTGCAACGGTCCTGCATTCCGCTGAAGCCCGTGTTCCGCGCGATCGCCTTGCTGCCGATCCTGGCGCCGTCGCTGCTGCCCGCGCTGTCCCTGATCTACCTGTTCGGCAACCAGGGCATGCTGAGCCCGCTGATCGGCGGATCCATCTACGGCCCCTGGGGCATCGTGGTGGCGCAGGTGTTCTACACCCTGCCGCACGCGATCCTGATCCTCGGCGTCGCCCTGTCGGCCGCGGATGCTCGGCTGTTCGAAGCGGCCGAGGTGCTGAAGGCCTCCCGCGGGCGCATCCTGCGGACGGTCACGCTGCCGGCGACACGGTTCGGCTTGGTATCGTCCGTGGTAGTGGTGTTCACGCTGGTCGTTACCGATTTCGGCATCCCCAAGGTGATCGGCGGGCAGTTCAACGTGCTCGCCACCGATGTCTACAAGCAGGTCGTCGGACTGCAGAACTTCAACATGGGCGCCGTGGTCGGCATGCTGCTGCTGGTGCCGGCCATCGGCGCATATCTGCTGGAATCCTGGGCCCAGAAGCGCCAGTCAGCGGCTTTCTCGGGTCGTGCCGTGCCCTATACGCCGATGCCCCGGGCGCCGCGGGACCTGCCATTGCTGGCCTTCTGCACCGTCGTGTCACTGTTGCTGGTGGGTGTGGTCGCGGTCGCGGTCTGGGGCTCTCTGATCAAGTTCTGGCCCTACAACCTGACCTTGACGCTGGAGAACTACGACTTCGGGCGCTTCGATTCCTCGGGATGGGATTCCTTCCTGGTCTCGCTGAAAATGTCGGCGGCCGCGGCGGTCATCGGGTCCGTGCTGGTCTTCGTCGTGGCCTATCTGTTGGATCGAGGACCCAAGGGTGGCGTGCTGCCCCCCCTCGTGCGCCTGGCCACGACCTTGCCGCTGGCGGTGCCGGGCCTAGTGCTGGGGCTGGCCTATATCCTGTTCTTTAACCAACCGGGCAATCCGCTCGGGTTCCTGTATGCCACGCTGGGCATCCTGGTCCTGAACTCGGTGACCCATTTCTACACCGTGTGTCACCTGACCGCGACGGCGGCCATTCGCCAGCTCGACGCGGAATTCGAAGCCGTCGGCGCGTCGTTGCAGGTGCCGGTTTGGGTCACATTCTGGCGCGTGACGCTGCCGATCTGCCTGCCTGCGATCCTGGAGATCGCGATCTATCTCTTCGTCAATACAATGACGACAGTGTCGGCGGTGATCTTCCTGTACGGGCCGGACACGAAGCCCGCCTCGGTCGCGGTGGTTCACATGGATGAGGCCGGGCAGGCCAGCGCGGCGGCCGGGATGGCGGTGGTGATCCTGGGCGCGAACATGATCGCCAAGATCGGCCAACTCGGGGTTGGCGCGGTTGTGGAACGGTTTACCCAGGGCTGGCGGCGCCGGTAGCCCCTGCCTGTGGAATAGTGTCAATCGGCACGCAAGAAGGCCCCCCCGCCCGGGTGGGCGAGGGGCGCCGCGTTCAGACCGGCACGAAGGGCGTGGGAACGAAGAACCGCCCACCCACGGTTTTCAACGCGTTGTTGTCACTCTCCATCGCTATTTTCCGCAGGGCGATCAGCAGCCGAGCGGCGGTGGTTTCGCGCCAAAACCAACCGTCGATCTGCCGAGCGGAAGGTGGGGCGCCATCGGCCTGCACCGCCTCGGAGTAGAGCGCCTTCAGATCGTCAGCCAGAAAGCGCAGTGCCAAAGCCGGTGTGTCGTGCGCGGGCACGGTGGGCAGCCCGCCATCGAGGAAGGCGGCCATGAACGCCGGCCAGGCCTCGGGTGCCTGGCCCGAGAGACCAACGGTCGTCCGCTCGAACCGCGCCTTGAACCGGTCCCATGCCGGAAGCACCGCTTCCAGTTCAGCTCGGAAGGCTGCTTCCCATGCCTCGGCGCTGTCCGGTGTGGCGGCGCTTGTCAGCGACACGGAAGGCACCCAGTTCGGCTGATCGGACCAACTGGGATTGTCGTCTGGAAAATGCTCCAGAATGACTGGCCCATCGGTTCGTTCCAGCAGGTTCAGGGCCTGCGTCAGCACCCGGCGTTGGAAGGCCGGATCATTGGGTTCACCAAATGGCCGTCCCAGCATGAACGGTGTCATCACGCCCCGAGGTGGGCGCGTCTTTTCAACCTGCGGCAGAACCAACGCCAAAACCGTTGTGGCCAGGCCTCGTTCTTCCAGCATATGTGCCATCGCGCTCACGGCGCGGGTGCACAGCGGTCAAACGGGGCAGAGGACAACGGCGTTGACGCGATCGGCATGCATCGCGGCGGCGATACCATCCGCCGACGCGACCATCTGCGCCGGATCGGTGGAGCCCATTACGCTGAAATGGGTTTCTGCCACGCTGCCGATCACGCCCTCGGCCGCCAGTTCGCGCAACCGGTCGATCGGGAAGATGACGTTCAGATCGCGCCGGTAGCCGTTCCGATCGTGATTGATCGAGACATGGCTCATCAGGATGTCGCTGGTATCCCAGGCGCCGTGCACCAGACGGTATTCGCCGGAGCCGAAGTCGAACGGTTTGTCGCCGCGACGGATCAGCGCGGCGCTGCTGACGATCGCGACCCGGCGTCCGGCCAGTTCCGGACCCGTCACGAATGGTGTTGTTTCGAACGCGGGGCAGGGGATACTGTCCACCGCCGTTCGCGTCGGTTCCGGTATGTCTTCAAGGCGTGCCATGCATTGCTCTCCTGTCGCGTGACCGCTTGGGTCAGCCTGTGACTTTGTCCTGGGTTTTCGTGTCGAAATCGCTGGCGTCGTGGCGTTCGTGCAACTGGCTTGAAAGCTCGCCCCGCACGCGGTTGACCATGCGGCCGCGTCCGACCGCGGGACGTTCCAGGATTGCATCGGCCCAGCGTTGGACGTGTTTGTACTCGGTGACGTTGAGGAATTCGCCGGCATCGTACTGCCAGCCCTTCACCAACCCGCCATACCACGGGAACACCGCCATATCGGCAATCGTGTAGTCCTTCCCGCCGAGATAGGCGTTGTCCGCGAGCCGCCGGTCGAGCACATCGAGCTGGCGCTTGACCTCCATGGCGAAGCGATCGATCGCGTATTCGATCTTGGTGGGGGCGTAGGCGTAGAAATGGCCGAAGCCGCCGCCCAGATAGGGCGCGCTGCCCATCTGCCAGAAAAGCCACGACAGGCACTCGGCCCGTTCGACGGGTGCGGTCGGCAGGAAGGCGCCGAATTTCTCGGCCAGGTACATCAGGATCGCGCCGGACTCGAACACCCGGATGGGCTTCGGGCCGCTTCGATCCAGCAGGGCCGGGATCTTGGAGTTGGGGTTCACCGCGACGAAACCGCTGCTGAACTGATCGCCATCGCCGATCTTGATCAGCCAGGCGTCATACTCGGCGCCGGTGTGTCCAAGAGCCAGCAACTCCTCCAGCATGATCGTGACCTTCACGCCGTTCGGGGTGCCGAGGGAGTAAAGTTGCAGGGGATGCCGACCAACCGGCAGGTCTTTCTCATGGGTGGCCCCGGCGATGGGGCGATTGATGCTCGCGAACTGGCCACCGTTTTCCTTGTTCCAGGCCCAGACCTTTGGCGGTGTGTATTCAGGCGGGTTTGTCATGCGTGTGACTCCTGTCTTGTGGGAATGGTTACGGGTGAAATCGGATCACGTCGGTGACCCGGACGCGGGTGGCTTGCGCCGCCGCGGGGGTTTGCCGAGGACGCTGAGTGCCTGACGGGCGGCGCCTTCGAGAATCTCCCGGTCCGGAAAGCCGCGCGCCAGGACGCGCAGGCCCATGACGGTGGTGAGCAGCAGGCGCGCGGTGTCCGAGGGATCGACGCCGCGCCCGATGCTCCCGTCCTGCTGGCCGGCGATCACGCATCGCCGGAAGAACGCCTCCAACTCACCCATGCGTTCCGCCACCACGCCGGCGATCTCCGGATCGTGGGGGGCGACTTCGAGCGCCGCGTTGGCCAGAAGACAGCCAAGCCGGCTTTCCAGCGAGCGCGCGACAATTTCCTTCAGAAAGGTCTCGATGGCTTGGCGCGGCGGGTGGGAACTTTCCAAGCGGGCAATGCGCGCGCGCATATTGGCGTCCAGATAACGATCGAGACACTGGGTAAACAGCGCCCGCTTGCCGCCGAACGCGTTGTAGACGCTCGCCTGGCCGAGCCCCATTGCGTCGCCGAGATCGCGCACGGAGGTCGCTGCGAAGCCGTCGGCCCAAAAGCGCCGCATGGCGGCATCCAGCGCGGTGTCTTCGTCGAATTCACGAGGACGGGCCACG
>CALQFM020000097.1 GCA_943329845.2 Candidatus Kuenenia stuttgartensis | reverse complement strand
TTGAGGTCCGTGTCCTTGCCGATCCGGCGCATGGGCCAGCCCTTGATGTCCTTCTGGCCAGCCTCGGAATCGTAGTATTCGCTGTTGATGTCGGTGCGGATATAGCCCGGGTTCATCGCGTTGACCTTGATGCCGTAGCGCGCCCATTCCAGCGCCATCACCTGGGTCATCATCTGCACCGCCGCCTTCGACATGCAGTAGGTGATGCCGCCCTTCAGCTCCACATAGGAATGCATCGACGCGATGTTGATGATGCGGCCCGGCGCGCCGCGGTCGATCATCCGCCGTGCCACCTCCTGGCTGAGGAAGAACGGCGCGCGCATGTTGGTGTCCATCACCCGGTCGTAGTCTTCCTGGCTGATCTTCTGGCTGGCGCCCATGATGGTGATGCCGGAGTTGTTCACCAGGCACCAGATCGGCCCGACCTTCTCTTCGGCCTCGGCGATGGCGGCGGCGCCGGCCGGCAGGTCGGTGACGTCGAAGGCGATCGGCCAGGCGAAACCGCCGGCGTCGTTGATCTCCTTCGCCAATGCCTCGAGCCGCTCCCTGCGCCGGCCGGTGATCACCACCTTCGCGCCCGCCTCGGCGAGGCACAGGGCGAACTGGCGGCCCAGGCCGCTGGTGGTGCCGGTGATGAAGCAGACCTTGCCGGTGAGGTCGAAATTGGGCAGCGCCATGGAGGTTCCTCGAATGGTTCGTTCCGGCGGACGCTATTAGTCCGGCCCGTCAGCGTCAAGCAATCGGACCCGGAATCCCTGGGCCGACAGCGCGCCGACGATCGCTTCCAGATGCCGGGGATCGCGCGCCTCGATCACCACTTCCAGGTCGGTTTCCTTCGCCTGGGTGTGGGAGAAGATGCGGTTGTGCTGCACCTCGAGGATGTTGCCGCCCGCGTCGCCGATGGCGCCGGCGACCGCCGACAGCACGCCGGGCCGGTCCGGAATGTCGATGCGCAGCCGGGCGATGCGGCCCTGATGCACCAGGTCGCGCATCAGCACCGAGGCGAGCAGCCGCGTGTCGATGTTGCCGCCCGACAGCACGATTCCCACCCTGCGTCCTCGAAATTGCCCGGGTTCCGCCACAATTCCCGCCAGCGAAGCCGCGCCAGCGCCCTCGGCCACGGTCTTTTCGACGGCGATATAGAGCGCGATGGCCTGTTCCAGCTGAACCTCGCTGACCAGGACGATGCCGTCGACCTTGTCGCGGATGATCGGCAGGGTGAGCGCGCCGGGACGCTTGACCGCGATGCCCTCGGCGATGGTGCCGGTGAACGGCTCGGGCGTCCGGCCTCGCAGCGCGTCGTCCATGCTGGGGCAGCGCCGCGCCTGGACCCCGATGACCTGGATGTCGGGTTTCAGCGCCTTGGCGGCCGTCGCCATGCCGGCGATCAGCCCGCCGCCGCCGATCGGCACGACAAGCACATCCAGGTCGGGCTGTGCCGACAGCATCTCGAGCGCGACCGTGCCCTGGCCGGCGATCACCGCCGGATCGTCATAGGGATGCACCAGCACCAGCTTCTGCTCCATGGCCAGCCGGCGCGCCTCCTTCTCGGACTCCGACAGGCTGGCGCCTTCCAGCACGACGATGGCGCCATGCGCCCGCGTGGCGGAGACCTTCACCTCCGGCGTATCGGCCGGCATGACGATGGTCGCGGCGATGCCCAGCCGGCTGGCGTGATAGGCGAGCGCCTGGGCGTGGTTGCCCGCCGACATGGCGACGACGCCCGCTGTCCGCTCGGCGGGCGTGAGGGCCAGCAGCTTGTTCAGCGCGCCACGTTCCTTGAACGAGGCGGTGAATTGCAGATTCTCGAACTTGACGAACAGCTGGGCGCCGGTGATCGCCGACAGGGTCACCGAATGGAGGAACGGCGTTGGCGCGAGCACGCCGCGAATGGCGTCAGCCGCCTTCTGGATATCTGCTAACATCATCGCCGAATCACCAGAAGCGCCGCGCGGGGACGCGAAGGTGCCGGTTCGGCAATCAATCGGGGACTGATCATGGATTTTGAGTTTAGCGACAAAGTGAAGCAATTGCAGGAGCGCGTTGGCTCGTTCATCTACGAGCACGTGGTGCCCGCCGAGAAGGTCTACGCCCAGCAGACGGAAGACGGCGGCCGCTGGTGCGTTCCGCCGGTGATGGAGGAGCTGAAGGCAAAGGCCAAGGCCGCCGGCCTGTGGAACATGTTCCTGCCGGAATCGAAGAAGGGCTTCGGCCTGACCAACCTGGAATACGCGCCGATCGCCGAGCTGCTGGGCCATTCGGGCCTGGCGTCCGAAGCGTTCAACTGCTCGGCGCCGGACACCGGCAACATGGAGATCCTCGAGCGCTACGGCTCGGAGGAGATCAAGGAGAAGTGGCTCAAGCCGTTGCTGGAGGGCGAGATCCGTTCGGCCTTCGCCATGACCGAGCCGCTGGTCGCCTCCTCGGACGCCACCAACATCGAATCGAGCATCGTCCGCGACGGCGACGAGTACGTCATCAACGGCCGCAAATGGTGGACCTCCGGCATCATGGACCCGCGCTGCAAGGTGCTGATCTTCATGGGCAAGACCAACCCGGACGCGCCCAAGCACCAGCAGCAGTCGCAGATCGTCATCCCGCGCGACACGCCCGGCATCACCATCAAGCGCTCGCTGCCGGTGTTCGGATATGACGATGCGCCGCACGGCCATGGCGAGGTGCTGTTCGAGAACGTGCGCGTGCCGGTCTCCAACATCCTGCTGGGCGAGGGCCGCGGCTTCGAGATCGCCCAGGCGCGGCTTGGACCGGGCCGTATCCACCACTGCATGCGGTCGATCGGCTCGGCCGAGCGGGCGCTGGAGCTGATGTGCGCCCGCGCCGACAGCCGCGTCGCGTTCGGCTCCAAGCTGTCGGAGAAGGGCGTGGTCGAGGAGCAGATCGCCAACAGCCGCATCGAGATCGAGCAGGCCCGCCTGCTGGTGCTGAAGGCGGCCTGGATGATGGACAAGTACGGCAACAAGGTCGCGCGCAGCGAGATCGCCCAGATCAAGGTGGCGGTGCCGAACATGGCCATGAAGGTCATCGACCGGGCGATCCAGATCCACGGCGGCGGCGGCGTTTCGGCCGACTTCCCGCTGGCCCGCGCCTTCGCCGGCCAGCGCACCCTGCGGCTCGCCGACGGTCCGGACGAGGTGCATCGCCGGACCGTGGCGCAGGTCGAGTTGAAAAAACAGCGTGAGCGGCGCGAAAGACTGCACAATCTCGCCGCGGAATGACTATATTCTGTTACATCCACAACCCTCAACTTCACGCGGGTCCCACGGCCCGCTTTTTCTTTTCCGGCGCAGGCTGACCGCGCCGGTCATCCGCGGGGCTGCGGCGGCCGTAACAGCCTGGCGGACGGAGGCAGGGACATGACCCAGATCCTGGTGGCGAGCGGCCTTGCCCTTTGGGCCGCATTGACGCTGCTGTGGCTTGTTGCCTGTGACCGGCGCGACGCCAGCATCATCGATGCGTTCTGGGGGCCGGGCTTCGCGCTGGTGGCGTGCATCGCGTTGCTGCTGGCGCCGGCACGCACCGGCCACGCCGTGCTGCTCGCCGGCATGACGGCGCTTTGGGCGTTCCGCCTGGGCTTTCACCTCTTGCGCCGGAACCTGCGCCACGGCGAGGACCGGCGCTACCGGTCCATGCGCGAGGCGGGCGGGCCGGGCTGGCTGCGCCGCAGCTATGTCACCGTGTTCCTGCTGCAGGGGGCGCTGATCTGGCTGATCTCGCTGACGTTGCAGCTGGGCATCGGCCTGTCGACGCCGGAAGCCCTCGCCCACCCGCTCACCGCAGCGGGCGCCGCCCTGTTCCTGTTCGGCTTCGTGTTCGAGGCGGTGGCCGACGCGCAGATGTCGCGGTTCAAGTCGGACCCGGCCAATGCCGGCCGGGTCATGAACCGGGGCCTGTGGCGCTGGAGCCGGCATCCCAACTATTTCGGCGAGGCCTGCGTCTGGTGGGGCCTGTATCTGGCCGCCAGCGCGGCGTCATGGGCGGCGCTGACCGTGTGCGGCCCGATCCTGGTGACGGTACTGCTGACCCGCGTGTCGGGCGTCCCCATGGCCGAGCGCAACATGCGCGAGACGCGCCCCGAATACCTCGCCTATGCCGAGCGGACCAGCCCCTTCATCCCCTGGCCGCCGCAGCGCTGAGGGCGGTGCGCGGGCTACGGCGAATCAGAACGACCTGGTCCCTCCCCCTTCGGTTACCGAGCTTCTGCGAGCGAAGAGCGAAAGCCTCTAAGGTTGGGTCGTCCGGATGGTAAGCCGCTATCGCGGCTCACCCCTCATCCGCCGCTTGGCGGCACCTTCTCCCCGGCGGGGAGAAGGGCTTCGTCGAGGCACCAGCCAACTCCCTTCTCCCCACCGGGGAGAAGGTCAGGATGAGGGGGACCGCGAAGCGGGTCATGGCGGGCCAGCTGCTCGAATAGCCGTCGGCGAACCAGCCTTCGGGGCTACCGCTCTAAGAGCACCCTGTCGCTGCCATTGATGGGCCTGCGGAAGCAAGGCTGGATCGCAGTTGAACCTTCATTGCCTGCATCCCCTGTCACCGTGTCCCTAAGCTTGTCGAAGGGCCTGCATCGACGCTTGTGCAAGGCCCTTCGACAAGCTCAGGGACACGGTAACCATCAGCCTTGCATGGCGCCCCCCTCTTGCAGGCCTGGGTTCCTGCCCCGCTTTCCGCAACTAGCCGAAGCTCACCTGATACCCCCCGTCGCCAACCAGCCCCCAAACGCAGAAAGGGCGCCCCGAGGGGCGCCCATCCGTTTTGGTTCGTCCGATCAGGACGGTGGTGCCGGATCCTAGAAGTGGAGACGGACGCCGCCGCTGATGACGTGTTCACTGAAGCTACCGCCGATTTCGCCCGAGTAGTCGAGGTACAGGCTGAACATCTCGGTAACCTTGCCGGTGATACCAGCGCCGAAGATGACGGTGGTCTGACGCGGCACCTGTCCGAAGACCGTGAAGCTCGTACCCGGCGCACCCTGGAAGCCAGAGGTGATCGGACGGAGATCGTCCTCGAACTCGTTGGCCAGACCGACGCGGACATAAGGCATCCAGCCGCCGCCGTTACCGGACAGGAACGTCTTGGAGAGACGCAGCTGGGCGGTTCCACGGAGGCTCTTCTCCGACTGGCCATCGACGTTCAGCAGGAACACAGGCGCGTTGCCGGTGCCGGTCTCCGAGAAGCCGTTCTGCTTCACCTCCGCATAGGACAGGGCCAGTTCAGGCGAGAGTTTCCAACCCGAAGCGCCCAGGTCGAAGCTGTAGCCACCCTTGCCGTAGAAGAAGGTGATGTCGCCGTCGTAGTCGGCGTTGGCAACCTCGGAGATGTTACCGATGCCGCTGCCGAACTGGATGTTGCGGATGCTCTCGATGTTCATGTCACCGATGCCGCCGCCAGCATTCAGGAACCAGCTGTCGGTGAAGTAGCTGACGTAGCCGCTCACCTGCCAGCTGTCGACGTCGCCCTTGTTCCCGGAAGCATTCTTGGCATCAACATTGGAGTTGCTGAAGCCACCCATGATGCCAACCAGGAAGTTCGGGTTGATCATGTAGTCGAAGCCAGCGTAGCCGGTCAGCGTCTCGTACTTGTACTCGAGCCAACCCTCGTCGCTGCCGTCGTCGATGTTCGCGTTGCCCCACGAGCCGGCGAGCCAGAAGGTGGCGCGGCGGTCACTGGCGCTGGAGCCGACCACGGAGTCGTCACCCACGTTCATCACGACCCGGTTCTGCTGGCCGCCCGAGAAGCCCTGGGCTTCGATGGTGCGGATGTAGGCCTGCTGCTCGGCGCCACGGGCGATCGAGAAGCCGACTTCGTTGAAGGCGTTGTACCACTCGGGGTGCAGCGCATCCAGGGCAGCCGGGATGTTCGACGCCGTGCCCACCAGGGCGATTGCGGCGTGCAGCGCGTCCTCGTTCAGGCCGTACTTGGTGAGCGTGTCGAGGTAGTTGCCAGTCGCGGTCTGGTTGATGGTCGTGCCCTTGGGGCCGAATTTCGGGATCGAGATGATCCGCACCCGGTCCGGCAGGTACTGCAGGTAGGCCTTCAGCAGCTGGACGCGAACTTCCTCGTCCGCCGCGGTTTCCGGATCGTCGTAGCGGACAACCACCGCACCGTCGTTCGGACCGCCGTCGAAGCCCTTCTCGTCGAACTTACCGGAGACGCCGCCGGCGGCCACGATGATATCCCACACCTTCGCGTCCTTCGAGAAGTCGGCGTTGTTCTTGGCGATACCCTTCGCATCCACGTCGGCGATGCCGTCAGGGATCTTGTAGGCCGGATTTGGCACCTGCGGGCAGCTGTCCGCGCCATCCGGGGCAGTGCCGCAGCCCGTCGGGCCGTCGGGCTCCGGAATGGTCGCCGGCTCGCTGTTGTCGACCAGGTCCACGAACTGGCCGTCGAGGCGGATATCCAGGCGGCCGTCGACCGTGGCATGGCCGTCGAGCACCGTGGAGACCTTATAGGCGATGCCGTCCGGCACGCCGTCGGCCTTGCCCTTGCCAGCGACCAGGGTGTCCACCTTGGTGGCGACACTGTCCTTGGTGACGATCGTGAAGTCGTTCACGCCGTCGCCCTTGGTGCCGTCGGTGACCTTGCCGTCCTTGTCCTGGGTGACCAGGTCGACCGTGCCGGGGCCAGTGACGTCGAAGGTCGAACCCGTAAAGGCCTTGGTGGTGCCCGACTTGACCACGTTCAGGCGGTCGCCGGTGCCGTCGGCCTTCAGGTCAGCCTGGAACTGGCTGCCCCAGTTGGTGACGACCGTGCGGCCGGTCTGGGTCTTGGTGGCGGTG
>CALQFM020000096.1 GCA_943329845.2 Candidatus Kuenenia stuttgartensis | reverse complement strand
CGATCAACCGCAGGATTTCCTCTGTTCGATCGCCAATCGCAGGGCATAGCGCCCGCGCTGAATGCCGCCAGCGGTGACCGCACAAAGCAATGCAGCGATGTTGACCAAGTCCAAACTATAGGTCGCGATCAAACACCGCCTCGGCCTGCTCCCTCCATGGCAAGTCCGCGGCCGAGGCAAGGTCCTTCAGTGACACCGCCGGTGACACGCGCGCAATCAGGATTTTCTCCAGCACCGCCGGCGCCAGATAGGCCAGCCTCAGCATCCGCCCGACATAGCGGTCCGAGATATCCTCGGCTTGCGCAATATCGGATATTGTTCCCACCGCGCCGCTCTCCAGCTTGCGCCGCCAGCTCCACGCCTTGGCGATCGCCTTCAGCAGATGCGGGTCCACCCCGCCCTCGTTGGCTGGCATCATGTCCGCCGGCGGCAGGATCTTGGGCCGCCCGTTGCGCTTGCGGATGGTGAGCGGGATGAACACCCGCATGGTGGTGGGTGCACTCATGCTGCCATCTCCCGGCGCGGCGTGACCATTTCCCTGATCACCGACCCCAGACCCTCGGTGCGCAGGTCCACCGCCATGCCATCAGCGCTGACCGTGACCCGCTCGATCAGCAGCCGGGCGATACGGGCCTGCTCGGCCGGGAACAGCGATTCCCACAAGGCGTCAAAGCCCGTCAGGGCCGCCACCACATCGGGCTGTTCGATCTCGGGGCATTCGCGCCGCGCGGCCTCGATCGCCCGGGCCGTGACCTCAGGCGTCAGCAGCAGCGTTCGGATGTGCTGGACCACGGCATTCTCCACCATCCCGGCATTGAGCCGGACGAACCCGTCGGTGCCTTCGCCGGCGCGGTTCCGGATGGCATCCATCGAGGTGTAGTAGCGATAATGGCGGCTGCCCTTCTTCGTGGCGGTCGGCGTCATGGCGATGCCGGTGGCGGTGAAGATCAGCCCCTTGAGCAACGCCGGGGTCTGTGTGCGGGTGTTGGCCGCCCGCTGCCGAGGGCTCTCCTGCAGGATGGCATGCACCTGATCCCAGAGCTCAGGCGTGATGATCGCCTGATGCTCACCGGGATAGCTGGTGCCTTTATGGACGGCCTCGCCGATATAGACCCGGTTGCGGAACAGCTTGTAGAGGAACCCCTTGTCGATTGGCTTCCCACGCTTGTTGATCGCGCCGTTCGCCACCAGTTCGCGCGTCAGCGTTGTGGCCGAGCCCAGTTCGACAAACCGCTGGAAGATGCGGCGCACCGTGGCGGCCTCGGCATCGTTGATCACCAGCTTGCGGCTCGCGACATCATAGCCCATCGGCACGAACCCGCCCATCCACATGCCCTTGCGGCGCGAGGCCGCGATCTTGTCGCGGATGCGCTCGCCGGTGACCTCACGCTCGAACTGGGCGAAGGACAGCAGGATGTTCAGCGTCAGCCGGCCCATCGAGGTGGTGGTGTTGAACGACTGGGTGATGGAGACGAAGGTCACCCCATGCTTGTCGAACACTTCGACCAGCCGAGAGAAGTCCATCAGCGAGCGTGACAGGCGGTCGATCTTGTAGACCACGATCACGTCGACCAGCCCGGCCTCAATATCGGCCAGCAGGTTCTTCAGGCCCGGCCGTTCCAAGGTGCCGCCCGAGAAGCCGCCGTCGTCGTAGCGGTCGCGGACCGGCACCCAGCCTTCGGCCTTCTGGCTGGTGATATAGGCCTCGCCGGATTCGCGCTGGGCATCGAGCGAGTTGAACTCCATGTCGAGCCCCTCCTCGGAGCTCTTGCGGGTGTAGACCGCGCAGCGCAAGCGGCGCCGGGGTGTCATCTCCGTCATCGTGCGTCTCCCCTCTTAATGTCGCGCAGGCCGAAGAAGCGATAGCCGTTCCAGCGGGTTCCGGTGATGTCCCGGGCGATCGACGACAGCGATTTGTATCGCCGCCCCTGCCAGTCGAACCCGTCCTTGAGCACGGTGATCACATGCTCGGCCCCGTCCCATTCGCGCACCAGCCGGGTGCCAATGACCGGGTTGCGGGGATCGGTGATGACTGACTTCCTGACCTTCTTGCCCTCGACCTCGTCCGCCAATGCATCAAGCAGCCGGGTGACCGGCTTGGCCAGCCCGCCCCAGGTCAGTTCCTGGATGCGATAGGCCAGCCGTTGCTCCAGGAACGACCGGCTGTTGTTGGGCGGAGCTGATCCCATCAGGGTCTGCCATTCGGCCTTCAGTTCTCCGACCGTCATCGCCTTGAGCGCGGCCAGCCTTGCCAGCACCTGGGCGTCGTCTGCCGCCACCTTCATTGTCTGATTTTGCATTATCGTCCTCCAATCCGGGCCCTTGCCCGGGGACGACTGACGCTCCTGGCGGGCAGGATAGCGAGCGAACTATCTCCCACGTCGGCAGATATAAAACTGGACTTGTCCGCCATGCGCAGGACGCCGGCAGCGAGGATTCGACCCAACTCGGACAGTCGGGCGTCGGCGGTCATCGTGGACGGGCAAATGCCGTTGCCCCCGATCATGCTGCCATCCTCGTCTGCATCGCGTTCACCAGCCGCTCAATGGCGCCGCGGTTCCAATGGAAATTGAGACGGCAGTTGGCGTCGTACTTGGAGAAGCCAAAATCCAGCGCGGAGACGCCGATGCCGGCCTCGGCCAGCTTGGCCATCTGTTTGGTGCTGGCCGGCTCATTGATCCAGCCACGGCTCTTGGCAGCGGCCTGGCTGCTCTCGGTCGACCGCAGGAAGTCGTCTGCAGCGGCCAGGGCCTGAACCCGGGTGCCGATCGCGAGGACCCGCGTCGCCTTGAGCCTGGGCCGCCCCAGCGCATGCCAGAGCGTGCCGTCGCAGAACACGCCTGCCCAGGCATCAAACCCGCTGGCCATGAGCGAGGCGCCGTCGCCGTGTAGATCGCACCACTTGAACGGCGACTGGTTCAACAGGTCGATCTCCATCAGGTCGAAGTCGGTCAGCACCCGCTTGGCGCAGGACCGGCGTTCGAAACCGAAGCCGCAGATCGGGCATTCACTGGCGCCCAGGGGCACCTCCGCCTCACAGGACGGGCAGCACTTGTAGGGAGCCTGACCCGACTCCGGATCGTCGTTGTCGAGGCTGATTTCCTGTTCGAGGCTGCCATGGCGCAGCGCCGCCCCGGCGAAGTCGAGCACGATGCAATCGGTCTTGATGATGCCGGGGTAGCGTTCCGGATCGACCTTGCGCAGGCCGCGCCCGATAGCCTGGATGAAGGTGCTCTTGTGGAGCATGGGCCGCAGGATGCCGATGCAGCCGACCGGCTGGCTGTCGAAGCCCTCGGTCAGCACCATGCAGTTGACCAGAAGCTGGATCTCGCCGCGGTCGAACCGGGCGATGACGTCGGCCCGGTGGTCGGCGGGCATGTCGCCGCTGACCACGGCAGCGGTGACGTCGGCCGCCATGAAGGATGCGGCGACCGCCTGCGCATGGGCGATGGTCGAACAGAAGAAGATCGTGCGCCGATCGCCGGCCCGCTCCTTCCAGTGGGCGACCACGGCCTCGTTCAGGACGGACCGGTTCAGCACCTTGTCGGCCTGGCGCATGTCGAAGTCGCCGGCGGTGGCATCGAGGCCAGCCAGTTCATCGTCGATGCCCAGACCGATGGTGAAGGTCCGCGGCGGAACCAGCATGCCGCGGGCGATCAGGGTCCCGATCTTCAGCTGGTAGCCGACGTTGGTGAACACCTTGCGCAGGGAGCGCCCGTCACCCCGGCTTGGGGTGGCCGACAGTCCCAGCAGTTTGACCGCCGGGTTGATCGCGCGGATGTCGGCGATGATGTTCTGATAGCTGTCGGCCGCCGCCCGGTGGCACTCGTCGATGATGACGTGAGAGACCTGACCGAGGGCCTGGCGACGGTTGACCCGGGCCAGGGTCTGGACGCTGCCAAAGACGATGCGACCGGACCAGTCATCCCGGGAGGCTTTGACCACGGAGGTCGAGAGCCCTGTGATGGCGCCGATCGAGGCGAGGTTCTGTTCGATCAGCTCGTCGGTATGCTGGAGAACCAGCGTGCGGGTGTTCCGCTGCGCCTGCGCCTCCTCGCCGATGTAAAACCCGGCCACCGCCGTTTTGCCTGCGCCGGTGGGCAGCATCAGGATGGTGTTGCCGTGGGCTGCCGTCCTGGACCGGGCGGCCTTCACCGCCTCCTGCTGATAATCTCTGGGGATCATGGAACCGCTCCCTCACTGGGCCCAGAACGGCGCGCTGCCGTTCGAGGGAGAATGGGGAGAAGCGGCAGCCTGGGGCGCAGCCGGCGACGTGAATGCGGCGCCCGGGGCAGCGCCCATGAGCCGCGCATAGTCGGGATGCTGGGGGCCGATGGCCGCCAGAATGACGTTACGGCCTTCGTCCTGGGGATTGTTGCGGTCCCGGTCGACGCCCAGCTTCACGGCCACGGTCAGGCCGCTGAGTTCACCCAGGCTGTGGATGGTGCGGGCCGCGCGGGCGCGGTCGGAGGTGTCGTCGGCGCGAACCCCGCGCGCGGATTCCAGGATGCCCCGGATCAGGGCCCGGCCACGATTGGCATAGGTGTCCTCTCCGCCATCGCTGCCATTGCGGCCACGATAGCCGATGCGGGTGTAGATGCGGCGGCGGGCATGGGGCCCGTCCTCGATCACCGCCTCGGTGTTGAGATAGAGGGCCTCGCTGGTCTTGCTCTGTGTCAGCCACCCTTCGGGGCCTGCCCCGCCGGGACGGATCGTCAAATAGACCTTGGCCAGCGTGTTGGCCGGGATCAGCGCGAAGGCAGAATCCTGCGTGTCGGCGCTGTTGAAGTCGATATTGGTCATGGTTTTAGGCTCCGGTATTCGGCGTGGTGGGGACTGCCGCGGGCAGTTCGAAGTTCAGGCGGGCGACCGAGCTGTCGGCGAGCGGGCCGCGGATCTTCTCCATCAGGCGGCCCAGATGGGCCGGCTCGACGGAGGCCAGGCGGCCGGACCGGTCCTTGGCGGGGAAGCCGAACTCATTGAGGGTCGTGCAGACGAACGCCCGATACGGGGCGCCCTCGGCAGGCCGGATGTCGGCCAGCGTCAGGATTTCATCGACGATCCCGGGCAGCTCGAGGCCGGTCTTGGCGCCCTCGATCTGCAGCGAGAAGAACGGCCGGTTGAAATCATCCAGCCGCTTGTCGAGCAGACCGACGAGCCAGACATTCTTGTCCGGCGTGTGCTGCAGGTGGGTCAGCCAGCCGATCATTTCCTGACCGAGCAGGCCGTAGGCGCCGCGCATGTCGGTCTTGCCGCTGCGATCGGACATGGCCTGCGGCTGCCCCTTTGCCCACTGCAGGCAAAGGCGAGACGCCACGGTGATCGAGTCCACGAAGATGGTCTCGTACTTGTCGAGCAGGGTCGGCGGGCCGAAGGTGTTGCAGACCCGCGCATAGTCTGAGCGGCTGTAGCTCTGGTCGTCGCGCATCGCCGGATTCCTCCGGCTTGCCGGCGGCGACGCGGGTGGCGGCATCTTCCAGGCCGTGGTCGATGGCGTTGCGCAGCAGATGGCCCAGCGGCGAGTCCAGCGCGCCGGCGATATCCCGGTCCATTTCCGTGGCCCGGCCGATGATCTGCAGCGCCACCTTCTTGTCCAGTTGCCGCGCCAGATCGCGGATCAGGCGCGGAAATCCGCCGACCAGATCGGCGAACGGCCGCATCCGGCTGCGCAGCACCTCGCCATAGAGCAGGTCGGCGTTGACCAGCGAACGGCCCGACTGGGTCTCGAACTCGTCGATGCGCTCGGCGAAGTCATCGCGCAGCGCCGCGATCTCCTCGCGCACCGCGTCGCTCGCCGAATGGCGGTTGATGAGGGTGCCAGACACGCTGCCCAGGGCACGCTCAAGCCGGGCCAGGCGGCGGCGCACCTGCTGCAGCGACTCCACCGTGCTCTGCAACCGCTTGGCGTCGATCAGCACCTGGGCCGAGACACCCATGAACTTGGCCAGCGTCTCGGTGCTCACCTTCACCGATTGCGCGGCCCGGCCCTCGGCATCGCCGGTCTCGGCGGCGGGTCTGGCCGCGGCTGGCCGTGGCTCGGGCGGCGGTTCCACGGGCGGCTTGCCGGCCTTTGTCGGCGGCGCGGGCTCCGCGTGCAGCGCCGCCGGCATGCCCTTGCCGATGGTCTCCAACTCGCCGATCAGCGCGGCGATGGCGGCGCCCTCGGTCGCCAGCCAGCCGGACAGCGCGCCGAGGTCGATCTTGCCCAGATGCGCCAGATAGTCGCCGGCGGCCAGCAGCCGGTCGATGTGACCGGCATCCAGCACCAGCCGGCCGTGGCGCGCGCCCTCGAACGCATCCTCCATGGCATGGGCGAGCTGTACGCCGTGCTCGATGCCGACGATGCGCGCCGCGCCCTTCAGCGAATGCGCCGCTCGCATGCATGAGGTCAGGTGCTGGGCCGTGTCGCCGCCCGCATCCAGCGCCACCACGCTGTCCTGCAGCACGGCGATCTGCTCCTCGACCTCGGCGCGGAACATGTCGAGCAGTTCCGCGTCGATCTGGATCGCGGCGGCGGCAGGCGGTTCCGCGGCCGGCGGGCTCCCCGCCGGCGTCGGTGGAGCCGGCGCTTCGACAGGCGCGCCCTGGGATTCATCACCGCCAATGGCTTGCAGCTCGGCGACAAGAGGGGCGTTGGTAGCTGGGACATCCTCCATTGGCGCAGCGCTGCCAGCAGCCTCCAACTGGACGATCAGGGCGCAGATCCTAGAGCGTCCTCACGTTGAGCGGAATCACTTAGCCTGTCTTATTCATGCGGCGTTTGGCCCGGGCTCTGACAGCTTGGTTTGAGGTTTTGCGCCTTACGCGGGACGCAGCTTCTGGTGGCGCTGGGAGCGGCGCGTTTTTGCAGGGTT
>CALQFM020000095.1 GCA_943329845.2 Candidatus Kuenenia stuttgartensis | reverse complement strand
CGATCAGAACCTGTCCCCGCAACCACGCCAAACCCTGCAAAATCGCGCCGCTCCCAGCGCCACCAGAAGCTGCGTCCCGCGTAAAGCGCAAAACCTCAAACCAAGCTGTCAGAGCCCGGGCCAAACGCCTCATGAATAAGACAGGCTAAATATGTCACGGGCCAGGTAGAGACGGCATGAACCCGCCGCCCCGTTGCCAAAGCGGCCGCAGCGTGCCCCAGTTCGTGCACGAAAACACCTATCCAGACCAGCGCCGAAGTGATGAGGAAGAAAACCAAGATTTTGAAAGTGGTGTCGTCCGTGACACTGCTGCTCACATTGGTAACGAATAACCAAAATAAGAAAAATAGATACAAGGCAATACCAAAAAATATAACCTCGATGGTCCGAGAAAATATACGATAAGAAATCGATTTGATACCGCCACCCACTCGGATCTCACATAATTTGTTGTTTTCTTATTGGTCGTTTGCCGATCAACCACCCCTGATCGCCGGCAGGAAATACACCTCCGACTCCGACCCCACGTCCTCCAGCATCGCGTCCTGGTAGACGATGCCGTCGATGGCGACGGCCATGGCGTCGGACTCCAGCACCTCGGCGATGCCGGGATAGCGTTCTTCCAGCGCCTTGATCAGGCGCAGGACGTTACTGCCGGGGACGCGGATTTCGACCTCGCCGCCGGCGAAGCGGCGGCCCAGGTCTCCGGACAGTACTACCCTTGCCAACTCAGCCCTTGGCCTTTTCGGCCGCCTCCAGCGCCGCCAGCACTTTCGGCGGCGAGAACGGCAGGTCGCGCATGCGCACGCCCGTGGCGTCGTAGATGGCGTTGGCGATGGCCGCGAGCGGCGGCACGATGGGCGCCTCGCCCACGCCGCGCACACCGAACGGATGGTTCGGGTTCGGCACCTCGATGATCACCGCGTCGATCATCGGCAGGTCCGACGCCACCGGCATGCGGTAGTCGAGGAAGCCCGGGTTTTCGAGCCGCCCCTGCGCGTCGTGGATGTATTCCTCGTTGAGCGCCCAGCCGATGCCCTGCGCCGCGCCGCCCTGCATCTGGCCTTCGACGTAGCTGGGATGCACCGCCTTGCCGGCGTCCTGGAAGGTGGTGTAGCGCAGGATGGTGACCTTGCCGGTTTCCCGGTCCACTTCCACGTCGCACAGATGCGTCGTCAGCGACGGGCCGGCGCCCGAGGCGTTGATCGAGGCGTGGCCCATGATCTGGCCGCCGGTCTTGGCCGCCTTCTGGGCGATCTGGGCGATGGTCAGCGACCGGTTGCCGTTCAGCTCCTGGGCCGCGCCGTCGCGCCAGCCGACCTGCTCCACGTCGATGTCCCACATCTTGGCCGCCCGCTCGCGCATCTGGCGCACGGCGTCTTCCGTCGCCTGCACCACGGCGATGCCGGTGGCGAAGGTGACGCGGCTGCCGCCGGTGACGTCGTTGAAGGCGATGGCCGTGGTGTCGACGATCGATGGCCGAACCTTCTCGGCGGCGATGCCCAGCACCTCGGCGCACATCATGGCGAGCGAGGCGCGGGTGCCGCCGATGTCGGGGCAGCCCTCGACCAGCGCGATGGTGCCGTCGCGGTTGACGACCACCGTGGCCGCCGACTGGCCGCCGATATTGATCCAGAAGCCGCTGGCGACGCCGCGTCCCTGGTTCGGGCCCAGATTGGCCTTGTAGTGCGGATGGTTCTTCGCCGACGACAGGCACTCTATGCCGCCCAGCGGGCCGTGGGTCGGGCCATAGGGCGACTTGGAGCCCTCGACCGCCGAGTTCTTCGCCCGGAAGTCGATGGGGTCCATCTTCAGCTCGCGGGCCAGCTCGTCGAGCACGGTCTCGAACGCGAACGCGCCGTTGGGCGCGCCGGGCGCCCGGTAGGCGTGGATCTTCGGCAGGTTGACGACCACGTCATAGCCGGTGATCGACAGGTTCGGGATGTCGTAGGGCGCCGAGCAGAACATCACCGCCGCGCCCACCGGCGACCCCGGGAACGCGCCGGCCTGGAACTTCAGCACCACTTCGGCGGCGACGATGGTGCCGTCCTTCATGGCGCCGATCTTTGTCGTGTAGGAGCCGCCCGAGGTCGGACCGGTGGCGCGCAGCACCTCGCCGCGGGTCATGGCCATCTTCACCGGACGGCCCGATGCCTTCGACAGCATCAGCGCCAGCGGCTCCAGATAGACCGTGGTCTTGCCGCCGAAGCCGCCGCCAATCTCGGCCGGGATCACCTTCAGCGACGAGGTCTCCAGGCCCAGCATGTTGGCGCACAGGTCGCGGATCAGGAACTGGCCCTGGCTGGAGCACCAGACCATGGCCTGGCCGTCCTCGGCATAGTTGGCGACGACGCCCTGCGGCTCGATGTAGCCCTGGTGGACCGGCTTGCTGGTATAGGTGCGCTCGATGACGAAGTCGGCCTCGGCGAAGCCTTTGGCGACGTCGCCCTTGGCGACAACGATGCGCTTGGCGATGTTGGAGGGCTTCTCCGGCCTGGGCTCGACGCCCTCGGTGAAGATGTCGTCATGCAGCAGCGGCGCGTCGTCCTTCACGGCGTCGTCCACGTCGATGACGTGGGGCAGCACCTCGTACTCGACCTCGATCAGACCAAGCGCCTGCTGGGCGATGGCGTCCGAGATGGCGGCTACGGCGGCGACCGGGTGGCCGTCATAGAACACCTTGTCCCGGGCCAGCAGGTTCTTCGCCAGATGCTGGGTGTTGATCGCCGACTCGCCGGCCTGGGTGATGCCGGCGTCCGGCAGCACCAGATCGGCGCCGGTGATGACGGCCTTCACGCCCGGAAGCGCAATGGCCTTGTCGGTGTTGATCGAGATGACCTTGGCATGGGCATGCGGACTGCGCAGGACGCGGCCCCACAGCATGCCGGGCAGCGTGAAGTCCGACGCGTAGTTGGCGCGGCCGGTCACCTTGTCGGCGCCGTCATGGCGGATGGGACGGGTGCCGACGACGCGCAGGTTCTTGGGTTCGTAGGTCATGCGGGTTGTCCTTTCATCTCGGCGGCCGCGTGCTGCACGGCACGGACGATCTTGTCATAGCCCGTGCAGCGGCACAGATTGCCGGCCAGCCAGTAACGGATCTCGGTTTCGGAGGGGTCGGGATTGCGGTCGAGCAGCGCCTTGGCCGCGACGATGAAGCCCGGCGTGCAGAAGCCGCACTGGAGCGCCGCGTCCTCGAGAAACGCCTGCTGCACCGGATGCAGCCGGTCCGGCGCGCCGATGCCCTCGATGGTGGTGATCGACTTGCCGGTCGCCTCGACCGCCAGCATCAGGCAGCCGCAGACCAGACGGCCGTCGACGATGATCGAGCAGGCGCCGCAGTCGCCGGTGCCGCAGCCTTCCTTGGTGCCGGTGAGGCCCAGAGTGTTGCGCAGCACGTCGAGCATGGTTTCCGGCGCGTCGCACAGGAACTCGACCGGATCGCCGTTGACCGTGGTGGATACATGTGACTTGGCCATCAGCGCGCCCCCTTCGCCCGTTCATAGGCGATCAGCGCCGCCCGCTTCGCCAGCACCCCGACCACCTTCCTGCGGTAGTCGACGGTGCCGCGCTTGTCGTCGATCGGCCTGGCGGCGGCGCCCGCCGCCTCGGCCAGCTTCGCCAGCGTGGCCTCGTCGCACTTCGTGCCCACGAGGATGCCCGGCGCCGCGTCCAGCACCAGTGCCGTCGGCGCCACCGCGCCGATGCCGACGCGGGCATCGGCGATGGTACCGTCGGCGTCCAGCGTCAGGTTGACGCCCGCGCCCGCCACGGCGATGTCCATCTCGGTGCGCGGGATCAGCCGCAGATAGGCGTCGGCGGACCGCGCCGGACGCCTCGGCAGCAGGAACGACACGACGATCTCGCCTTCGGCCAGCGAGGTCTTGCCCGGACCGGTGGCGATTTGCTCGACGGGAATGGACCGCCGGCCGTTCGGCCCGACGATCTCGGCCACGGCGCGGGCGGCGATCAGCGCCGGCGTGGTGTCGGCGGCCGGCGAGGCGTTGCACACATTGCCGCCCAGGCTGGCGCGGCCCTGCACCTGGGTCGACCCGATCAGCCCGGCCGCCTCGGCGACGCCGGGCCAAGCCGCGACCAGCGCCGCGTGGTCGGTGATCTCGGCACCGCACACGGCCGCGCCGATGCGGAAGCCGTCGGCGGTTTCCGTGATCGCGCGCAGGGCGGCGATATTCTTGACATCGATGACGGCGGCGGGCGACGCGGTGCCCGAGCGAAGCTGCACCAGCAAATCGGTGCCGCCCGCGAGAACGCGGGCGCCGCCGATCGATGCCAATGCCGCCACGGCCTCCTCAATGGAGGCTGGTGACTGATACTGCATGAACCCTTCCCTGAGCTGAGTAGAACCGCGTCATCCCCGGCACGGCCAATATAAGCGGTAAAAACGACCGGTCGATGACCAGCCGCCTGCTTCCCGAAGATTATGAGTGACTTTTCATGCCCGGATCAAGTGGCGTCGGCAGGCTGGGCGGGCACGCGCAGCGGCGCCTCGCGGTCGGCTTGCCGTTTCAGATAGCCTGCGAGTGCCTTGGCTAGACGCTGGGCGCGCTTTTCGCCAAGCGGCTCGGGCGCTGCCTGGACGGCCGCCAGCGCCTGGTCGATCAGCGCGCGCAGCCTTCGGTTCTCGGCCTCCAGCACCGCCATTTCCGGATAGTGGGCCGGTGCGTGCCAGACCCGGTCCAGTTCCTTGGCGATAGCCGCCGAAAGCCCCTTCCAGGGCTCGACATCCTGCTGCCGCGTCTCCTGCTCGATGGCGGCCAGCATGAGGCGCTGGTCGGCGATGTCGGACCAGACGATCTCGCCTTCCAGCTCGACGCGCACCGCGAGCCGGTCGAGCCCGGCGATGACGCCCTGCACATGCGCCGCCGCATCGCCCGCCGACGGCAGCACGCGCTGCCGCAGGGTTTTGGCAAGGTCCTCGATAAGTGCCCTGGTCGTCGTCTTCATGCGCATGGACTCCACCATGCGACCTTCCGGCCGGAACCCGCCGACAAGGGACGATCCGTGCCCGACTGGATCATCTTGGCCTCCCTGGGGAGCCGCCCGAGGCTCCCGTGAATATGCAATGAAGTATCGGCCCCGCCTCGCGGCGCGGCAATGGCAAAAAACCGCAGCAACCAATGCCGACGTTGACGAGATATAGCTAGAATAGCTATTATAGCCACTCTTTGGGAGACCTAGCTATGGCAGACATCATCGTGGCCTCGACCGAGTTTCAAAACCGGGCAGGCCTCTACATGGACAAGGCCGGGAAAAATCCGGTGTTCATCACCCGGCACAACCGGCGCGTCCGGGTGCTGCTCGACATCGATGAATATGAACGGCTCAAGGCGCGGGACACAAGGAAAGCCTATTACGCCCATGAACTGCCTGCCGAGGCCATTGCGGCGCTGGAAGAAGCCACGATGGATCACCTCGACCCCAGTCTCGATCACCTCCTCGATCCCGAGGAATGAAAAAACCCGCGCCGCAAATCGGTCAGATCATCCGATTTGACTATCTATGGCGCGACGAACAGGAGCGGGGGCGCATCGAAGGAGCGAAAGATCGGCCTTGTGCCGTCATTGTGGCCCTGCAACGCGCCGACGACGGCTCCCAGCGGGTTTATGTGGCCCCGATCACCCACTCGCAGCCCCGCGACGGTCTACGCGCCATCGAGATGCCTGCCCAGTTCAATACCCTGGCTGGCCTCGACTCCGAGCGCTCCTGGCTGATCACCTCCGAACTCAACCGCGTCGTTTGGTCCGATCCCGGTATTGTTCCCGCCAGACCGGACCGGTGGTTCTATGGGAGCTTGCCACGCGGTATCGCACAGCGCGCTCTTAAGGAGATTGTCAGGCTATCCCGACTGGGAGTTTTGAAGTCGGTAGACCGCACATAGGTCGGCCGCCGGGACCTTACCCGTTCACGCCCGGGCTGCGGAAGCCGACGAAGCTGCGCTTGGGCCACAGGAAGTCGATGCGGGTGCGGGCGATCATCCACTTGCCGCCGACCTTGCGGTAGACGTCGTCATAGACGCCAAACAGCCCGATCGGATTCTCCTGGCCCTCGCGCAAGCTTAGGTCGAGCAGGTACCAGCGGCCGTTGGCCTCGGTCGGGCTCAGGATGCGAATCCACGGGTTGGTGTTGGCGTGCATGAACGAGAACGGCCTGTCGACCGTGGCGAATTTGGCGTAGTTGGCCCGGATGGCGTCGCGACCGACCCAGTTGCCGCCATAATCCTCGGTGAACTCGCACACCGCGTCCTCGGTGAACAGCGAGGCCAGGTCGTCAAGCTGGCCGCCGTCGAAATAGTGCGAGTACATGATGCGCAGTTGCTTGATCTCTTCGATTTCGAGCAGTTCCTCGATGGTCATGACGACTCCTCTTGAGATGACGGGCTCAGGGCTTGGTGCCCTTGGCCTCGGCTTCCTTCTGGATGAACGCCACCAGGGTGCGCGCGTCCGGCACGCCGGTCTCGGGGATCTTGGCGGCCTTCTGGAAGGCGAGCAGCGCGGTCTTGGTGGTGGCGCCGTACAGGCCGTCGGGCGTGCCGGTGAACTGGCCCTGGGCCTTCATCTTCTCCTGCATCCACTTGAGCGTCGACTGCCGCAGCGCGGCGCGCGCGTCGCCGACGGTCACCTCGACGAGCTGGGACTGCTCGCCCACCTTGTAGGGCGAGAAGAAATTCATCAGCTGGGCGACGGCGGTCTCGAACCGCAGCGTCGGCTGCGTCGTGCAGTAGTTGCGGACCATCTGGCCGATGATCGCCGCCTCGGTGACCGGCGACACGTCGAAGGTGTTCTGCTGCAGCCGGTTGATGCCGGTGAGATAGCCTTCCATCCACGACATCTAGACTCGTTTTCATTTAGGTTGAAGCGTATCCGGAGTTTCTGAAGTAGTTGGCGCATTCGTGCGCAGGGAATGCGTCGAGCAGGTTGCCGACGCGGCGCCAGGTTGCCTCGACGGATCGTTCGGCTGCCTTTCGTAGCAACAGCTT
>CALQFM020000094.1:2500-8156 GCA_943329845.2 Candidatus Kuenenia stuttgartensis | reverse complement strand
CCGGCGGATGTCCTTCACCACCTGCTCCGCAGGCTTCTTGGCGCTTGAGGATTTAGGTCTCATCTTCGTTCCTTCGTCACTGCGACGAGACCTAAATCCTCCTTAAATCACAACCTCAAATCTGGGCCATAGGCGCTGACGGGGAACAGTCGATGCCGACGATATGGGCATAGATGTCGCGGGGGACGTCGATGCCGCGCATTTCCGGGCGGAACTGGTCGTTCTTCAGCACCTGTTCGGTCGGCACGACGCCGGCGCGCAGGATTTCCTGGTCATGATAGATGTCGCGGATGAAGGCGTTGATGCCTTTCACGCGCTGTATCGCGCCTTGCGACAGCCGGGCCCACTCTTCGGCGCCGAACACCCGCGGAATGATGTCGAAGGGGATCAGGCGTTCCGGGTCGCCGCCCTCGGTATAGACCGAGAAGGTGATGCCCAGGCGGCGGAAGATGGTGTCGGCTTCGCGCCGTTTCAGGTCCAGCCGGTCGGTCGCCGCCTCGCGCAGCCACTTGTCGACATTGTCGTAGACGGATCGCACCGACCCGTCGGGAAGGGTCATTTCATCGAAAGCTGGCGGTTTGGTCATGCGATTTCGTCGGTCACCCCTTGGTCGGCTCTGCGGTTCAGTGCCCCTAAGCCATTTAAGCAAGCACCGTGCCAGCGCAGAAATCCAGCAAAACGGACGCTTTTGGGCGCTGTTCCGCCTCCATTGTGGCACATGATTGGTCAGAAAGATCAAGCATTAGGCGGGCCGCCCAAACGCTGGTCACCGGTCGGCCCCGCGCATGACAAAGGCCGCCGCGGCGGTCGCGGCGGCCTTCAATCCAATCGGCAGCTGGTTCAGTCGACCTTGAGGCGCCCGAATTGCGGCGGACGCTGCTCCAGATAGGCCTTCACACCTTCCTTGAAGTCGTCGCGCGCCGTGCTCTCGGCGATCCATTTCGTCGTCTCGGCGACGGCCTCACCCAGCGGCATGGCCAGGTGCCTGTAGACCTGGCGCTTCATCATCATCAGCGAGTAGGGGGCGGCCTTGCTCGCGAGGTCCTCGATATAGGCCCGCGCCTGCGCCGCCACGTCCGCGGCGGGGAAGACCTTGTCGACGAGCCCCATCTCCTTGGCTTCGTCGGCCTTGATCTTGCGTGAGGTCCACAGCAGGTCCAGGGTCTTCGACACGCCGATCAGCCGTGGCAGGATCCAGCTCACGCCGTATTCCGCCACCAGGCCGCGCTGGGAGAACGAGGCCGTCAGCACCGCTTCTTCGCCCATGAAGCGGATGTCGCACAGCATGGCGAGCACGAAGCCCAGGCCGGCGCAGGGGCCATTGACGGCGGCGATGATCGGCTTGCGCACCGCCATCAGGTAGGAATGCCCCTTCAGGAACTCCTCGCCCATCTCCGGATCGCCCGGCTGGGCGTCGAGCCCGTAGTCCTCGTCGATCCGGTTGCCGGTGCCGCCCGACGCGCCCAGCGCCGACAGCGCCTGCATGTCCATGCCGGCGCAGAAGCCACGGCCCTCGCCGGTGATGACGATACCGATGACGGCGTCGTCCTTCTCCGCCTCGCCAACCGCGTGCTTCATCTCGGTCAGCATGCGGCGGGTCAGCGCGTTCAGCCGGTCGGGCCGGTTGAACCGGATCTCGGCGACCGAACCGGCCACCGAATAGAGAATCTCCTGATACATCCTGGTGTCCTTTTCCTATGCGATCAGATTGAAGCGGGTGCCGCCGATCAGCAGCTGGTTATCGCCCGCCACGCGGCCGCGCCGTTCGGCCTCGCGCAGCACACGCGCCCGGTCGACAACGGCGATATCGATGCCGCCCAGCCCTTCGCCGCGTCCGTCCTCGTCCTGCACGAAACGAATCGTCCCGACATCGAGCGGAATGGCATTGCCCTCGGCCGGCCGGTCCAGGATGGCCGCCCAGCGCGCGGTCAGCGCCGCGGTATCCGGCGTCTGGATCTCGGCGGCGAGCAGACCAGTCACGATCTCCATGCGGCGGGCAGGGCGCCAGTGGTCGCTGGCGGGGTGCCACGAGCCGTCAGGCTGGTCGAAGCCCGGTGCCCAGTCGACCTCGAGGAACGAGCCCGCTGTGTCCCGTGGGTGCATCTGCAGGCCGTCATAGTCGCTGTGCAGGCTCTGGTGGACCGTACGGATACCCATCTGCTTCACCCGCGCGTCGCGGCCGCGCGGATCCTCGGTCTGCAGGATCACCATATAGCCGCCGTCGCCGCCGCGCCGGTCAAGGTAGCGGCCGGCTGTGGTGCCGGGCTGGGTCGGTGCGACCACTTCCAGGAACTGATTGCCGACTGGAACGACGATGTTCTCCAGTCCCCAGTTGCCGACCACCGGATCGCGGTAGGCGACCTGCAGGCCGAAAATGGCCAGCAGGTCTTCTTCCACGGCTGCCAGTTCGCGCGCCACCAGCGCCAGTTGCCGCAGCTTGTAGCCGTTGCCCGCCATGGTCAGGCCTTGGGCGCGCCCGCCGCGTGCAGCTTCAGCACGGTGGCGATGAACTTGTGGGTGGGCGTCGGCACGCCGAGTTCATCGCCCATGCTGGCGATTGTGGCCGACAGCCAGGGCAGCTCCATCTTCTTGCCGCGCTCCAGGTCGACCAGCATGGACGCCTTGGTGTCGTAGGGCGCCAGCCGGACGGTCTTCTGCACCCGTTCGGCGATGTTCTCGTTGAGCTGGATGCCTTTGGCGCGGGCCACGCTCACCGCCTCGTTCACGGCCGCATCGACCATGGCGGCCAGCGCAGGATCGGCGAGAATCGGGCCGATCGACGAGCGGGTGACCGAGGTCATGCCGCTCATGACGGTGAGCGGGATGAACTTCTCCCACATGGTGGTCTGGACCTTGTCGCTGAACTCGACGTCGATGCCGGCCTCGTTGCACATCGTTTCGAACGACCGGCCGCGGTTGCTCATGCGGCCGTCGATCTCGCCGAACACGATTCGCTGGTACTTGCCCATGTGATGGATCACACCCGGGCCTTCCAGGTGCGAGACGATATAGGTCGAGCCGGCCAGCACGTTGTCGCGCCCCAGCACCGAGCCGATCAGGTCGGCGCCGCTGATGCCGTTCTGGATGGTGATGACGAAGGTGCCGGGACCCATCACCGGCTTGAGCTGCTCGGCGGCCTCGATGGTGTCGTAGAGCTTGGTGGTGAACAGCACCACGTCGACCGGGCCGATTGTGGCGGGATCGTCCGTCGCCTTGACCGGCTTGATCAGCATCTCGCCATCGTCGGTTTTCACCCTGAGGCCATTCTTCTTCATGGCTTCCAGATGGGCGCCCCGGGCGATGAAGGTGACGTCGTTGCCGGCCAGCGCCATCTTGGCGCCGAAGTAGCCGCCGACGCCGCCCGAACCCATGATGGCGATCTTCATGTGACGCTCCTCAATTGTAGGTCAGCACGCCGCGAATCGATTCGCCGCGGTGCATCAGGTCGAAGCCCTCGTTGATCCGCTCGAAGGGCAGGGTGTGGGTGATCAGGTCGTCGATGTTGATCTTGCCGTCCATGTACCAGTCGACGATCTTCGGCACATCGGTGCGGCCCTTGGCGCCGCCGAAGGCGCTGCCGCGCCAGACCCGGCCGGTGACCAGCTGGAAGGGGCGGGTGCTGATCTCCTGCCCGGCGCCGGCGACGCCGATGATGATGCTTTCGCCCCAGCCCTTGTGGGCGCATTCCAGTGCCTGGCGCATCACCTTCACATTGCCGATGCACTCGAAGCTGTAGTCTGCGCCGCCCTTCGTCAGGTTGACCAGGTACGGCACCAGGTCGCCTTCGACTTCGCTGGGATTGACGAAGTGGGTCATGCCGAACTTCTCGCCGATGGCCTTGCGCGCGGGGTTCAGGTCGACGCCGACGATCATGTTGGCGCCGACGATGCGGCACCCCTGCACGACGTTGAGGCCGATGCCGCCCAGGCCGAACACCACGACATTCGATCCCGGCTTCACCTTGGCCGTGTTGATTACCGCGCCGATGCCGGTGGTGACGCCGCAGCCGATGTAGCAGATCTTGTCGAACGGCGCGTCCTCGCGGACCTTGGCGAGCGCGATCTCGGGCACCACCGTGTGGTTGGCGAAGGTCGAGGTGCCCATGTAGTGATGGATGATCCTGTCCTTGCCCAGCGAGAACCGGCTGGTGCCATCGGGCATCAGTCCCTTGCCCTGGGTCTCGCGGATCTTCTGGCACAGATTGGTCTTGCCCGAGGTGCAGTACTCGCACTCGCGGCATTCGGGCGTGTACAGGGGAATGACGTGGTCGCCCTTATTCAGCGACGTCACGCCGGGCCCCACATCGACCACCACGCCCGCCCCCTCATGGCCCAGGATGGCCGGGAACAGGCCTTCCGGGTCGGCGCCCGACAGGGTGAACGCGTCGGTGTGGCAGATGCCTGTGGCCTTGATTTCCACCAGCACCTCGCCGGCACGCGGACCGTCCAGCTCTACGGTTTCGATGCTGAGCGGCTTGCCCGCTTGCCATGCTACGGCGGCCTTCGTCTTCATCGCTACCTCTTTCTATGGGCTTTTTGCGGGAGGATATTGCGGCAGATGGCTCTTCAGCGCCGCGGTGAATCGCTCGATGCGCCGGGCATTGCGGCCCATGTCGGCGTTTCCGTTGCGCGACGCCGACCTGATATCCAGCACCGTGTACCCCGCGGCATTGAGCCGGATCCTGATGGCGATGTCGTCGACGAAGCCGAAGATGGTCGCCCAGTCGCCCGCCTCGATGCGCCCCCTTGTGGAATCGGCGACGAACACCGTCCAGTGCAGATCCTTCGCCGCCGCCTCGGCGGCCACGAAGACCTGGCGCAGCGATTTGTCGAACACCAGGGTGCGAAGCCCGGGATAGGCCGCCGAGACCTTGCCCTTCATCATGGCGTCGTAGTCGCGGTAGGTGACGTAGTCGCGCCCGGCGTAATGTGCCACGCGGGTCACGTCGAACTCCGGCGGATCCTGGGGCGAGGTGGTGACGTCATGGACATGGGGCGCGTCCCATCCTGGCAGCACCATCCAGTGCAGGATGGCGGCCAGCGCCGTGCCGCCGATCAGCGCGGCCACCAGCGAATGAAGCGCGCCTTTGACCCTGGCCGACGGCGTCAGCGCGCGCACGATGCCCACCAGGCCCGAGGCGAGGACGCAGAAAGCCAGTGTCGCGCCGGCGATGAACAGCGCGATGGAGATCAGTTCGCCGAGCAGGCCGATCCGGTAGGCGAAGGGCGCGCCCAGCAGCATGAACAGCGCACCGACCGCGAACCAGCCGGCCATGCGCGCGGCCAGCGAGATATGCGGCGGCAGTGCGTCCGGTGTGGGCGGCGGAACGGCGCCGGCTTGCTCCATGCTGTTAGTCTCCCCTTGTAAGGCGGGCTATTCTAGCCGCTGGCTGCGGCGGCGATAGGGGCGTTTTGCCGCTTTTGCCGGTAACGGGATGGTGTCGCGCCGGTGCCTTGCGCCGGGCGGCCATCGAGTTCACAATGACAACCCATTAAGTGAACGGGGAATGCGGCGATGAAAGTTGAAGCTGTACTCCAAGGCAAGGGTCGGGACGTGTTCACCATCGCCCCCACCGTCACTGTCGCCGAAGCCGTCGACACGATTCATAAGCGGCGTATTGGCGCGGTTGTCATCATCGGAACGGATGATGCGACGC
>CALQFM020000093.1 GCA_943329845.2 Candidatus Kuenenia stuttgartensis | reverse complement strand
CCGCGACCGCCTGGTCAACCTCGTCCTTGTTGCGCGCGCAGATGCCCACATTCACGCCTTCCGACGCCAGCAGGTCAACAACCCGACGCCCAATGCCCTTCGTCGAACCCGTCACGATGGCATTCTTGCCCTTCAAACCCAGATCCATGATTCATCTCCCAACCAGATGTGAAAACTCGCTTCGACCCCAAAGGGCCACTGCCGCGCGCCGGGGTGGCGCATCGAGGTCCTGCAAACCGGGTACGGCGAGGCCGCACCTGTCATGGAAAGCGCCCGGAAGGTCTCCCCTGCTCCGCGGGACGTAACGGCAGGTTTGGAGCCATAACATAGATTTTTGCCACCGAACAGGATAAGAGCGGGGCACGGAGAAGACAGCGGAACGGGAACCATGACACAGACCATCATCGTCGTCGGCGCGGGTCATGCCGGTGGCCAAGCCGTGGCCACCCTTCGGCAGAAGGGATTCGACGGCCGCATCATCATGATCGGCGACGAGCCTTACGTTCCCTACGAGCGGCCGCCCCTGTCGAAGGCGGTGCTGGCAGGTGAACTGGAAGTGGAACGCACCTTCCTGAAGAAGGAAGCGTGGTATCCCGAGAAGCAGATCGACTTCCGCCCCAACACGCTTGTGACGTCGTTCGACCGCCGCGCGAAGACCGTCACCACCTCGCACGGTGAAAACCTCGCCTACGACAAGCTGCTCCTGGCCACGGGGACCCGGGTACGCAAGCTGCAGGCGCCCGGCGCCAAGCTGGAGAACATCTTCTACCTGCGCGACATCGACGACACCCTGTCGATCAGGAAGCAGATGAAACCGGGCGCCAACGTGGTGATCGTCGGTGGCGGCTATATCGGCCTGGAAGTCGCGGCGGTAGCGGTGAAGCTGGGTTGCCATGTCACCGTGCTCGAAGGCCTCGACCGGGTGATGAGCCGCGTCGTCGCGCCCGAGGTCTCGGAATTCTACGACAAGGTCCACACGGACGCCGGCGTCATCATCAAGACCGGCATGGCGGTGACCGGCTTCGAGGGCCAGGGAAAGGTCGAGCGCGTCACATGCGCCGACGACTCCTCCTTCCCGGCCGATCTGGTCGTCATCGGCGTCGGCGTTATTCCCAATGTCGAGCTTGCGGCCGAGGGCGACCTTGCGGTCGACAACGGCATTGTCGTCGACGAATTCTGCCAGACCAGCGACGAGAACATCTGGGCGGTCGGCGACTGCACCAATCATCCGAATGCGCTGCTGGGCCGTCGCCTGCGGCTCGAATCCGTGCAGAACGCCGTCGACCAGGCGAAGACCGCCGCCAACGCCATGTGCGGCGAGCTGAAGGAGTATGCCGAGATTCCCTGGTTCTGGTCGGACCAGTACGATCTGAAGCTGCAGATCGTCGGCCTGTCCGAGCCCGGTGACGAGGTGGTGATCCGCGGCAATCCCGCCGACCGCAAGTTTTCCGCGATCTACCTGCGCCACGGCAAGTTCGTCGCCATCAACGCCATCAACATGATCAAGGACTTCATGGCGGCCAAGAAGCTGATCGCCGAAGGCAAGCACCTCGACCCGGTCAAGGCAGCGGACGCCGAAGTGGCGCTGAAGGACATGTAGAGCAGAATCGGTTGCAATGCCGCGCCTCTTTGGCTAGGAAGCGGCGCAAATCAGCAGCAGTCATTCCGAGGACAGCACATGGCGAAGATTCTCATCACCAACCGCGAAGGCGAGCAGAGCGAGATCGAAGGCGAAATCGGCATCTCGGTGATGGAGAACCTGCGCGATAACGACTACGAGCTGGAGGCGATCTGCGGCGGCCAGTGCTCGTGCGCCACCTGCCACATCTATATCGACGAAAGCTGGATGGAAAAGGTCGGCCCCCGCAACGACGAGGAGAACGAGTTACTGGAGGAGCTGGAGTGCGTCCAGCCCGGCTCGCGCCTGAGCTGCCAAATCGAGTTCACCGAGGAGCTGGACGGCCTGGTGCTGACCATCGCGCCGGACGAATGATCCACGCACTCATCGGATACGAAAAGCCCGGCCAAGTGCCGGGCTTTTTCTTGGTTGTCGCGCCGAGGCCTAGAATGGCGCGGCCATGTAGACGCCGCCGCGGTACCTGTTCCTGGAGGAGTAGGAGTTGCCCGACGCATCGAACGAGAAGTTGACGGGCGGCTGGGAAGCCTCGCGGCCGAGTGGATCGACGCCGTTGGCTGTCGGAGTCGCACCCGCCGCGGCAGCGGCCTGCCCGTTGCCGGCGGCAGGGCGGATCGCGAAGCTGGGCATTTCATCGGTGCGGCACGCCGGGCACGCCAGGGCGCGCTTCTTCCCGGGCTGAGGGTCCTGCGCCGGCGGCTGCGCTTGCGCCTGCGGCGTCGCAGCGGGCTCGGGCACGGGTTCGCCGGCCAACGCCGGTGGCGCGGACAACGCGATCAAGATCATGCAGCACAACATACGCATCGGGTTCCCCTCTGAGCGCCCTGTTGAAGAGTTTAGGACGATCGCGGCCCGAGTCCAATCCCATCCGCCCTTGGCCGCGCGTCCCGGGTGGCATAGGCTCTGCGCAACAGGGGGAGAGACATGACGGACCGCAAGAGCACGGTGGTATTCCAGAACGCGTTCATCGTGAACGACATCGAGGCGGCGGTCGCCCGCTGGGTTCGCACGATGGGCGTCGGTCCATGGGTCATGCTGGAGAACATCAGCATGGCCAACGCCTTTTATAAAGGCCAGCCGACGACCATGAAGCTGCACGCCGCGCTGGCCGCGTCGGGCGGCATCCAGATGGAGCTGATCCAGCCGCTGCACGACCATCCGTCGGTCTACCGGGACTACTTTCCCGCCGACAAGGAAGGCTTTCACCACATCGGCGTGCTGACGGACGATATTCCACGCGACGTGGAGATGTACCGCGCGCTGGGCCACGAGGTGATCGCCTCGGGCGGCAACCCGGACCAGACCCACATCGCCTATGTGGACACCTGGAACACCGGCCAATACATCGTCGAGCTGATCCACGCCGACGAGGGTTACCTCAGGATGAGCCGAATGCTGGAAGACGCCGCCCGCGCCTGGGACGGCAAGACCATGACCGTGCCGAGAGGCTGAAAGGAAATCCGATGAAACAGCACCAGAACCTCGTCATCACCCAGAATGCCTGGGTTGTCCGCGACCTCGACGCGGCCATCGCCAGGTTCACGGCAACCATGAAGATCGGGCCGTGGTTCATGATCCCGAAGATTGGCCTGAACACCGTCAAGTACCGGGGCAAGCCGGCCGAACTGGACATCTCGGTGGCCGTGGCCTTCGCCGGCCATGTGCAGCTGGAGCTGATCGAGCAGCACAATGACGGTCCGTCCGCCTACCGCGACGCCGTGCCGAAGGGACAGGACGGCTATCACCATATCTGCTTCTACCCGGACGACTACGACGCCGAGCTGGCCCGCTACATTTCCATGGGCTACGAGGTGGCGACCAGCGGCCAGGTGACGTCGGCCAACAACCGCCGGTTCTGCTACATCGACACCCGCAAGGATCTGAACTGCATGGTCGAGCTGGTCGATGCCCCGGAAGGCGGCAGCATCGTCTGGGCCGCCCTGCGCGAGGCCACCGACAACTGGGACGGCAAGACCGATCCGATCCGGACCATGGGCCTGTAGAGACAGAATTCCCTGATCCCGGCAAAAGCCGGGATTAGGGTTCTTCTTCTGGTCCAACGGTTCAGGGCGAGATGATCGTGCAGTTGTCGATCAGCATCTCGGCGCCGTTGATGAACTTGGATTCGTCGGAGGCCAGGAACAGCACGGTGTTGGCCACGTCCTCCGGCTCGCCGAGGCCGGGACCGGGCGGGCCGGCGCTGGCCGGATCGGCGCCCTTCGGCGTGGTGCCGCCTTCGGCCGCGGCCTTCTTGATCATCTCCGTGGCGATGCCGCCCGGATGGATCGAGTTGACCCGGATCTTGTAGCCTGACTGCTGGCAATGCACCGCCGCCGACTTGGTCATGGAGCGCACCGCGCCCTTGGCCGCAGAATAGGCAAAGAACGGCGGAAAGCCGAGGAACGCCGCCGTCGACGACACGTTGATGATCGAGTTCAGGTCGGCGTTCTGCTTCATCAGCCCTATGCCGTATTTCAGGCCGAAGAACACGCCGTCGGTCATGATCGCATGCACCCGCCGCCATTCCTCGGTGGTCGTGCTCTCGACCGTCTTTACCACCACGATGCCGGCGTTGTTGACCAGCACGTTCAGCTTGCCGAAATGATCGGCGGTCTGCTTCAGCACCCGCTGCCAGCCGTCCTCGTCCGTGACGTCCTGTTTTATGAAGATGGCGCCGTTGCCGGCCAGTTGAGCCGTCTCCTCGCCGCCCGCCACATTGACGTCGGTGATGACGACCCTGCCGCCCTCCTCCGCCAGCCGAATCGCGTCCGCCCTACCCAGTCCGCCGCCGCCGCCGGTCACCAGGCAAACCTTGCCCTCGATGCGTCCCATGGAAGCCTCCCCGCTACGTTGATCGTCAGATGCCGCGCACCATCATGTGCATGCCGTCGGAATTGTCCTCGCGCAGCTTCTTGTAGGGCGCGTATTCGGGCCCGAACCAGAATTTCCTGAAGGCGTCCTCGGACGGGTAACGCAGGGCGATGAATGTCTTGTGCGGCCAGGTGCCGTCGAGTTGGTCGAAGTTGACCCCCGCGGCACAGGCCTGCACGCCGAACCGGGCGCTGATCGGCGGGACTTCCACGTAGTAGGGCTTCATGGCCTCGGCGTCACGCGTGTCGCCGCCGCCTATCATGTAGACGGCGCCGCCGCCGGTCGCCGGAAGCGGATCGTCGGTGAAGGCTTCCGTCAGGATGCAGTCCTGGTCGCTGGCCGCTTCACGGACTTGCTTCATCGGCTTGTATTCCGGCGACTTCCAGAAAGTCCGCGCCTGCTCCAGCGACGGGAAGCCCAACAGCACCATGCGCTCGCGCACATACTTGCCGTCGAGGATCTCGGCATTGTTGTCGATGGCCAGGATCTGGCCGCCATAGGAGGCGAGGATCGGCGGCGCGCCCTCGACATATTTGGCCATGCCGGCCTCGTCCTTGATGTCGATGCCGATGAACATGTAAGCGACTCTAGTCATTTCGTTTCCCCATTTTCAGCGAACCCCGTGCATGAGCCGTTTCAGGAACGGCGACAGCACCAACAACAGCAGTGCCGAGCCGACCGCGGCCCAGCCCACCGACATGAACATGCTGCCATAGACCGGCAGCGCCTGGGCGACGCTCACGCCCTCGCCCGGCATATGGTCGATACTCGACGTCATCGCGATCAGCCCGGCGCCGTAATTGGCGAAGGCGTTCGACAGGAACCAGACGCCCATCATCAGCCCGGTGATCTTCGCGATCGACAGCTTGGTGACCGCGGACAGACCGACCGGCGAGATGCACAGTTCGCCGGTGGAATGGAACAGGAAGCCCAGCACCAGCCAGCCGAAGCCGACCTTGTCGCCGTCCGCCGCCAGGTGGATGCCGATCACGAACATGAAGAAGCCAATGCCTATCTGCAGCAGGCCCAGCGCGAACTTGAACGGTATGTTCGGCTCGCGCCCGTAGCGGTCAAGCCAGACCCACAGCGCGGCGATCACCGGCGCGAACAGGATGATGCAGATCGGATTGATTGCCTGGATCTGCGACGGCACCAGCGTCATGCCGAACAGGCTCAACTGCACGCCGCGCTCGGCGAACAGCGCGATAGAGGTGCCGGTCTGCTCGAAGAACGCCCAGAACAACGAATGGAACGGCAGCAGGATCAGGATCGCGAACAGACGGTCGCGGGCGACCGGCTCCAGCTTCATGGCCGCGTAGACGACGACGCCCAGGATCACCAGACCGCCGACGACGCCAAGCGCGCCGCCGACCACGTGGCTGTTCTGCACCAGCAGCCAGGTCGGCAGCAGCGCCAGCACGCAGCCGATCACCACCATATGCGACACCCTGAGGCCGGCGAACACCGGCCGGGACAGCGCGGCGGGATCGGGCGGCTCTCCCTTGCCCTCCAGCCAGCCGCGGCCCAGCACCAGCACGACCAGCCCCAGGAACATGCCGACGCCGGCGGCGCCGAAGCCGTAGGACCAGCCATAGGTCTCGCCCAGCCAGCCGCACAACAGCGGGGCGAGCGCGGCGCCGATATTGATGCCCATGTAGAAGATGGTGAAGCCGCCGTCGCGGCGCCGGTCGCCCTCGTCATAGAGGCTGCCGACGATGGATGAGATGTTGGCCTTCAGCAGGCCGGTGCCGACGATGATCAAGGCCAGCGAGAAATACATCACCTGCAGCGAGTTGAGGTCGCGCGTCACCGTGCCTGTTGCATCGGCCGTTGCCGCCGCGCCCTCGAACGCCATGCCGAAATGGCCCAGCATGATCAGCACGCCGCCGAACAGCACCGCGCGCCGGAAACCCAGCCAGCGGTCGGCGATGAAGCCGCCCAGGATCGGCGCGATATAGACCATGGAGGTGTAGGCGGCGAAGATGCCGTAGGCCGGCTGGTCGGCGAACAGGAAGTGCTTGGTGAGATAGAAGATCAGCAGGGCGCGCATGCCGTAATAGCTGAAGCGCTCCCACATCTCGGTCAGGAACAGGACGGCCAGCCCGCGCGGGTGCCCCAATATCTTCCCGCCCGTCGCCGCTCCGTCCATGGGTACCCTTTCCTCGTCCGCCAGCCACTATAGAGAAACGGATCGTCCGCAAAAGGGCCTTATCATTCCGCCGTGCCGGGCTATAGTCGCCGCGAACAGAGGGAGATTCCGATGACCGAGATCCACAAGCCCGTCGACGCCACCCTGACGCTGGACAACCGCGTCGCCGTCTTCACCCTGAACCGCCACGACGTGCGCAACGCGCTGACCGGCAACAACCTGATCCAGGACATCGTCGACACCTGCAAATGGGTCAACGCGAGCCCGGACGTGTCCGTGCTGGTCATCACCGGCGACGGCTCGGCGTTCTCGGCCGGCGGCAACGTCAAGGCCATGAAGGCCCAGGGCAGCCAGAGCGTCGGGTACGTGGCGCAGACCTACCGCGACGGCATCCAGCGTATCCCGCAGGCGATCCAGTCACTGGAAGTACCGGTGATCGCCGCCGTCAACGGTCCGGCCATCGGCGCCGGGTGCGACCTGTCGCTGATGTGCGACATCCGCCTCGCGTCGACCGAGGCCATCTTCGGCGAGACCTTTGTGAACCTGGGCCTGATCTCGGGCGACGGTGGCGCTTGGTTCCTGCCCAAGATCGTCGGCTACCAGCGCGCCGTCGAACTGACCTTCTCGGGCCGCCTAGTGAAGGCCGACGAGGCGCTGAAGCTGGGCATGGTGCTCGAGGTGGTCGAGCCGGACCAGCTGATGCCGCGGGCGCTGGAAATGGCCGGCGTGTTCGCCTCGAAGCCGCCGATCACCACCCGCTATACCAAGCGGCTGATGAAGCTGGCCGAGCGCGAACAGCTGAAGGACTTCCTCGACCAGTGCGCGTTCTTCCAGGGCGTCTGCCACCAGACCGCCGACCACCAGGAAGCCGTCGACGCCTTCATCGAAAAGCGCTCGGCGAATTTCGCGGGACGGTAGCAACGCCGCTTCGCTGCCGGTGCAACGCCAAACCTATCCGTGTCCCCGAGCCTGTCGAAGGGCCTGCATCCGCGCTGGTGCAAGGCCCTTCGACAGGCTCAGGGACACGGTGAAGTATGGTCCGTCGCACCCCGAAAAGAATTTTCCCACATCGATTGAACCAAGCGAACAGAGTTCCACATACTGTTGAAAAAACACGCGTTTTCAGCAACGCGCGATTCACAAAACCGCACGCCGACGCAGACCATGATCCGCGAGGAGGAATATGGCGGCCGCGTCAACACGGTGTTCAACTGGAACGTCTCCGACAGCTTCGCCCTCAACAACACCGGCTCGGCCTTCGTCACTGACCGGCGCACGTCGCTGGAGAAAACCGGCGCGGTCAAGACCAAGATCACCAACAGGATCTCTGGCAAGGTGTCGTTCAACCTGAAGCACGACACCGACGTACCCCTTGAGAGCGTCAAGACGTCGACCGAGACCAAGGCGACGCTGCTGTACAGTTTCTAGACTCGTTTTCATTTAGGTTGAAGCGTATCCGGAGTTTCTGAAGTAGTTGGCGCATTCGTGCGCAGGGAATGCGTCGAGCAGGTTGCCGACGCGGCGCCAGGTTGCCTCGACGGATCGTTCGGCTGCCTTTCGTAGCAACAGCTT
>CALQFM020000092.1 GCA_943329845.2 Candidatus Kuenenia stuttgartensis | reverse complement strand
GACAACGTTGCCGGCCAGAGCGACAACAGCTCGTTCACGGTGCGCGGCAACCAGATCGGCGCGACTGCCATCGGCAACAGCGCGGTCGGCAGCATCACCGGCAACTGATCGCCGTCACTTCAAGCTATGGCAAGGGCCGGAACGCAAGTTCCGGCCCTTCGCTTTTGCGCTATAGTGCGGACAGAAACCAGGGGAGGCGCATGCTGATTTTCCGCCAGCTTTTCGATCCGCAATCATCGACCTACACCTATCTGCTGGCCGATCCGCGCACCCGCGACGCTGTGCTGATCGATCCGGTGTTCGAGCAGGTCCGGCGCGAGGTGGCACTGATCGAGGAGCTGGGCCTCAATCTGCGCCTGACCGTCGAAACCCATGTCCATGCCGACCACGTCACCGGAGCCTGGCTGCTGCGCCACCGGCTCGGCAGCCGGATCGGCATGTCGTCCCGCTCGGGCGCGGCGGGCGCAGACGTCTATTTCGGTGACGGGGAGCGCCTGGAATTCGGCAACCGGAGCCTGACGGCGATCGCCACGCCCGGTCACACCAGCGGCTGCACCACCTTCGTGCTCGACGACGAATCCATGGCCTTCACCGGGGATTGCCTGCTGATCCGCGGCTGCGGCCGCACTGACTTCCAGCAGGGCGATCCGTCTGCCATGTACCGCTCGGTGCACGACCGCATCTTCCGCCTGCCCGACGAGTGCCTGCTGTATCCCGCCCATGACTACAAGGGCTCGACGGTGACCAGCGTGGCAGAGGAGAAACTGTTCAACCCGCGCCTGGGCGAGGATATCGGCGAGGCCGACTTCGCCGGCTACATGCGCAACCTGGGCCTGCCGCACCCCAACAAGATCGACATCGCCGTGCCCGCCAACCTGCGTTGCGGCGAGCCCGAGGCCTCGGCCGCCGCCGACCCCAGCGTCGCCGAGCCGGTCTGGGCGCCGCTCACCTACACCTATGCGGGATTGTGGGAGCTGCAGCCCGAATGGCTGGAAGAACACCACGCCCAGGTGCAGATCGTCGACGTGCGCGAGCCCAGCGAGTTCAACGGCATCCTCGGCCATGTGGAAGGCGCGGTGCTGATCCCGCTGGGCGAACTGAAGCAGCGCGCGGCAACGCTGGACAAGGCGAGGCCGGTGGTCACGGTGTGCAGGTCCGGCGCGCGGTCGGCTCAGGCTGCCGTGATGCTCGACAAGGAAGGCTTCGGCAAGGTCGCCAACCTGGCCGGCGGCATGCTGCGCTGGCGCGCCCAGCGCCTGCCGGTCGAGGGCATGGAGTAATCAACAAACGCTCTCATCCCGGCTCTCGCCAAGATCAAAGCGTAGGTTGAATCGAGAACTTAACCCCTTTTCCCAGCTTCCCGCAGGATCGTCGGTTCCTGCTGGTGGAACGCGCCGTTGCCGACGGCGGTCGTGGCGCCCGCGTCCACCGCCAGCGTCTGGCCGGTGACATAGCGCGCCTCGTCGCTGGCCAGGTACAGCAGCGCGTTGGCGATGTCGATCGGGAAGGCGGAGATGCCCAGCGGCGAGGATGCCTTGAAGGCGGCGGCGGTCTTTTCCTCGTCGTTGACGTCGCCGGTCACCGCGCTCGCGGTCATCGGCGTCACCGTGCCGGCCGGCGCGACGGCGTTCACCCTGATGCCCGACGCGGCCAGTTCCGACGCGGCCGACTTGGTCAGCCCGACCACCGCGTGCTTGGCCGCGGTGTAGGCATGCGGGCCCAGCCCGCCCAGGATGCCCGCCGTGCTCGACAGCGACAGGATCACGCCGCTGCGGCGCGGCTGCATGACCCGTGCCGCATGCTTCATGCCCAGGAAGACACCGCGCAGCAGGATGGCGATGGTGGTGTCCCACGCCTCGACGGAGGTTTTGGCGATGGGGCCGATGGCGCCGACGATGCCGGCGTTGTTGACCATGATGTCGAGCTGGCCGAACTCGGCCACCGCGAGGTCGACGGCCGCGGCGACGTCCGCCTCGCGGGTCACGTCGCAGCGGATGAAACGCGCCCTGTCGCCGAACTCGGCGGCGGCGGCGATGCCGGCCTCGGCCTGCAGGTCGGCGATGACCAGCGAGGCGCCCTCCTCGAAGAACCGGCGCGCCGTGCCGAGTCCGATACCACTAGCCGCGCCGGTGATGACGGCGACCTTGCCCTGCAGCCTTGCCATGAATCCCTCCCGTTTCGTATGACCGCGCGATCCTAGATCGGTTCGCGCGCGGTGGGAATCGAAGAACGGAGTTTTCAGGCCGACCTTGTCGCTATCCCAGCCAGGCCTGCAGATCCCGTCCTGCCAGCACCGACAGCCGGCCGACATCGTCGGCGTAGTAGGCGGCGAGCTTGCGGCGTTCGGCATCGCCCAGCGGCGGATAGGTCAGGGTGCCGGAGATCAGCCGTAGCGCCGCCCTGCCGGCGGCGGTGCCGCTGACCGCGTCCGAGATCGCGCGGCGCACCCGCTCGGTCCGTACCAGCGGCTTGAACAGGCGCTTGTAGACATGCGGGATGCCGCTGGCCTTCCTGGCATTGGCGCGTTTCGCCAGCGCGCCGGCTTCGAACACATGCGGCGCGCCCAGGAATGCGCTGATCTCGCCCAGCATCTCGGCCGGCCGGGTCTTGATGTCGTCGTACAGCGCCACATGGAGTTGCTCGCGCGGATAGAGCGCGAGGAAGCCGGACAGTTGCCGGTGGTAGAGGCCGTTCTCGACGATGCCGCGCGACAGCGGGTTGGCGGGATCGAGATGGGCGGCGATGTCGCGCGTCACCTTGGCGCGGTCGAGGCGCATGCAATAGCCCGAATAGGCCCGGTCGATGGGATTGCGCAGGATCGCGATCAGCCTGGCGTCAGGCGCGGCGGCGTAGATCCGCGCCGCCGCCAGGGGATTGGTCATGTAGGAGTTGGATCGCTCGCCCCGCAGCTGGTCGGGCCGCGCGGCCGCAAAGTGGGCCGCGTACCAGCCCGCGCTCTCGCGCTCGAAATAGGTGCTGAAATAGTGCACCTCGGTATCGGCGAGAAAGCAGGCGGGATTCTGGGCAAGCCCATCCGCCAGCCATCTTGTGCCGGACTTGGCGGCGCCGATGATCAAGAAGTCCGGTGTCATGCCTGGTGGAAATCCCCTTTCGCGCCCGCAGTCTATCCCGGCGCGAATCGAGCGTCAAAACAGGTTGCCGTGCGGGCGCCTTGCCGCGCTGTGCAGGGTTCCTCGGCGGCCCTGCAAATAAACCGCTGGATTTTCACACGCCGTCCGCACAAACAGACCCCGCTTTGTCCGGAGACCTCGATGACCCTGAAGAAGGCTGAAGACTTCTTGGGCCTGAAGCCCACCCATAATCCGCACCGCTGGATCCTGCCGATCGTCGACGCCGTGTCGACGCCCGGGCATTTCCTGTTCGGCGGCTGCGGCCTGGGCGCGGCGGTCTCGGCCATGGAGCAGACCTGCGGCCGGCCGGCCGTCTGGGCGACGGCCCAGTACCTGTCCTATGCCCGCCCGCCCAGCATCATGGATTTGGACGTGATCGTGCCGGTTTCCGTCAAGAGCAACACCCAGGCGCGCGTGGTCGCCCATGTGGGCGACACCGAAATCCTCACCGTGAATGCGGCGCTGGGCGCCCGTACCATGGAACTCAGCGGCCAGTGGGTCACGCCGCCCGACGTGGCGCGGCCGCTGGACTGCGACCCGGTGCCACGCTGGTCGAAGCGGGACGGCTTTATTGACAGCCGGGTCGAGCTGCGGGTAGCGCACGGCCGCTGGGGCATGCATGACGACGGCACGCCGGGCGATGGGCGCTCGGTGCTGTGGGCGCGCATTCCCGAAGGCGTCGAGATGACCGCGCCCATGCTGGCGGTCATCGCCGACTGGATGCCGTCGGGCCTCAGCGGCGCGCTGGGCCGCCGCGCCGGCGGCAACAGCCTCGACAACACCATCCGCATCCACCAGCTCCGGCCGACGGAATGGGTGATGTGCGACATTCAGGTTCATGCCGTCCATGCCGGTCACGGACACGGACGGATGCATCTCTGGAGCGAGGACGGCACCCTGCTCGCGACCGCCAGCCAGTCGGTGATCGTCCGGATTCACAAAGAAACGCCAACGGGATAAATCATCCGGTCAGGTAAAGACATGTTGTCTGCGGACAGGTGTAAGTTTTAACATGGTATGGTTTCCGATGGGCTGGGGGAGTGCGTCGGGCCGGCAGTTTCTCTTTGTTTATTCTGCATCCGACACGGAGGCCAAGGCCATGGTGACGCCTGCGACCGCAATGCGGTCGACCGTCGCCCTTTTATGCCTGCTGACGACAGGCATCTGGACTGAGACGAAGACAGCGGCTGCAGAACCCGCTGCCGGAACTCCGCGCCCAGAATACCGGAACGTGGATCAGGTGGTCACCACCGCCCGCCGCCGGGAGGAATCTGTCCAGGCCGTGCCGGGCACCATCACCGTGCTGCCCGAGGTAATGATGTACCGGCTCGGCGTGGAGAGCCTGGACGATCTGTCCGTCATCGCGCCTAACCTGCTGGTCGCGCCCGACAACGTGTCGTCCCGCGCGTCGCGCATCACGCTGCGCTCGCAGGTCCAGAACGACACGCTGATCACCGTCGATCCCGCGGTAGGGCTCTACCTCGACGGTGTCTATGTGGCGCGCAGCGCCGCCTCCCTCCTCGACCTGGTGGATGTGGAACGGGTCGAGGTGCTGAACGGCCCGCAGGGCACGCTTTACGGCCGCAACACCACGGGCGGCGCCATCACCATCACTGCCAACAAGCCGACGCAGGAGTTCGAAGGCCGGATCAGCGCCGGGATCGGCATGTACACCGACAAGCCGGGCAGCGGCAACGGCGTCAACCATGACCTGTCAGCCGTGGTCAACGTGCCGCTGTCCGACAAGCTGGCGGCGCGTTTCGTCGCCCAGGGCTCGGGCCTTGCCGGCTACAGCGACAACACTTTCCTCGGCCGCGACCTGGACGACGACCGCACCCTGTCGTGGCGTGCCAGCGTCGCCTGGCAGGTCGGCGACGATGTCGACGTGTTGCTGGTGCATGACGGCATGCGCTCGCGCGGCCACGAGCGACTGACGCAGGTGGCCGAGATCGTGCCCGCCGGGCTCGATCCCAATTGCAGCCTGGCCGATCCCAACCCGGTCAGTTCGACGGCCTGCGCCATCAACCTGTTCCTCACCGGCGGGCAGTGGGGCGCCGCGGCGCTCGACGGCGATCCCCGCCGCAACGAGCAGAATCCGCTGGTGCTGACCGGCGAGCCCGGGCGGCTGGCGGCCGACGTGCAGGGCGTGGCGCTGATCACCACCGCCCGGCTCGACGGCGTTGTGCTGAAAAACATTTCAGCTTGGCGGCATCTGGAGCAGTACAGCTCGTTCGACTTCGACGGCACCGCCTTCGACATCGGCGAGGCTGTGCAGACCGACAGGCAGCACCAGCTGTCCACCGAGTTCCAGCTGATCAGCGACAACCCGGGCGCCGTGCTGGAATGGCTGCTGGGCGCCATCTACCTGAACGAGGCCGGCCGCACCGACAACACGGCGCGGGCCCTGTCGTTCCTCAACCCAACCAATCCGTTCAGTGCGACCGGCCGCGGCGTCAACAGCACGGCCGGCGTCTACGGCCACGCGGTATGGGCGCTGAACGATGTGTTCTCGCTGGTCGGTGGCGCGCGCTTCACCTGGGAGCGCAAGCGGCTGACCGCCGACAGCCGCGACGCGCTGGTCGGCTGCCTGGTGCCGCCCGAGCTGAACGAGGATCTGGCGACCGGCGGCTGCCGCGGCGAGTTCGGCAAGAGCTTCACCCGGTTCACCTGGGAGGCGGGCGTCAACGCCCAGGTCGCCGAACATACGCTGCTGTTCGCCAAGGTGGCGACCGGGTTCAAGAGCGGCGGCTTCAATTTGCGCGCCAAGTCCGCGATTTCATTCGAGCCGTTCAAGCCCGAGCATGTGCTGAGCGTCGAAGGCGGCGTGAAGTCGTCGTTCCTCGACGGACGCGGGCTTGCCAACCTCACCCTGTTCTACGCCGACTACACCAACATCCAGCGCACCGACTTCACCATCGAGGGCGGCAACATCACCACCTTCATCACCAACGCCGCCAAGGCCGATGTGTGGGGCGGCGAGCTGGAGCTGGACATCACCGCGAACGACAGCCTGCGGCTGCGCGGCACGCTGGGCGTTTCCATCGCCCGCTATCGCAGCTTCGACTTCGGCGGCGAGGATTTCTCCGACAAGCGGTTCCCACTGGCGCCAGACTTCTCGGCCGGCATCGCGGCGATCTACACTCTGCCGATCGACTGGTTCGACGCCGACTGGACCCTGACCGGCGATTTCACCTGGCGGTCGAAGAACTACGAGGACGTGGCCAATACCGAAAGCCTGGCCCAGGGCGCCTTCGGGCTGCTCGACCTGCACCTCGACGTCGAGCTGCGCGAAAGCCCGGTGAGGCTCAGCGTGTTCTGCAAGAACGCCACCAACAAGCTCTACAGCACCACCGGCACCACCTTCCTCGACCAGCTCGGCTGGGCGTTCAGCCAGTACGGCGAACCGCGCCGCATCGGCATGCAGGTCGACGTGGACTGGTAGGAGCCATCACCATCCTCATGGAGTTCCCTCAGTAAAGGGCGTCCAGCACGTCCTTGTACCTGCGGACGATGACATGCCGCCGGATCTTCATGGTCGGCGTCATCTGCTCGTTGTCGATGCTGAACGGCGCGGTCGCCACGGCGAAGCGGCGCACCTTCTCGATCGCCGACAGCCGCTGGTTCACCCGGCTCACCGCCTTGTCCATGACCGCGTGGAACGCCGCGTCGGCCGACAGCGTGGGCATGTCGGCCGGCTTGCCGTTCTCGGCCGCCCATTTCGATGCCCACTCCATGTCCGGCACGAGGAGCGCGACCATGTGCGGCCGCCGGTCCCCATAGAGCATGGCCTGGCCGATCTCGGGCTCCAGCGTCAGCAGGCCCTCGACGCGGGCCGGCGCGACGTTGTCGCCCTTGTCGTTGACGATGATGTCCTTCTTGCGGTCGGTGATCTGCAGGTGGCCGTCCTCGTCGATGATGCCGATGTCGCCGGTGTGCAGCCAGCCGTCGACGATGGTGCGTGCCGTCGCCGCCTCGTCGCGCCAGTAGCCCTTCATCACCAGCTCGCCGCGGATCAGGATTTCGCCGTCCTCGGCGATGCGGACCTCGGTCGCCTTCATGGGCGGGCCGACGGTGTGGATCTTCACCAGCCCCGGCCGATTGACGCTGACCACCGGTCCGGATTCGGTCTGCCCGTAGCCCTGCAGCAACCGCAGGCCCAGCGCGTGGAAGAACAGGCCCACGTCCGAGTTGAGCGGCGCGCCGCCCGACACCAGCGCCTTCACCCGGCCGCCGAAGCGCTGCTGCACCTTGCGGCGCACCAGCCGGTCGAGCACGCGGTTCTGCAGCCGCTCCTTCAGGCTCAGCGACCGCCGGTCGGTGAAGCGCCGCTCGCCCAACTCCAGCGCCTTGTGGAACAGCTTGGCGCGGGTGCCGCCCTGCTCCTCGATGGCGCGGGTCACGCGGGTGCGCAGCATCTCGAACAGGCGTGGTACCACGGTCATGATCGTCGGGCGCACCTCGGCCATGTTGGCCGCCAGCTTCTCGATGCTTTCGGCGTAGTAGATCTGCGCGCCGATCGACAGTGGGAAGAACTGGCCGCCGGAATGCTCGTAGGCGTGTGACAGCGGCAGGAACGACAGGAACACCTCGGTCCTGTCGAGGCCGTCGTCAAGGCCCAGCTCGGCGATCACCTCGCGGGCGCCAGCGCAATTGTGCAGGATGGCGCCGTGGCTGATCATCACCCCCTTGGGCGCGCCGCCTGTGCCCGAGGTGTAGATCAGGCAGGCCAGGTCGTCGCGGGTGGTACCGGCGATGGCGGCGCGGGTCTCGGCCACGGTGCCCTTGTTGCCGCCGATCACGTCCTTCCACAGATGCACGTCCAGGTTCAGGCTCTGCGCCAGCTTGGGCTGCTCCATGGCGATGACGAAATCCAGCGAACTGGCGTCCATGGCGGCGGGCAGCAGTTCGCGCGCCAGCTTGGCGGTCGACACGATCGCGCCCCGCGCGCCGCTGTCGTGCAGGATGTGGGCGTGGTCGCGCTCGGTGTTGGTGGTGTAGGTGGGCACGGTCACCGCGCCGGCCGCCATGATTCCCAGGTCGGCAATCAGCCATTCGGGCCGGCTCTCGCTGACCAGCGCGACCCGGTCGCCCGGCTGGATGCCCATGTCCTTCAACGCCGAGGCCAGCTTCGCGGCCTGTTCGGCCACCGATCGCCAGGAGACGGGCTGGAAAGGCTTCCCCTTCACGGGCTTCGACCACACGCAGGGCCGGTCGCCCCTTCGGTCGGCCTGGTCGAGGAACATCTCTACGAGATTGCGCGCGGTTTCAGCCGTCATCCGTTCCCCCTCCCAAGGCCGGGCTACGTTACGGCAGCGGCGCGGGACGGGCAACCCGCGGGTAGGTTTTCGAAGGCGTTGAATGCGTTCACCAATAACCCTCCATTGTCACCCCGGACTTGTTCCGGGGTCTGTCTGGGGCCGGGAATGGGTGCCCGGATCTGGCATCGTCGCTCATGGGGCGCGCGGCAACCCACGGACCTGCATAGATACAGACCCCGGAATAAATCCGGGGTGACAATTCAAAGAAAAAGTCGACGAACCTAGGCCAGCCGGTAGGTGCAGTATTCGTTGCAGCTGGGCCGGGCGATCTTCACCCAGGCGAGGCCGGGGAAGGTGGCGGCGAGCTGGCCGGCGATCCAGCGCGAGATGTTCTCCAGCGACGGCGTCTCGAGGCCTGGGATCTCGTTCAGCAGATTGTGGTCCAGCGTGTCGCGGACGGCTTCCAGCGACCGGGCCACCTCGGCGAAGTCGGCGACCCAGCCGGACACCGGATCGGGCTCGCCGGTCAGCGCCACCTCGACATGATAGGAATGGCCATGCATGCGCTGATAGCCATGCCCCACGGGCATGTGCTGGAAGTGGTGCGCCGCCTCGAAGGTGAACGCCTTGACGATTTCAAGCCGACCGGTCATGGCGCGGCTGTGTACGGGAAAGGGGCCGGTAAGGCAAGCGGGATGAGGGAATGGCGGCTATGGGTGGAGGCTGTGTGAAAACCCGATTAGCTGTCTCCGGTTTGGAACTTCCGTTCACCACACGGTCCGCAAAGGCACGAATGATCCAATACAGCGCCCTAGCCTGTCTTATTCATGAGGCGTTTGGCCCGGGCTCTGACAGCTTGGTTTGAGGTTTTGCGCTTTACGCGGGACGCAGCTTCTGGTGGCGCTGGGAGCGGCGCGATTTTGCAGGGTTTGGCGTGGTTGCGGGGACAGGTTCTGATCG
>CALQFM020000091.1:0-9409 GCA_943329845.2 Candidatus Kuenenia stuttgartensis | reverse complement strand
GTTCACCATGCCGATGCGGAGCGCTTCGCTGGAATCGATGAGGTCGGCGGACCAGAACAGCTCAAGCGCCTTGGCTTCGCCGACGATCCTGGGCAGGAAATAGGTTCCGCCGTTTCCCGGAAACAGCCCGAACATGGTATAGGTGATGCGGAACTGGGCGGATTGCGCCGCGAAGCGAAGGTCCGTCTGTAGCGAGATGTCGACGCCAGCGCCATAAGCGGGTCCGTTCACCGCCGCGATGAAGGGCTTGTCGATCTCGGCGAGCTTTTTCGGAATTCGGTGAAGCCCGTCCCAGAAAGCCTCCTTGACCTCGATCGGCGTCTGCTGGCGCGCGTCGCCAAGCCTGCTGACATCGCCGCCGCCGCAAAAGCCGCGTCCGGCGCCGGTCACGACGATCACGTCCACGTCGACGCTCGTTCTGCACTGCTCCAGCGCATCGACGTAGAGCCGCATCATCTCTTCGTTGAGCGCGTTGAGCTTGTCCGGCCGGTTGAGGGTAATTACGGCAACCCGTTTGTCGATCGCGAGCAGAACTGGCGCTTCCATGACGCTTCTCCCTTTTTTCTAGTAAAATATCCGTCCCCGGTGCTTCACCGACAGCTCCTCGGCGGTTGCCCTCGCGCGCTCCTGGCTATAGCCCGTGGTAACGGTCGCGAGGGACAGGGACGCGGACAGTTTTGACAGGTCGGGGACGAGACCGATCGGCAATTGCCCGTAGCTCCAGGAGAGGTAGACCGCGGAAATCTGCCGGTAAATCAGCGCGGTGAGCAGCGTGACGTCGGTCCATGACACCAGATCTGACGCGTCGGCGATCTCCTGGATCGCCCGCCGGTAGATATTCATCCGCACGCGACCCAGGGTTGAGACCGTCGATCGGGAGACCAGAAGCGGCGCGGATGCCTTGGCATAGGCCTCGTCGCGCGCGCTCGTGCCGCCGACGGTTTCGATGATGTAGAACAGCCGGTCGATACCGTGGTCGAATTTGGCGGTGTCGATCTCCTCGTAGGCCGAGAAGAACTTCTCTTCGATCGCCACTCTGAGCAGGTTTTCCTTGTTGGTGTATTGATAGTAGAGCGTCTTCAGCGCGACACCGCTCGCATCCGCCAGATCGCGCATTGTCACGCCGTCATAGCCACGCTCGGTGATGAGATTGCGGGCGGCCGCCAGAATGCGGCTACGCATTTCAAGCTGGCGCTCTGTCGGAAGTCTCAAGGCGTTACCCTTCGGTGCGGAGTTGGAATTCTGCGCTCATCGCGGCCTGGGTCTTGCCGGGCCGAGCCGCAACCATCCTATCCAGTTCGGGCAAAAACCCAATCTATTACACGTTATATGCGGATAACGCTTGAGTACGCCCGTTCCCCGTGGACTTCAGAATTACATGAAAGAAAACGTGTTATACACCAAATGGGGGGTTGAATCAGGACGAAAGTCGCGGGCAGCATTTTCACGACTGGGTCGACATGTGGATGTCCGGCAGCCCGATCTCCTCACGCAAGCGGGCTTCCCGCGCGGCCGAATGATGCCGGCAGCGAAATGGCACGGCGCTCCGGGATCGGTCGACCGACCCTGTAAAGCGCGCTAGGCTTCGCACGATTCATCAAATGGGGAAGTGCGATGACGCTCGACGAACTGCTGGCCATCGAGGAGATCAGGAAGCTGCGCGCCAACTGGTCCCACTATTATGACGGGAAGGAGATCGACAAGCTTGCGGACCTGTTCACCGAGGACGGGGTCTGCGAGTTCGCCGAGAAGTACGGCGGGCATTGGGTGGGCCGCGAACAGATCCGCGCCAACTACCACCGCTATTCGCCGCCGGAGAAGCCGCGCTATGGCGGGCTGCACTGCGGCACCAACCATGTCATCGATATTCTGGGTCCTGAGGACGCGGTCGGGAAGTGGTTCATCATGGACTTCAACACCCGCGAGGGCGTCGAGAATCCGATCATCCTGTTCGGCGTCTACCAGGACATCTACAAGAAGGTGGACGGCAAGTGGCTGATCCACCGCGCCACCCTCAACCTGCTGTGGCCCCAGCGCGACGCGCCGGGCATCGACATCGCGGCCGAGTAAGGTCAGGTCGCGCGATCGCGTTCGGTGTCCGGCCTGCTCCTCCGGGACACCATTCGCTCCTCGTCGATGCTGGCCGATTCCGCTTGCCCTCGCACTCCAACCTCACGGTAAGATCGCGTGAGTTGGGGATTGGGGGCCGATGCTGGTGAAAGTCCTGCGCCACGTGATCCTGCCGGCTGTGCTGGCGCTGCATGCTACGGCAGCTTTGGGGCAGACGGACTTGGTGCCGGCCGCTCAGGAAGCGGCGCCGGCCGAACCGACCCCACCGACTCAGGAAACGCCATCTGAAACGCTACCCGGGACCGGTATTGCGCCAACCGCCTCCATTACAATTCCGGCACTATCCCGGGTCGAGCTCGAGATCCAGGCGGAGATCGGCAGCAACGTCAGCAAAAGCGGCGACAAGTTCCCGCTCCGGCTGGCGTCGCCAGTCGTGATCGACGGTAGGGAATTGATCCCTGCCGGCGCCAACGGCATGGGAGAGGTCGTTCACGCCAAGAAGAGCGGTGCCGCCGGTGCCGCGGGCGAACTGGTGTTGGCGGCCCGCTACCTCGAGGTCGACGGCCGCCGGGTGAGGCTGCGCAGCCTACGTCTGGTGCCGGTGGGCAAGAACTTTACCCAAGCTGCAGGCGCCGCTGCCCAGGGCATCAGCTTTTTCGCCTTCCTCATTAAGGGAGGCCAAGCCGTCGTGCCGGCGGGCACCATTGTCGAGGCGAAGACGGCTGAGCCTATCACCCTCGCCGCCGCGCCTGACGTGCTGCCGGCTGAATCACCGTCACAGACAGAATCGCCGTCGGAGCATCCGGCGGATGCACCGCAATCAACCGAGAATGGGGAGGCGAGACAATGACGTTTCAGAAGGGCCTGTTCATGGCGTTAATCGGCCTGGCGGTCGCGCTTGCCGTTCCGGCGGGCGCAAATGCAAAGCCAAAAAAGGAAAAGGCGCCCCCTGCACCGATTGCGCTGCCTACGCCACCGCCCGGCAAGGGGCAGATCGTCTTCTTCCGCCCGGGCGGCATGGGCTTCGCCCTTGGCTGTTCGGTCAACGAGCGCAGCCAGAAGGTCAGTTCGTTGGGGGCCGGCAAGTACTTCATCATGGTCGCCGATCCCGGCAAGCACGAGTTCAGCGTAAAGAGCGAGGCCGAGGACGTGCTTGCGGTCGAAGTGGAGCCCGACGAAACACAGTACGTCAGCTGTATCATCAAGATGGGCGTCTTGGTCGGCCGTCCCGACATACGTCCCATGACCTAGGAGGAATTCCTCAAATACCCTAAACTCGACTTGGTGGACGATGACGACATGGGTCCTGGCCCAGGTTCGTTGCGCTCGACGGACCTGGCGGCGGCACTTTCGGGCCAGCCGAACGTCATCGCGTCCTCGCCCGCGGTCGGCGAAGAACCCGCGGCGGCACCTGCGGCCGAAGGAGCAGCCCCGACCGCTGCGCCTGGCGGTGAAGTAGCGCCCGCAGTTCCTCCTGAAAACGCTGCCGCGCCTGCGGCCGAAGGGGAAGCGGCGCCTGCTGGCAGCGGTAACCCGCCTGCCGAGGCCCCGGCGGGCGAGGCCGCTCCTGCCGCGGCGCCCGAAGGCGAGGCGGTGCCCGCTGCCGCACCGGAAGGACAAGCTCCCACGCCGTAATCAGCTGCTGAATGTGGGCGGGCTACCCGTGCCCGCCTGCTCCGTCAGCTCCCCTCGCGCAGCCGCTCGAGGTCGCGTGTCACCGTCCGCCCGGCCCTGAGATAGGCGTAGGCGCCGACGAGGCTGATCAGGACCACCGCGACCATGGCATATCGCAGCGACTGCGCGCCCACCGTGGGCTCGATGGCGCTACTCACCGTGCCGGTGAACACCGGTCCCAGTCCCAGCGCGATGAGGTTGTAGATCAGCATATAGACAGACGCCGCCATCGCGCGGCGGCCGGGTGAAACCAGCTCCTGGATGATCGCCCAGGTCGGACCGGCGTAAACGCTCGAGAGAAAGCCGGGCACGATGAACAGGCCCATGACCAGCCAGGTGTTGTCGGACAGCAACATGGCGATCATGAACGGCGCGCTGAGGGTGATCGCGATGGCGGGCAGCCAGCCGTTCCAGTGCATGCCGCGCCGCGCCGCCAACCTGGCGCAGACATAGCCACCGACGAAGGTTCCGATGGCGCCGAGCACGCCGGTCATGACCGAAATGGCGGTGCCCGCCTCGCCGGTCGTCAGGCCGTGGTAACGGATGAAGTAGGAGGGCATGAAGGTGTAAAGCCCGTAGCCGGTCAGTCCGTACAGCGCGCCGCCCGCGGTGAACCAGCGGAGCGACGGGACCCGCGACATGTAGACGATGCTGGCGATGGTTTCCCTGACCACGTGCGGCCGGGCGCCGGCGTCCGGGTTATGGGGCCGTTTCGGCTCCTTGACCGTCAGCCAGATGCCGAACGCCAGCAGCATGCCGGGAACGGCGGCCGCGACGAATGCCCAGCGCCAACCCCACCATTCGTTGACCCACCCGCCGATCAGCAGTCCCAGCATCAGGCCGATATTGCCGCCCGTCGCCAGCAGGCCCATGGCGGTGGCACGGCTGGTGATCGGGAACAGGTTGGAAACGATCGACTGCGACGCGGGCATCGTGCCGGCTTCGCCGACGCCGACACCGATCCGCGCGAGGAAAAGGTGCCAGAAGTTCTGCGCGAAGCCGCAAGTCGCCGTCATCACGCTGAAGATTCCGGTGCAGATGACGATGATGTTGCGGCGGCTGAACCGGTCGGCCAGGGCGGCGATGGGAATGCCCAGCGAGGCATAGAACACGGCGAACGCGAACCCGGTGAGCAGGCCGAGCACCCAGTCCGCCAGCCCGAATTCCTCCCGGATGGGTTCGAGCAGCACGCCGAGGATCTGGCGGTCGAGAAAGTTCACCGCCGCAACCGCGGTCAGCAGGACAAGAACGTAGTTCCGGCCGCCGATCGACCACGACGGCTTTTCGTCAGCGCCGGCGCCTTTAGTTTCCACAATGTTTGACAGCGTTCCCGAGCCTCCCCGCCGAGCCGGTGACAAGCGACTGGAAAACTTCCAGAAACTTTCCGACAACACGCTAGCCGTTACGGCAGTTCCCCGCAATCCTGGGACGACATGCGCTGACCTGCGCCACGGGTGGGCGCGGCTGGAGAAGCCATGCCGGCAAGCTGCCGTAGCAAGCTTTATGTTCGTCCGGCCATTACATTACCGCCGATCCGCTCTAGATTAGCCAAGGCGGTATGCTCATCCCTGGTGGATCACAGGGGCCGCGCCCATTCAGACAACCCGACAACCGAGGCAGCGGCGGCGAGCGCCAGTAGGCGGCGCTCGTTATCCGCGCAGGTTCCGGGCGCGACTCAGTTCCCTGTCACCCGCCTCATCGAGGAGAATCGCCGTGTCGTCATCCATGCATCAGGAAACCTTGGCCCTCAGTCCGGAACTGGCCGCCAAGATGGAGAAGCTCGGCATCACGCGGGTTCCGGCCGACCATTTCTATGTCGGCGGATTTCGCTACACCCAGCTCAAGGACGCCATTGCCCAGGCCGAGCGCCAGCTCGCCTTGAGGTGATCGTAGAGGGTCGACCCCGGATCCGATAGCGCCCACCCCGGATATCACCCACAGGAATCTGTAGTGCCGATGCGAACGAACAGAACGACCGTGACCTTCGCCAGGCCCTTCCTGCTTGGCGGGACCGACGAGGTGTTTCCACAGGGCGACTACGAGGTGGAAACCGACGAGGAACTCATCGAGGGCCTTTCCTTCGTCGCGTACCGCCGTGTCGCGACCTATGTCCGTCTGCACCCCCGAGCCGGCCAGTCACGGACCATGACCGTCGATCCGGTCGAGTTCGATGCGGCTGTGGCGCGCGACCTGCGGAGCGGGCACGCCGAAGAAGAGGTCAAACCGGGATGTTAGGGTTGCCCAGCGTAGTGAGCCTGCAACGACTGTCGTTCGTTCTTGGCCTGTGTCTCATGGCGGCGTTGGCGGGAGCGCAGCCCGCCTCGAGCGCGGCCAGGGCGCTTCCTGAAAACGCGCGCGCCACGAATTACGGGGCGGGTTGGGAATGCAAACCCGGCTATCAGCGATCCGGGGCCACCGGCTGCGCCGCCGTCGTTGTTCCCAAGAACGCGTACGCCACCAACGATACCTATGGCCGGGGCTGGGACTGCGTTCGCGGCCATCGACTGGTTGACGGCGCCTGCGTCGCCGTCGACGTGCCGGGCAACGCCTTCCTGACGGCGGCCGGCGACGCCTGGGAGTGCGAGCGCGGCTATCGCCAGACCGGCAAGACCTGCGTCGCGATCACCATACCAAGGAACGGCTTCCTTACCGATGTCGTCTATGGATCCGGCTGGAGCTGCGATCGCGGGTATCAAGCCAGGGATGGAGCCTGTCAGGCCATAAAAGTGCCAAAGAACGGCTACCTCACGAGCGACTCCTATGGAGCCCGGTGGACATGTGCGCGAGGATACCGGGAATCCGGTGACGACTGCGTCAGCGTCGTCGTGCCGGCGAATGCCCACATTGATTATTCGGGCAACACCTGGGAATGCAACAAGCCCTACCGGCGTCAGGAAGGCGCCTGCATGGTTCCCAAGCCCTGAATGGAAACACCGCCGCTGCCCGGCATGGCCGCGCACGACGTGACGCCGCCGAAAGCCAGACCCCAGTAAAAGTCCTCGCATCAAAGGAGCGCCAGATGCCGCTCAGCTTTCCCAATACCAGCCGCTATCACGATGCCACGCGGCGTTGCGTCCGGTTCATGGGGCATGACGACCTGCGAGAGGTGTCGTTCGGCGTGAGCGAGGATGCCCTCCGGCGCATCGCGCCGCGCAACGAACCGATCGAGGAAGGCTACCTCGACGCCTTCGATTTCAATCGCGAGCAGATCCTCCAGGTCGCAAGCAAAATGTACCGGCGCGGAAGCCAGGTCTGGTACACGCTGAATGCGTCGGACTTCTAGGCTGGCGGCACGTATCCTGATCGTCCCGCCGTCTGCGTCCGCCGAAAGACAACAGCTGACATGCATTACACATTGACGTGGACGAGCGACCGCGGCGAGCCGACGGCGGCCGAGTTTCCGTCGGCCGAGGAGACGCTCCGTCATGCGCGCGCGGTCGGCGCGCCGGCTGTCGGTGTCAGTATACTGGCTGCCGGGCAGACACTCACCTTCGACGAGTTGCGGCGCATCGTCGAAGTTTCCCGCAAGGCCTGACTTCAGCGTTCCCGGAGACGCCTTTCAGGCGGCGTCGGCCTGGCGCGGCGTGAAGACGCTGTGGGTGATCGAGACCTGTGTTCCTTCAGGCCCGCTGTAGCCGCCCACCTTCGCATCGAGCTGGTTGCTGAGCGCCTCGACGAGGCTTGTGCCAAGCCCGGGCTTCGCGCCGTCTACGAGGGGCATCTTCCCGAGACCATTGTCGGTGACCGACAGCTGCCAGCCGGTATCGTTGAGATCATAGGCGACGACGATCTGCGCCCCGGGCGTCTCCTCGACGAACGCGTGCTTCAGCGCGTTGATGACCAGTTCGGTGACGATGAGGCCGATGCTGACGGCGTCGTGCGACAGGGCGCTTCCGGCCTGGGCTTGCACGATCAGGGCTATGGGCCGGACGTCACCGATCATCGAGGCTGCCAATGTTTCGCACAGACGGTTCAAATATGGCGCGAGCTCGATCGAGTCGCCATGCCCGGAACCTTGCAGCTGTTCCTGGACGGCAGCGACCGACATGACCCGCTGATGGGCGTCCCGAAGGTGCAGGCGGGTTTCCTCCGATTGCACGGTGCGCGCCTTGAGCATCAGGATGCTGGCGATGATCTGCAGGCTGTTCGCCACCCGGTGCTGCATCTCCTGGAGCAGCACCTTGGATTGTTGCAGCCGCTCGTTTGCCAGCCGTTCCGCTGCCCGCCATTGGGTCACGTCCTCCATGGCGAGGAGAATCAGCCGTTCGGCGCTGCTCTCGAAGAACACGCTGCGCGCGTTCAACAGCATGATGCAATGACCCGTCCCGACGAAGTCGTGCTCGACCTGGTAACCCTCCATGACCGAATGCTGCGGCAGGATCTGCTCGAGCAGCACCCGAAGTTCCGGAATGTCCCATTGGCCATCGCCCAACATGTAGATGGCGCGGCCTTCCACGTCTGGCCGCTGCATCTGGAACCTGGCGTAGAAGGATCGGCCGGCGGCCACCACGCGAAGCTCCTCGTCAAGCACCAGCAGCGGTTCTCTCACCGTGTCGACGATCGCCTGCGCCAGCGCGCGCGCATCGCCCACCTGGGCAAACGGCTGACGCGTATCGACTGACGCGTCCGCGCGCTGCGCCACTTCCGTCTCGTCCATTGATGCCATGGATTGCAGGCTAACAGGTATGTGCCTGAAATGCGCCTTTATAGTACGATTTGGAACAATCGAGCGGAATTAGGACCGGGCGTTGACGCGGTGCTCTACGAAGATCGCACCTTCGTCCAAGAGAAACCGAAAGCTGCTCTTGCGCAATGGCGATGTCCTGTTGATGAGATTAGCTGTCCTTCAGCTTGTCTCGCGTCCTCAGCAGAGTATTCAATCTCGCGGAGTGGTCGTTTCTGACCGGGTCGCTGATCTTGAGCTTCGCCATGGCGTCCCGTTCGTTCTGTATCGACTCACCGAGCTCCAGGATTTCACGGTGGCGGTTCCAATCTTCATTCATGAAGGCGTTCCATCTGAGGGAATGGCAGGTCGTTCGTTCAGGCACTTTTCGAGGTGGCGGAAAAGGGCTGCCGCTGGCGGCCCTTTCCCGTTCCCCGGGACAGCGTGGACTTAGAAGCCGCCCATGCCGCCCATGTCGGGCATGCCGCCGCCTGCGCCTTGCGGCTCCGGACGGGCGGCCACCATCGCTTCGGTGGTGATCAGCAGCGCGGCGATCGAGGCAGCGCCCTGCAGGGCGGTGCGGACGACCTTGGTCGGGTCGATGATGCCGGCCTTGACCAGGTCGACGTAGGTTTCGGTCTGCGCATCGAAGCCGAAGTTGGTGTCGGTGCTCTCCAGCAGCTTGCCGGCAACCACCGCGCCGTCGGCGCCCGAGTTCTCGGCGATCTGGCGGACAGGGGCCTGCAGCGCACGGCGGATGATGTCCACGCCCACACGCTGGTCGTCATTGGCATGCGGGATGTTCGACAGCGCGCGGCTGGCGTACAGCAGGGCGGTACCGCCGCCCGGCAGGATGCCTTCCTCGACCGCGGCGCGGGTGGCGTTCAGGGCGTCCTCGACGCGGTCCTTGCGCTCCTTCACCTCGACCTCGGTGGCGCCGCCGATCTTGATCACCGCCACACCGCCGGCCAGCGTCGCCAGGCGCTCCTGCAGCTTCTCGCG
>CALQFM020000090.1 GCA_943329845.2 Candidatus Kuenenia stuttgartensis | reverse complement strand
CAGCGCCTCCACTCGGCGCTCGGATACAAGCCGCCGGTCGAGTTCGAAGAAGAACGCGGCCATTCCGTCAACAGCGCTAACCATGGCAATATCGCCAGGTCACTCAATTAGACGTGTCTCACAAACCGGGTGCAGTCCAGCACTGTCACTGTAATTCGCAATCCGAACGTCTTTCGTGAGAAGATTACGGCGCGGAGCGCTTTTCAGCCCCTCGATAGATGCTCGAGAAAACCTCACCATCCCGGCCTTGACTAAGGAGCGGTGGCACGCCACCTACGGCTCAACCCGTGGTCCGGGCCCCTCTGGTGGGAGAGTGTCGGCGCTCCCGCGATGTCGGACCTTCTTCGATATCGCATGCCGGCACGACAACCGAGGGAGCCCTGAATGCTGACCGACTTCGCAGCGTGGTTACTGAGCGTATTCGTCCTCCAGCCGATGCAAGCCGAGATCACCCAGACCCTCGCTGCCGCACAGGCGCCCGCCGCGGTGTTGAGCGAGATGCGGACGTGCGTCGATGTCGCCGCGTCCAGGCTCCCCGCGCTGGCGAGCGAAAGCTGGGGCTGGGCTGTCGGAGAAGCCGTGCAGGTCGGTCTTGGCATCAAGTCGGCGGAGGCCGCGGTTGCCGCTGCCGTCCCGGAATGTTCGGCCGCGATCGCGGCTGCGGCTCCGTACCTGTCCGGCGAGGGCTGAGGCAGCGTCAATGCGACGGATCAACCCGGCGATGCGGCTCCCGCCTTCCCCATGGTCAAGGCCGTGCAATAGCCCTTCCAGCCGCCGAAGCCGGTGATGTCCTCGGCGCCGCGCACTGCCCATTCCTCGCAAAGGAAGCTTTTCACGCTGGTGCCGTCCTCCAGCTCGATGGTGCCGATGCCGAGTGGGCCGGGGATGCGGCCGACGAATCGGCCGAACGCGGCGTCGGTCAGCCGCCACACCTCGATCTCCAGCCCCTTGCCCTTGTAGTCCGGGTCGCGGATCAGCCCCGGCTTGGGCGGCGTGGTGTCGGGCAGCGCGAACAGCCGGTAGCTGGCGGCGGTGCGGCAGGCGCGCACGAAGCGGGCGTCGAGTTCGGTGAGCTGGTGGTGCAGCGGCATGCCGCGCAGATGGGCGCCGACCACGGCCAGGTCCACATAGGCGGCGCCCGCCGGTTCGGCGACCAGCGAGCGGGCGGACAGCAGCTGGCCGGTGGCGCCGGCGCTCTCGACCAGCGCCCGGTGCAGCCGGTCGCCCAGCACCCCGAGCGCGTCGTCGGTGAAGGCCGGGCCGATCAGGGTCACGCCCAGCGGCAGGCCGTCGCGGCGCGTGCCGGCGGGCACGGCGAGGCCGCAGCAATCCAGCAGGTTCACGAAGTTGGTATAGAGGCCCAGGTTGGAATTGTATTCGACCGGATTGGCCTCCATGTCCGCCACCTTGTAGGTGGTCGGGCAGGTGGGCAGCAGCATGAAGTCGAACTTCTCCCACTCGCGCGCCGCCACCCGCTCCAGCGCCTTCAGCCGGTACTGGCCCTCGAAGGCGTCGAGCGCGCTGAACCGGCGGCCGCCCTGGACGATCTGGCGCACCACCGGATGCACCGCCATGGGATTGTTGTTGAAGAAGGTCTGGATCGCCGCCAGCCGCTCGGCCACCCACGGCCCGTCATAGAGCAGCGCGGCGGCGTCGCGGAACGGCTGGTAGTCGAACGGCACCGCCTGTCCGCCAAAGCTGGCGAGCCGCTCGCAGGCCCGGTCGTAGAGGCCCGCCGCGTCCTTGTCGCCGTAGAAGTTGCGGTCCTCGCCGGCCAGCACGCCGAAGCGGAAGCCGCGAAGCGGCAGCGATTTTGGCGTCATGGTCCGGCCGTAGGGATCGTCGCCGTCATTGGCCGAGGCGATGCGCCGCACCCGGTTGCCGTCGCCGACATTGAGCGCGAACACGGTGACGCAGTCGAGCGACCGGCAGGCGGGCACCACGCCCGCGGTGCTGAGCAGACCCTTCGTGGGCTTGACCCCGACGATGTTGTTGAGCGCCGCCGGCACCCGGCCCGATCCCGCCGTGTCGGTGCCAAGCGAGAACGACACCATGCCCGAGGCCACCGCCACCGCAGAACCTGAACTCGACCCGCCGGAGATATACTCCTGGTCGAACACGCAGCGCGGCGCGCCATAGGGCGAGCGGGTGCCGTTGAGGCCGGTGGCGAACTGGTCCAGGTTGGTCTTGCCGATCACGAGCGCGCCCGCATCGAGCAGCCGCTGCACCGCCGTGGCGTTCTCCCAGGGCTGGTAGGCGTAGTCGGGACACGCCGCGGTTGTCGGCAGGCCGGCCACGTCGATGTTGTCCTTCACCGCGAACGGGATGCCGTAGAGCGGCAGGCCGTCGACGCCCTCGGGCCGCGCGGCCAGCGCCTTGGCCTTCGCCAGCGCCTCCTCGCGCGGGAACAGGCTGATCCACACCGCCTTGTCGGGCCAGGCGTCGATCCGGTCATAGACCTCGTCGATCACCGCCTCGGGCGTGGTGCGCCCGTCCCGGTAGGAGGCGATGAGGTCTTCGATCTGGAATGACGCGTGTGGCATCAGGCAGCCTTCAATACGGCAACGACCTGTCCCGCCTGCACGGGACGGCCGGGTTGACAGCGATATTCGGTGACCACACCCGCGACCGGCGCGGTGATGGCCAGCTCCATCTTCATGGATTCGACGATGACCAGGGTGTCGCCCGCCTCGACCGGCTGGCCGGTCTCGACGACCAGCTTCCAGACATTGCCGGGGACATGGGATTCGACGCCCACCGACCCTTCCGGCAGCACGCCTTCGTCGGGAATGACGGCGACGGTTTCCTCGCCCACATAGGTGGCGAGGCCCTGCTCGGCCCAGCGCTGGCGCTCGGCCTCGAACGCGGCCTGCTGCGTCGCCTTGAAGGCGGCGATGCCGTCGGCGTTCGACTCGAGGAAGTGGCTGTATTCCCGCAGGCTGAAGCTGGTTTCCTCGATGTCCACCTTGTAGCGGCCATGGGGGAAGTCAGCGCGGGCCTCCAGCAGCTCCTCGGCCGAGACCGGGAAGAACCGGATCTGGTCGAAGAACCGCAGCAGCCACGGCACCTTGGGCTCGAACGGCTTCGGCTGGCGCCAGGTGTTCCACACCTGGATGGTGCGGCCGACCAGCTGGTAGCCGCCCGGCCCTTCCATGCCGTAGATGCACAGATAGGCGCCGCCGATGCCGACCGCGTTCTCCGGCGTCCAGGTGCGCGCCGGGTTGTATTTGGTGGTGACCAGCCGGTGGCGCGGGTCGACCGGCGTGGCGACCGGCGCGCCCAGATAGACGTCGCCCAGGCCGAGCACCATGTAGCTGGCGTCGAAGAACAGCCGGTAGACGTCGTCGACACTGTCCAGGCCGTTGATCCGGCGGATGAACTCGATGTTCGATGGGCACCACGGCGCGTCGGGCCGCACCAGCTCCATGTATTTTTGCGCCGCGAGCTGCGCCTGGTCGTCGTTCCACGACAGCGGCAGGTGAACGATGCGCGACGGCACCCGCATGTCCTTGGCGTCGGGCAGGCTGACCTCGAGTGCCTTGAGACCGTCCAGCAGCTTGCCCAGCGGCAGGGCGATGCTGTCGTAGTGGATCTGCAGCGAGCGGATGCCGGGCGTCAGGTCGATGATGCCGGCCCAGCCTTCCGACTCGATAGCCTGCATCAGCGCGTGGACCCGCATGCGCAGGGCGATGTCGAGCACCAGCGGCCCGTATTCCACCAGCAGGTAACGGTCACCGGCGGCGCGGTAGCACACCGGCACGTTGTCTTCGGAATAGCGCTCCAGCACCGCGTCGCGCCTGACGACCGCCGGAGCGACCACGCGCGGCGCGGCGGTCAGGTTCATGATCGCGGCATCCTGCGCCGTGCGCAGCGCTGCGGCCACCTCCAGCCCAAGCCGGCGGAACCGCACCTTGTCGCCCGGCTTGAGCTGGCCGGCCTTCCACAGCTCGGCGTCGACGATCACCGCCGGGCAGACGAATCCGCCAAGGCTGGGGCCATCGGGACCGAGGATGATCGGCATGTCGCCGGTGAAGTCGATGGCGCCGATGGCATAGGCGTTGTCGTGGATGTTGGACGGATGCAGGCCCGCCTCGCCGCCATCGGTGCGCGCCCATTGCGGCTTGGGGCCGATCAGCCGAACGCCGGTGCGCGAGCTGTTGAAATGCACCTCGTATTCCGACGAGAAGAACGTCTCGATGTCGGCGTCGGTGAAGAAGTCAGGCGCGCCGTGCGGGCCATACAGCACGCCGATCTCCCAGCTCCGCGTCAGCGGCGGCAGCGCATCGTCGCACAGCACCTGCGGGATATAGGGTCTCTCCGTACCATTCAGCCGCAGCATGTCGCCGGTCCGCAGCGTGCCCGTGCCGTGGCCACCGAAGCCGCCGAGGCCGAAGGTGGCGCCCGAGCCGAGATAGTCGGGCACGTCGAACCCGCCCGCGACCGCCAGATAGGCCCGGTTGCCCGGACCGTCGATGGCGCCGATGGCAAGCACCTGGCCGGCCTTCACCGTCAGCGTCCGCCACCAGGCGACCGGTTCGCCATCGAGCGTCGCCTTCATCCTTGCGCCGCCCAGCGCGATGATCGCGTCGCAGCCGAAGCGCAGGGTGGGGCCGGTCAGGGTGATCTCCAGGCCGGGCGCGCCCTCATCATTGCCCACCAGCCGGTTGGCGAGACGGAAGGAGAAGGCGTCCATGGGGCCGCTCGGCGGCACGCCTACGTTCCAGTAGCCGATGCGGCCGGGCCAGTCCTGGATGCTGGACTGGGCGCCGGGCGCCAGCACCTCGACAGACTTCGACACGAATGGAAAGGATTTCAGGGTGGCGGTGATCGCCTTACCGTCGCGGAACACCTGCGAGCGGGCGATCTCGCGCAGATAGGCCAGGTTGGTCTCGATGCCGTAGAGGCTGGATTTGTCGAGCGCCTCGACCAGCTTGTCCACGGCGGCCGCACGGGTCGGGCCGGAGACGATCAGCTTGGCCAGCATGGGATCGTAATAGGGCGGCACCTCGGTGCCCGATTCGACCCAGCCGTCGACGCGGGTGCCGCAGGGGAATTTCACCTGGGTGAGCCGGCCGGCACTGGGGCGGAAATCCTTGGCCGGGTCCTCGGCATAGATGCGCACCTCGATGGCCGCACCTCTTGGTTCGGGCACGTCCAGCGACAGCGCCTCGCCGGCCGCCTGGCGCACCATCCATTCCACCAGGTCGACGCCGAACACCTCCTCGGTGACGCAGTGCTCGACCTGCAGGCGGGTGTTGACCTCGAGGAAGTAGAAGGCCTCCGCGTCCACGTCGTAGACGAACTCGACGGTGCCGGCGGATTCGTAGTCGACCGTCTTGCCGAGCGCGACGGCGGCGGCGTGCAGATCGAACCGGTTTTGCGCCGACAGGTGCGGCGCGGGCGTCTCCTCGACGACCTTCTGGTTGCGGCGCTGGAGCGAGCAGTCGCGCTCGCCGAGCGCCACGACCTTGCCCTTGCCGTCGCCGAAGATCTGCACCTCGATGTGCCGGGCGCGGCTGACGAATTTTTCGATGAACAGCCCGGCGTCGCCGAAATTGTTCTGGCTGAGCCGCTTGACCTCCTCGTAGCGGGCGGTGAGATCCGAAGCGCCGTGGCAGAGCTGCATGCCGATGCCGCCGCCGCCCGCGGTGCTCTTCAGCATCACCGGGTAGCCGATGGAAGCGGCGGCGGTCAGCGCCGCGCCCACGTCGGCCAGCAGGCCGGTGCCGGGCAGCAGCGGCACGCCGCTCTTCTCGGCGATTTCGCGCGCGGTGTGCTTCAGGCCGAAGGCGCGCATGTGGTCGGCGCCCGGCCCGATGAACTTGATGCCGTTCAGCCACAGCCGCTCGGCAAAACCCGGGTTTTCGCTGAGGAAGCCATAGCCGGGATGCACCGCCTCGGCGCCCGTCATGTTGCAGGCGTCGATGATGGCCTGCTGGTCGAGGTAGCTCTCGGCGGCCGGCGCGGGGCCGATGCGGACGGCCTCGTCGGCCATCAGCACATGGCGGGCGTGCCGGTCGGCGTCCGAATAGACGGCGACCGAGGCGATGCCCATGCGGCGCAGGGTGCGGATGATGCGGCAGGCGATCTCGCCGCGGTTGGCGATCAGGACCTTGTTGAACATGTCACGCCGCGTCCCAGATCAGCACGCGGATCGGCGTGGGATTGAACCCGTTGCACGGGTTGTTGACCTGCGGACAGTTGGAGATCACCACCAGCACGTCCATGGCCGCCTGCAGGTCCACATAGCCGAGCGGCTCGGAGATGCCGTCGTCGATGTTGACCTCGCCGTCGGGGCTGATCGGCACGTTCATGAAGAAGTTGATGTTGCCGACGATGTCCCGCTTGGACATGCCGTATTTCGACACCTCCAGCAGGAAGTTCTCGCGGCATGCGTGCATGTACTTGGTGTGGTGGCCGAAGCGCACCGTGTTGCTCTCGCACGAGCAGGCGCCCGCCGAGGTGTCGTGCCGGCCGCAGGTGTCGGCGACCAGCGTCGCCATCACGTTGCCCTCGTTGGACATCAGCGCCGTGCCCGCCTCGATATAGGCGGCGCCCTGCGCGGTGAGCGTGTCCTGCGCGCTGTAGCGCTCGGTGGTGTTGTGGGCGTTGTAGAGGATGGTGTCGACGGCCTGCTGGCTTTCCAGGTCGACGATGCGCAGCACTTGGCCCTGCTTCAGGGTGCCGGACCAGGGCTTGCGGGCCGGAATGGTGAAGTCGTAGACGGCGGTGGCGTAGTCGCGGTCGATGAACTTTGTCATGGCCGCCTCCCTAAGCCTTGCTGCCGAACAGAGGATCGGTGTTCTCGAAACCGCGCACCGCTTCCTCGGTCGCCGTGCGGCAGAGGTCGTCCTCCTCAGGCTCAGGCGAGTTCCAGACGATGGCCTCGATGGGTTTCGGCGCGTAGACCGGCGACGGGTCGAGCGGATGCGGGCAGTTGGACAGCACCGCCAGCACGTTCATCTCGGCACGCAGGTCAACATAGTCGCCTGCCTTGTCATGGCCGCCGGCCCAGGCGACGCGCCCGTCCTCGCCCACCGTGATGCCGGCGAAGAAGGTGACGCAGGGCGGCACGTCCCTTACGCCCATGCCGTACTTGCCGACCGCCAGCCGGAAATTGTCGCGGCTGTTGCGCAGCGTGTCGTCGCCGTACTTGCGGATGTTGCTGGACGGCGTCGAGCCCCCCGCGATGAAGTCGTGCCGGCCGCCTGTCGTGTCGTCGGTGATCGACATCAGCACCCGGCCCATGTCGGAGAACAGCACCCGGCCCTTCGACAGGTTCGCATGCCATTGCACCTTCACCGTGTCGCCCGCGTTGTAGCGCTCGCTGGTGTCCTCGATGTTCCAGAACAGCGCGGAGACGCTGCCGGTGCCGCCATTGACGATCCGCAGCGTCTGCCAGCGCGGAATCACCATGCTCCAGTACCAGCCGCCCGGGATGATTTCCCGGTGGACGACCTTCTTCGGCTTGATGCGCGCCGGGTTGGACGGCTCCTTCGCCGCCTGGGCGAGGCGCGGCGACTTTTCGTGGGCGCCGGCCCTCAGTTCTTCGTAGCGTCGACGGAATTCTTCCGGGGTTGCCTTGTCTGGCGCGGTCATGGCGTGCTCCTAGTGACCGACGCCGGGCCGTCCCGGCAATGCCTCGAGCTCGTCGAGCAGGCGGGTCGTCCCGCCCGAGGCAATGTGCGTGTCTGATACAGGATATTTCGGCGGCCATACAGCCAGATCATGGGTGATCGTGGCGCCGTAGCGGTCGCGCTCCTCGGGCCGGTTGCGCGGCCGGTCGAAGGCGATGACGCGGGTGCCGAGATGGAACGCCTCGGACAGGTCGTGGGTGACCATGAACACTGTCATTTTCGTCTCGCGCCACAGCTTGAGCATCAGCACATGGATCTCGGCGCGGATGCCGGGATCGAGGGCGCCGAACGGCTCGTCGAGCAGCAGGATCTTGGGCCGCTTGATCAGCGCCTGGGCGATGGCGAGGCGCTGCTGCATGCCGCCGGAAAGCTGGCTGGGATAGAGGTCCAGCGAGTGACCGAGGCCGACGGCGGTGAGAATCTCCGCCGCCTCCTCTCGGGCCTGCTTCTTCGCCTTGCCGAACAGCTTGCCGAGGAATGGCGCGGCGGCGAATTCCTTCCCCAGCACCACGTTCTCCAGCACGGTCAGGTGCGGGAAGACCGAATAGCGCTGGAACACCACGCCGCGGTCGGCGGTGGGCTCGCCGGGCAGGCGCTCGCCCTCCACAAGAATATCGCCCTTGGTCGGCGTTTCGGCCGACAGCAGCATGCGCAGGAAGGTGGACTTGCCGCAGCCGGACGGGCCGACCAGGGCGATGAAGGAATGGGGCTCGACCTCGAGCGACACCTGCTCGAGCACAATGCGCCCGTCATATTCCTTCCAGACGTTCCGGACGCTGACGGCGGTCATCAGGTCCTCCCCTGCGCGAACCAGGGAAACGCCTTGTGCTGGAGCCGGCGCAGGCCGTAGTCGAGCGCGAAGGCCAGCAGCGTGATCCAGGCCACGTAGGGCAGGATGGTGTCCATGGCCAGATAGCGCCGCAGCAGGAAGATGCGGTAACCAAGACCCGACTGGGAGGCGATGGCTTCCGCCGCGATCAGGAACAGCCAGGCCGAACACAGCGACAGCCGGACCGAGTCGATGAGCCGGGGCATCATCTGCGGCACCACGACCCTGAGCGCGATCTGCCAGGTGGAGGCGCCCAGCGTCTGGGCCTTGACCATCAGCTCACGGGGCATCTCGTCGACCCGCAGGATCATGTCGCGCATCACCACCGGCGCGACGCCGATGACAATGAGCGCCACCTTCGACGTCTCGCCCAGCCCGAAGATGATGAACAGGATGGGCAGGATGGCGAGCGGCGGGATCATGGCGACGACCGCGACGAAGCCGTTGAAGGTGGTGCGCATGTAGGGCACCAGGCCGATGGCGATGCCGAACACGCCCGCCATGACGGTGGCGATGGCCAGCCCGGCCATCAGGCGGGCCAGGCTGGCGGCGGTGTCGACCCACAGCAGCACGTCGCCGGTCCGAGGGTCGGCCTCGAACGCCATGCGGGCGAAGCCGGCGCCGATGGACGCGAAGGACGGCAGCAGCTTGTCGTCCGGATTGAGGGCAAGCCGCGCCGCCGATGCGGCAAGATAGCCGATCAGCAGCAGGATGAACGGGAGCGCCGCCAGGATGAGCGCCGTCCCCCGTGTCGGATAGAGATTGATCATGCGCTTGCGCATGACCGGCCTGCCGCCCGCCGTCGCGTCCATCGTACCGTCCTTACTTGGCCTTGGCGGCTTCGTTCATGTAGGCGGCGGTGAAGCGGAACTTCACGTTGTTCTTGTCGCCCAGCACCTTGCCGTCGGGGAAGGCGATGCCGACCACGTCGGCGCTGGCCGCGCCCTGGCCCAGCAGGCCGTGCGAGAACAGGAAGGTCCGCACCAGGTCCATGGTCTTGTAGACGGTGGCGCCCATCGTGAAGGATGTAGCCTCGGCCGGCTTGTAGAACATGCGCGTGGTGGCGAGCTGGGCGTCGTAGCCGGCCAGATCGGTGCCGGACGCCTTGCCCATGGCCTCGCGGGCGGCCTTTCCCTCGGGCGTGTCCGTACTCATGATCGTCATGGTCTCGTACCAGGCGCCCGCCAGGGCGCGGCCGAAGTTCGGGTTTTCCTTCAGGGTCTGGGTGTTGACGACCGACAGGTCCATGATCTCGCCGGGGATCTGGCTGGAGTCGAACACCTTGTGGGCGTTCTTGTCGGCCAGGATCTCGGCGACCAGCGGGTTCCAGGTGACAACCGAGGTGACGTCCTTGGTCTTCCAGGCGGCGACCATGTCGGCGTCCGAGGTGTTGACGACGGTGACACCCTTCTCGGTCTTGCCGATGGACTGAAGCGCACGCGCCATCAGGTAATGGGACACCGAAAGCTCGACCAGGTTGACCTTCTGGCCGATGAGATCAGGCAGCTT
>CALQFM020000089.1 GCA_943329845.2 Candidatus Kuenenia stuttgartensis | reverse complement strand
CCGATCAGAACCTGTCCCCGCAACCACGCCAAACCCTGCAAAAACGCGCCGCTCCCAGCGCCACCAGAAGCTGCGTCCCGCGTAAGGCGCAAAACCTCAAACCAAGCTGTCAGAGCCCGGGCCAAACGCCGCATGAATAAGACAGGCTAGGCTGCGCGTCGGCCCATACCAAATAACCGCCGCGCCGCAAGACGTTAGGTTAGCACGTTTCACGCCGCCGCAAATAGGGATGTAGCGAGCACGAGGCAAGCGCGAAAAAGGAAAGCCCCGCCCGGATCGCTCCTGCGGGGCTTTCGTCCGTCTGTGAACGCAGCGTCAGTCGCCGGCCTTCTTGACCACGATCTTGGTTGCCACGAGCTGGCCGTCCTTGTTCTTCTTGTACGTGACCTTGGCGAACGCACCCTCGGTCAGTTCGGCTTCGTTGATCTCGTCGCCGTAGGTGAACCTGAAGCCGTTCTTGAGCGTCAGTTCATTATGCTCGGTGTCCACCTTGCGGATCTTGGCGTTGGTGTTTTCCGCCAGGGCGGCGCCGGACACCGCGATCGCGGCGATCGCCACCGCGCCCATGAAAAGCTTGTTCATGTCTGCTCCTAATTAATTACAACGGGCGTTTTATGTAAGACATCTTCGTCTATACGGCAATGCAATATCTGGCGAACGTTCAATCCCGCGGTGTGCTGTCGATAGCCCTGCAGCGGAACCAACCGGCTGTTGAGCAGTTCCTCCCACTCACAACAACGAGGAGAGAACGATGTCGGATCAGAAAGAACTCTGGGACCTGCTCGACGATTTCGCGTTCTGCATGGCGACGACCCATGACGGCGAAAGCATGCGCTCGCGGCCCATGTCGCCGCGGGTCGACAAGGATTCCGGCGTCATCCGCTTCCTGGTCGAGAACGCCACGCCCATGACAGATCAGCTGGAGCAGGATCACGATATCCTCCTCGCCTTCATCGCGCCGAAGGACCGGAACTTCATCTCCATCTCGGGCACGGCCGCGATCAGTCAGGACCGAGGGCTGATCAAGGAACTCTGGAACAAGGCGGCCGATGCCTGGTTCGTGGGAGGGCCCGATGGCGCCAACGTTGCCGCGGTCGTCGTGACTCCGTCCTACGCCGAGTTCTGGGACGGCACCAGCAGCACTATCAAGACCATGTGGGAAATGGCAAAGGCGCGCGGCAAGGACCGCAAGCCCGATCTCACAGAGCACAAGAAGATCCAGATGTAACGGCCTGAAATATCAGGATACAAGTGAAGGGCCGGCGCCTTGTGCGCCGGCCCTTTTCGTTAGCCGGCCACCATCACGTCTACGGGAATGCCGGTCATGTGCGCCTGGTTGGAGACCGGCTCGTACGCGCCCGGACCGGACGGCAGCAGCGCGTTGGCGTTGACGCCGGCCGTGGCGCGGGCGACCCGCATCCCGGCTGCCGTCGTGTGGCCCCAGCCATGGTTGATGGCGACCACGCCCGGCATCATTTCGGCGTCGAACTTCAACTCGATATCCCGCTCGCCCCATGGCGACCGCACCTTGACCTTGGCACCGTCGCGAAGCTGCCGCGCCTTGGCGTCGTCCGGATGCATCAGCAGGAAGTTGCGGTCCCTGCCCTTGCGCTTCATCCGCGGCAGGTTGGCATACCAGGTATTCATCATGTAGCCGTCGCGGCGGGTGATCAGCTTGAGCTGGTCGCGCGGCTCGGCCTCGAGGTCCCGGAAAATCGCCTCCATGCGCTCGCGCGCCGCGGCCAGCATGGCCGGAAAGCACTCCACCCGCTTGTCCTCGGTCTGGATGACACTGTCGAAGAACGCTTCCGGCTCGGGCTGGGCGAGCACGATGACCTCGTCGCGCCTGAGTTCATCCATGGAATGACCGCTTGATCGCAGCATGGCGTTCATCCGGCCCCACAGATCCGGGCTGCCCCCGCCGTCGAACAGCGACGGCAGGCCCATGCGCTGGGACAGCTGGCCATAAATCCACCATTCCGGCTTGCGCTCGAACGCCGGTTCGACCACTGCGTCGGTGTACTGGACGAACGGCTGGTGCTGCAGCCCGATGCCCAGCGAATTGACGTCCTCGCGTTCGAAGGCTCCCGCGGCGGGCAGGATGTAGTGCGCCATCTCGGCCGTCGGGCTGCGGTAGATGTCGACGCAGACCAGCAGCTCGAGCGACTCCAACGCCCGGCGTGTCGGCTCCTCGCCGCCCACCGACAGCAGCGGATTGCCGGCGTTGACGATCATCGCGCGGATCGGGTCCGCCGCGTCCAGGATCATGTCGGCCATCAGCACGCCGGGCAAGGTGATGCCGACGCCGCCGGGCTTGCGGACCGTGCCGTAGGGCGTGTCCAGATACTCGGCCTCGTCCGTGCTGCCGCGGCCCGCCGACGCGCTGCGGGTGTAGAAGCCGGGCGAGAAGATGTTGCCGCCCCTGCGGCCCAGATTGCCGGTGACGAAGGCCAGCATGTTCATCAGCCAGTAGGCCTGCGTGCCCTGGCGGCCCATGTTGACGCCGGTGGCGATGTGGATGCCCGCGCGGGGCGCCGCGGCGTAGTCGCGGGCCAGCGCCTGGATGGTGTCGGCGCCGATGCCGGTGATGCCGGCGACCCGCTCGGCGGGGTACTTCGCCACGAAGGCGCGAAGCTCCTCCACGTTGCGGCCGTGCCGCGCCATCGCCTCGGCGTCGAAGCCCGTGGTGCGGTCGATCTCGTGCAGCATGGCGGCCATCAGATAGGCATCGGTGTCGGGCCTGATGTGCAGCACCTTGCCGGCGAACCGGGCGGTCTCGATGGTGCGCGGGTTGACATAGATGATCCGTGCGCCGCGATCCTCGGCCTCGCGCAGCACGCCGACCGGGTCGGCGATCGACATGTAGGTCATGTGGCTGACCGCCGGGTTTTCGCCGAAGATCAGCAGGAAGTCGGTATGGGCGATGTCCGGGATGGTATGGACCGTGCGGCTGCCGAAGCTGGCCTCCGCGCCCACCGGCTTGTTGGCCGCGTCCTGGGTCCCCGAACTGAACATGCGAACGTCGCCAAGGCCGGACATGAAGCTGCCCCAGGCCGGCCCGAACAGCGCATTGAAGGCCGACGGATTGCCCCGGTAGCCGGCGACGGCCCGTGCGCCGTCCCGGGCGATGATCCGCCTCAGGCCGGCGGCGATGCCGTCCAGCGCCTCGTCCCAGGATACTTCCTCGAACCTGCCGGGCGCGACCCGGCGCAGCGGCACGTTCAGCCTGTCCGGATCGTTGTGGATGTCGAGCCCATAGATGCCCTTGTGGCAGACGAAGCCCTTGGTGACCGGATGTTCCCTGTCAGGCTGCAGCGCCGTCAGCCTGCCGTCCTCGACGGTGGCGATCATGCCACAGGACGGCTCGCAGACGCGGCAGAAGGTCCGCTTGCGCTCGACGGTCATGACCTCTTCCCCATTTGGTCGCGATCCCGCCGACCCTACAGTCATGCCCGGGTGCCGGGAAGCCCTGTGTTCATCGCCGGCGAGGAAGAACCGCCCGCGCGCGGCGGCCCGTCTCATCAACGCCTGCGCCGCCTGCATGCAGGCCCTGCGGGATCATCGCCGGGCGGAAGGCGTTGACGACAGTAATGCCGGCATGAGGGGCTACCGAATATGCGCAATCCGCTACGGGCGGTCTTGAGAGCCGCGCGTCAGAGCCAGGTGTCGGCGACACGCGCCCTGCGCCAGCTGGTGCTGGCGCCGGCGCCGAAGCGCGCCAGGCCGTCGGGCCGCCTCAAGCGCCCGCCGGCCCGACCGCCCCGGCCCGCGCCCGGCAGTTTCGTCGACGGGCAGTTCGCGGGACGGAACGGCGCCTTGTCCTACAAGCTCTATACGCCGAAGGGGTCGGCGCGGCGGCGCCTGCCACTGGTGGTCATGCTTCACGGATGCACCCAGACGGCGGCCGATTTCGCCGCCGGCACCCGCATGAACCGCCTGGCCGACGAGCTCGGCTTCCTGGTGCTTTATCCGCAGCAATCCATGAAGGCCAATCTGGGCCGCTGCTGGAACTGGCATCATCCGGCAAACCAGAAGCGCGGCGGCGGCGAGCCGGCGGCGAACGCCGCCCTCACCCGGCAGACCATCCTTGCGTGCCGCGCCAACCCGGCCCGGGTCTACATCGCCGGCATCTCGGCGGGCGGCTCTGCGGCATCGATCATCGGGGCGGCCTATCCCGACCTGTTCGTCGCCGTCGGCGTCCATTCGTCGATCCCCCGGGGCAAGGTGACCAATGTCGCGGGCGCCATGGCCGCCATGCGCGGCGGTGAGCCAGTCGGTGTGGGCAGGACCGCGCGCCCCCTTCCCACCATCGTCTTCCATGGCGACGGCGACCGGGTCGTCCACCCGTCGAATGCCGGCGGCTTCGTCGATCACCTGCGGCGGTCCAGTTCGAAAGTGCTGGCCAGCCGCACCGAGCAGGGCCGCTCGGCCGGGGGCCGAACGTTCACCCGGACCGTCTACCGCCATGGTATCGGCGACGTGCTGCTGGAGGATTGGACCATCCACGGCAGCGGCCATGCCTGGTCCGGCGGCAGCGCAACCGGATCGCACACCGATCCCGCCGGTCCCGATGCGTCGCGCGAGATGATCCGGTTCTTCCTCGCCCGCAAGCGGCCCGTATTGCGGCCGATGCCGCGGGCGCGGATCGCCGTCGCAGACTAGACGGGCCGCGCCGCGCGCCATAGTCTCGCGGGCGCCGCCGTGAGGATTGCCATGGCCCCGCCAGCAACCGTCGATGACTACCTGTCCGCCGTGCCGGAGCCGTTCCGCGCCATGCTCGACTCCCTGCGCGCCATCATCCGCGACGCCGCGCCCGAGGCGACGGAACAAATCAGCTACGGCATGCCCAGCTACAAGCAGGGCCGGGCGCTGGTGTCGTTCGGCGCGTTCAAGCACCACTGTTCGCTGTTCGGCATGAGCGGCGGCCTGTACGACGAGCTGGACCGGGAGCTGGCGGGTTGGCGGACCTCGAAAGGCACCATCCAGTTCACCCCCGACCGGCCATTGCCCGAGGCGCTGGTGCGGCGGATCATCGCGGCACGGCTCGCGGAAATCGCGCGTCTCGACGCGGGAATGACGGCGAAGCGGAAATCCAAGTAACTGTTTCCAATGGATAATCAGTGGTCGCTGATCGTTACGTAGGCGGAAGGCAGACACCGCTGCTCTTTTATGCGGTGCCTTTTGCACGCCCGGCATGTAAGCTGTCGCTCGTCATCAGGTGAACGGCTCCGCCGATCCCGCAAACTAGAGGTAACACTAGCGCGCTACGGTCGTGCGGAGGAAAGACGCTTGAATCTATCTCGACGGGCGCTCCTGGGCGCAGGCATTGCAGGCATCGTAACCGCGGCTCTCGCGAGCCCCGCTCTGGCAATCAACAAGTTCCGGCCCGAGAAGTTCCCGGCCAATGGCAGCCTCGATCCCGCCCTGCTGCGCCGCGCCCTCGCCGCGCTGGAAAAGCACCAGGCGAACATCCCCAACAAGGACGTCATCGCCGTCGCCGATTTCTCCCAGGCCTCGCGCGAGGCGCGCTTCCACCTGGTCAATGTGGGCGACGGCAAGGTCAGTTCGTTCCTGGTCGCCCACGGCAAGGGCTCGGACCCCAGGCACACCGGCTGGCTGAAAACCTTCTCCAACCAGATCGGTTCGGAAGCCACGTCGTCGGGCGCCTATCGCACCGGCGACTACTATACCGGGCAGCACGGTCGCTCCATGCGGCTCGACGGACTCGATCCTTCCAACAACAACGCCTATGACCGCGCCGTCGTCGTCCACGGCGCCTGGTACGTCAGCCAGGACATCATCCGCGAGCACGGCGTGCTGGGCCGCAGCCAGGGCTGCTTCGCCTTCGAGCAGGACAAGCTGCACACCGTCATGGAACGCCTCGGCCAGGGCCGGATGATCTACGCCGACCGGGCGTAAGGTTTTCCGGATCGAACCTAGGCGGGCGGCGCGTACATGCTGGACTTCACCCGGCCCATGGCGTCCATGGCTTCGGACGTGGTGAGCAGGACGGTGGTGAGCATCTTCCTCGTGGCGCCGCCGGCGCTGGCCGCCAGCGACAGCGCCGCCGCTGCCTGGTTGTCCGGCAGTTCGGCGAGAACCACCGTGTCGTAGTCGCCGAAGCTGTAAAAGAAGTGCAGCATCTTGCCGCCGAGGCCCGCGCAGGTCTTGGCAAGCGCCTCCTCGCGGTGCTGCGGATGACCAGTGAGGCTTTTCGCGCCCTCGGTGCTGTAGTCGGCCTGGATCAGATAGAACGGCATGAGATTTCCCCCTCTCTGGCGCGCCACATCGGCCCGCGCCACACCGCGTCAGCCTACGCAACAAGGCGGTAGGGTGCCACCCCTTCCCGTCGAATGCTCACCCCGTCGTGCGGCACTTCATCATGCGCAGGGGCGTGTAGACCATCACGGTCTTGCCATCCTGCTTCTTCACCGTGTTGCGGGTGCGGACCAGAGCGCGGTCGGGGCGCTTGCTGGTGCGGCGGGCTTCGATGACCTCGACTTCCACGTGCAGCGTGTCGTTGGCGAAAATCGGGCCTTCGATGTTCAGGTCCATGCCCAGGAAGGCGACGCCGGTCTGCTGGATCGAGGCGGTCATCACCAGGCCCTCGGCGACGGCGAACACCTGGGCGCCGGGGACGAGGCGCGCCGGGAAGTCGGTGTGGTTCTGCAGATAGTCCAGGTTGGTGAACAGCACCTCGGTGATGCCGGTGGCGCCGAGGAAATTGGCGATGTCGGCCTCGGTGACCGAACGGCCCAGCGTGCGGAACTGGAAGCCCTCGTGGATGTCCTCGAAGTAGAAGCCGATGCCGATGGTTTCCATGCGTGTCACTCCCTGCTGCGGTGGCGGGACACTAAACCAGGGTGGGCGCGGATTGGAAGGGTGATTGAGCGGCGAGAGGCCCCCTCACCCGACCCTCTCCCCGGCGGGGAGAGGGGCCAGGCGGCGCTGTCCGTTCCCTTCTCCCCGCCGGGGAGAAGGTGGCGCGAAGCGCCGGATGAGGGTCCTTACTTCGCCTGCGCGACGGCCACGTTGACAACCAGCGCCAGGATCACGGTGTTGAAGAAGAACGACGGTACGCTGTGGATCAGGGTCATGCGGCGCAGCGCCGGGTCGCTGACTTCCACGTCGGAGACCTGGGCGGTCATGCCGATGACGAAGGAATAGTACATGAAGTCCCAGGCCGAGGGCGCTGCATCGCCCGGGAATTCCAGGCCGCCCGCGTCCTTGCCGGTGCCGTCGGCGTGCGGCGCGTAGTAGCGGTGGGCGTAGTGGAACGCCATCACCGTGTGGAACGTGGTCCAGCCCAGCGGGACGCCGAGCAGCGACAGCAGCAGGATGGCCGGAGGACTCTGGTCCGAGGCGTTCACCAGCGCGAAGATGGCGTCCAGGCTGAGCACCACGGCCCCCAGCGTGATGAGGATGATGATGAAGATGCCCTCGTCCTCGTTGCCGGCATTCCTGCGGATGGCCTCGGGCGAGGAACGCCGCATGCGGAAGAAGGCCGACGCCAGGTAGGCGGCGAAGAACACGTCGCCGGCCAGGGCGAGCCGCGCCGGCGCGTCGACGCTGTCCATCGCGTCCAGGCCAACCCACGCCGCCACGCCCAGCAGGACGGCGATGTAGAACGGCAGGTGCCGGCGAAAATGATGGGGCATGACTCGCGGGTTTCCTTTGGCGAGCAGTGTAGCACAGCAGGCATCTGCGCTCGCGCCTTGTGCCCGGCCCTCGCCGTTCCTACATGCGGGTACCGTGCTACAGTGTCGCACCCGAGGGAGAGGACCGTTCCATGATCCGTGCTTTGCATTCCGGCAAGAACGTTTTTCTGGCCGTGGCGCTCGCCATCGGCCTTTCGGCCTGCGGCATCAACAACGTGCCGACCTATGACGAGGAAGTGAAGGCCGCCTGGAGCCAGGTGCAGAACCAGTACCAGCGCCGCGCCGACCTGATCCCCAACCTGGTCGAGACGGTGAAGGGCTATGCGGACCACGAGCAGGAGACGCTGACCGCGGTGGTCGAGGCGCGCGCCAAGGCGACGCAGATGACGCTGCCGGCCAACATCACCGAGAACCCCGAGGCCTTCGCGCAGTTCCAGCAGAACCAGTCGGCGCTGTCGAGCGCCCTCGCCCGGCTGATGGTGGTGGTCGAGAAATATCCCGACCTGAAGGCCAACCAGAACTTCCTCGCGCTGCAGTCCCAGCTCGAAGGCACCGAGAACCGCATTTCGGTGGCGCGGCGCGACTACATCCAGGCGGTGCAGAAGTACAACACCGAGCTGCGCACGATTCCGGGCCGCTGGGTCGCCGGCATCTTTTATCCGGACGCCAAGGTGAAGGAGACCTTCGCCGCGACCGCCGAATCCCAGGCCGCCCCGAAAGTGAACTTCCAGTGATCCACGCCTTCCGCAGAAGCGCCTGGGCCGGGCTGGTCCTGGCGCTTTTGTGCTTCGCACTGCCGGCGCTCGCGAAGGAGCCGGATTATCCGAAACTGACCGGCCGCGTGGTCGACCAGGCAGGGATCCTATCGGATGAGGTCGAGGGCCAGCTCACCGGCTGGCTGCAGGGCTTCGAGCAGGACACGAAAAGACAGGTCGTCGTCGCCACCATCAAGAGCCTCGACGGCGAGGCCATCGAGGAATATGGCGTCGGCCTTGGCCGCAAATGGGGCATCGGCCAAAAGGGCACGGACTCCGGCGCGATCCTGCTTGTGGCGCCGAACGACCGGCAGGTGCGGATCGAGGTCGGCTACGGCCTGGAAGGCGAGCTGACCGACGCCGTCAGCCGCGCGATCATCGAGCAGCAGATCGTCCCGTCGTTCAAGCAGGGCGACTACGAAACCGGCGTCATCAACGGCACTGCGGCCATGCTGAACGCGCTGGGCTGGAAGGGCGCGCCGCAAGCGGTCGCCCAGCCCGTCCCGGGGCCTGGACCGGCCGTCGGCTTCGACTGGATTACCTTGCTCTATTTCGGCGGGTTCTTCCTGTTCATCGTCCTGCGGATGATGTTCGGGCGGCGCGGCCGCCGGGGCCTTTGGGGCGCGGCGTCGAGCGGCTGGGGCGGCGGCTGGGGCAGCGGCGGCGGATTTTCCAGCGGCGGCGGCGGGTTCTCGAGCGGCGGTGGGTCGTTCGGCGGCGGCGGCGCGTCGGGACGGTGGTGAGATGAAACTGAGCGCCGACGAACAATCACGCATCGAAGTGGCGGTCGCCGCGGCCGAGGCGCGCACCAGCGCCGAGTTCGCGCTGGTGCTCGCCCAGGTGGCCGACGGCTACGAAGCCTGGCCGGCGCTGTGGGCCGCGCTCCTGGCGCTATTGGCAGGCGGCGTCCTGTCGCTGCTGCAGCCGGCGCTCGACGCGACCCATGTGTTCGGCGCCCAGATAGCGGTGCTGGTCGCCGCGGGCCTCGCACTGCATCTGCCGCGCGTTCGGCCGCTGCTGGCGCCGCGCTCGCTGCGGCGCGAGGAAGCGGCCAAGCTGGCACGGCTGCAGTTCGCGGCCGTCGTCCAGCGGCGCACCGCCGAGCGCATCGGCGTGTTGCTGTTCGTGTCGCTGGCCGAGCGGCACATCGAGATACTGGTGGACCGCGCCATCGGCGAGCGCATCCCGGAACAGGCCTGGAACGGCGTCGTCGAGGGCTTCGCCGCGAAGTTACGCGACGGCCGGCTGGCCGACGGCTTCGTCGAGGCCACGGAGCGTTGCGCCACCCTGCTGGAAAAGGAATTCCCCCTGCTCCCGGGCGACCGGGACGAACTGCCCAACCGGGTCACGTTTATTTAATTCCCTAATATCCGTCATTGCGAGCCGCGAAGCGGCGCGGCAACCCAGAAGCAGCGGTGAAACGGCGCCACCAACGCCTAGAGCATTTTCACTTTGAGCGTTGATAACCGGCTGCCTGGAAGAAGTTGGCGCACTCGGCCGGAAGGAAGCGGTCGAGCATGCTGCCGATGCGCTCGATCAGAGCATCGACGGTTCGTGCGGGCTCGTGCCTCAGCAAGGCCTTG
>CALQFM020000088.1 GCA_943329845.2 Candidatus Kuenenia stuttgartensis | reverse complement strand
GCAGCGATGAGAACGCCGGAGAGGAAGTTTTCGGCGATTTTGTCGTATCGGGTTGCGATGCGTCGGAAATCCTTGAGCCTAGCCCACAGTCGCTCGACCTTGTTGCGCTCTCTGTAAGCAAGCGTGTCGTAAGGGATCGGCGCTCGCCGCGCGGTTGTGGTTGGAATCACGGCTTCGGCTTGCCGCTCGGCCAGACGTTTGCGCAGATGGTCGGCATCATAGCCACGATCCGCCAGTAGCTTTTGGAACGATCCGGCTGCCTCGATCAGGGCATGGGCCATGGTGATGTCGTTGGTGTTGCCTACGCTGAGCAGAAGCACCCGGGGCCGGCCCTGATCATCCACCAGGCCATGGACCTTGGTGGTTCGCCCACCCCGGGAGCGGCCTATGGCTTGTGCGAAGGCCCCCCTTTTGCGCCAGCCGCCGAGCGATGGGCCTTAACTGAGGTGCTGTCGATGGCGGCGCTGGAGTAAATGCCGCTATGCCCGGTCAACGCCTTGAACAGGTCATGCCATACACCCTGACGGCTCCAGCGGTTGAAGCGGTTGTAGACCGTCGTGTACGGGCCATATGCCGGCGGGCAATCCCGCCAGCGCGCACCTGATTGCAGCATGTGCACGATCCCGGAGATCACCCGGCGGTCGTCAACCCGGTGGGCGCCACGGCGGCCCCGAGGCAACAGCGGCTCAATCCGTGACCAGGCGTCATCGTCCAACCAGTAAAGCTTGCGCATTCAAGGCTCCCTTCCGGAATCCTTGAATCACAACAACGCAAAACCCGCTACTCCTTATTGAGTACAGACCCTAGGGGTTGACAGGACGAAGTTCTCCGGCCTGCACCACACTGGCAGCGTCGCCGGCGACGTTCACTTGAAATGAAAGTCCATTGGCGATGAGTGTGTACTGCCCCTGCTGAAGTCCGACGAGAACGAACCGCCCGCTCCTGTTGGTGAAGAATTCCAGCCCGTCATGTCCCGATACCGTGCCCTGCCGCAGCGCAAGGGGCTTCCCTTCGCTGTCGAACAGCGTGCCCGTGACCGTGATCGTCGGTTCCGCGCCGACATGGACGACGGTGCCGCTTCGGTCGGTAGGATGAAGGATCGGTTCGGTATCGCCCATGTCGGCGGCTGCCGGTGCATCTGGCAGATCGACGCTGATCTTGGTGTAGGTGTATGGCGTCAGCGACGGCAGCACCGCTGGCCCTAGTCCCGATGACGCCTGGTATCCGTAGCGGCTCTTGTTCACCCCGACCAGCCCTCCCTTCAGGCTTTCATGCGGAATGACGATCGCATAACTCCCCTGTACCGGCCGCGAAACCCAGCCAGAGCACAGGGACCGCACTGGCTGATCCGTCGAATCCGCCGAGTCCAAGGACCAGAAGGCATGCAAGCGCGACATTCCCTAACGAGGCGAGCGGCACCGAAGCGAATGCATTGTCCACCTGCTGCCGGAGCAACAAGCCGGTGTTTGTAGACCTTCCTGCCCCGTCCGTCGTAAACGGCAAGACGGTGCTGCTCCATCCCCGTCTCAGCACGAGCTACGTCCTCTCATCCGCAGGCATTGTCGGCCCCCGTCGCAATGCGGCGATCCATGGACCGGGCCTGAGTCCAATCCCAATACCTCACGGCCGCGGGGAGGTCGAGCGGTTGAACTCAGCGAGTGGCGCCCGAGAGAGCCGGATTGAAATCGTCGTTCGCCGGCAGCCCCCAGTCGAAGCCAGGGGATCGGACCCGCTTTGGTGCCGCGGTACGGCGCCACGCCTGGCGATGTCAGCATGGCAACGACGCACGCATAGAGGTCCGGATACTGATAGGGGCCAATCAGTTCCACGACCTCGTCGCGAGTTTGGTTTCCGTAAAGCGCCAGAGTTGCTGCTGCCTTCAGCCAGAGCTTTGCAGGCTCGGCGGCCGCGAAGAAATCGGAAAATTCGATCTCGCATGCTTGCGGGTCGTTTCGGCAGTCTTCGGTCTTGGTCATGACAGGCCGATCGGTTCTGGTTCAAGTCGGTCCGGATGGCGTTGGCTTCGCCGATCCTTGCCAGCATCTCTTCAAGGTTCATGCCATTTCGCGGTATTCGCGCGAAAACCTTTCAACCATTTGATAATTCAACGCGCTTTCGGTTGGATCATGTGCAAAGTCGGCGGGTCCGGCACTTTGGATTACCTTCGTCGAACCGTGCCATTTTGCATTTTGCGACCCTCGACTGGCGGTATTTTTTGGCAATCTACCCGGCAACTTTCGATGTCCGCCGGCGTTAGCCTGTCCTGACGGACCCCGCGCCATCGGCGCCGGTCCGCAAGACAAGGAGTGAAACGTCATGAAAACAGCCATCCTGACCGCCGCCCTGGCGCTGTGCTTCGCCGCCCCGGCAATGGCCGGCGACCGCTACCATCGTGATTATCACCGCGACGGCTATCACGGTAACCATCACAACGACGGTTATTACCGCAACTGCAAGCGCGACAAGGGGACGGGCGGCGCGATCGCCGGTGCGATCGGCGGCGCCATCATCGGCAATTCGGTGGCGGGCCATAACGACAAGGCCTTGGGCACCGTGGTCGGTGCCGGCGCCGGCGCGCTGGTCGGCCGCGAGATCGACCGGGGTGACGTGAAGTGCCGCTACTAGGCGCCTGAACCCATCCGGCGCTCTTCTTGGTTTCGAGGGCCCGTCGCTTACCGCGGCGGGCCCTTTCGCATCCGGCGCCGATAGTTCGTGACCCCTGCCCCCCGACCGGCCATTCTGCCATCCATTGCACTTGGACGGGCGCAGCGTGGGGGTCGCGTGAGCAGGAAATTCGCATTCTTCGGACCCGCGTATCTCAGCGGCATCACCACGTTCTACGCCACGCTCGCCGCCGGTCTCGCGCCCTACGGGATCGAGCTGCACCGCATCGGCGTCAACGACCGCAAGCCGGTCCATGACGCGGGCGACGGCACCCTGATCGATCGGGCCGGCCTGACCGACCGCGAGCTTTCAGAGGCATTGTACCGGGCAGCCATGGACGGCGGCTATGAGGGCGTGTTCTTCAACATCCTGGTCGAGCCGTTCACCGCCAATCTGGCCCGCTACCTGCCCGAGCGCATGACCAAGGTGCTCATCCTCCACGGCATCACCAGCGGCGCGTACACCTGGGCGCGCTCGATCCGCGACTGGCTTCACCACACCGTCGCCATCTCGCCGCGCATGCGTGACGATCTGGTCAGCCGCTGGGGGTTCGACCCGGCGCGCATTTCCCACATCCCGCACGGCGTCGGTGCGCCGTTCGGTGCCGCAGGACGGGCGGACGCAGAGCACGGCCCGCTGCGCGTCCTGGTCGCCGGCCGCCTGTCGGACGCGGACAAGGGCTGTTTCTGGTTGCCGGATATCCTGGCGCCGCTGGGCGACCTGAAGCTGGAGTTGACCGTCGCCGGCGACGGCGCGGACCGTGCCGAGCTCGAACGGCGGCTTGCGGCGGTCCCCTGCAAGGTGACGTTCGCTGGCTCCATCTGCCAGGCCGCGCTCGCCGACCTCTACCGCCGCAACGACGTGCTGCTGTTTCCCAGCCGCACGGAAGGGTTTGCGCTGGTGCTGCTCGAGGCCATGGCCAGCGGCTGCGTGCCCGTCGCGTCGCTGATCAAGGGCATCACCGACGCGGCTGTCACGGACGGCAGGGATGGGCTGCTGTTCCCCATCGGGCAGACCGCGGCGGCCACGGCAGCCCTGCGCCGGCTGGCCGGTGACCGGGCCCTGCTGCGGCGGCTGTCGGGCGCTGCCGCGGAGACGGCGTCGATGCGGTTCACCCTGGACCGCCAGATGGCGTCCTACGCGGACCTGATAGCACGGCTGGACGGCGCCCGTCCTCCGGTCGCGCCGGCCGAGGACATGGCACGCTGGACCATGGCGCCGGGCTTCACGCCGCGGCTTCGGTCCCGCATCCCCCAGCCGCTGAAGATCTGGCTGCGAACCGCGGCGGAAAAACTGCGCTGACGGAGTGTCAAAGGTGGCGGACGGTCACGCCGCCGATTGGGTCGCGATATTCTGGCGCCTTTTCGCGAGGCCGGTGGTGAAGCGCTTCATGCGGCGTTGAGCTCTTGATCCGGCTCAATGGGCTTGCTGCTGCCGGTGGCTATTCTGGGGTCTGCCTGGAGCCAAAGGATACCGCCATGTCCCGGATCAATGAACTTGTCGACCGCCACGTTGCCGCCATGCTCGCCGAAGCGCAGGCCGAGCACCTGTCCACCGATGTTCTGGGGCGGACGCTGCTGGCCCGGGTCATCGGCATCTACGCCATGACCAGAAGCTGGGACGACATCGCCGCCGAACTGCAGTTCGCGGCCGAGAACGTCGATCCCGATACGGAGTTCCACTTCATTCGCCCGTGAGGCGTTTTGCGGGCAAAAGACTCATAAATTCGCCATGTTGCGGGGCAATCCTCGCGCATGGCCCTGAAGCAGGTTGTCCGCTGGATGCGCTCCATGACCCGGCCCATGCCCGGTGCACCCGGCATGGACGTGGATGCGCTCGCCACGGTTCCTCCCCGCCCGATTCCCGGTGCGGAGACCGGTGTGTGCGCCTTCGTCGGCGCGTTCTCCCATGGTCCGTCGGGCAAGGCTGCGGCCGTTTCCAGCCTGTTCGAGTTCGAGCGCGCCTTCGGCGGCGCGCAAGGCTTAGGCGAAGCGCCGCAAGCCGTGTCGCAGTTTTTCCTCAACGGCGGCGGCGAGGCGGTGCTGGTGCGCACGCCCAGCAACTCGCTCGCATCGCTGGAAGAAGGCCTCAACGTGCTGGCCGCGTCCCGGGCCGACGGCTTCGACCTGCTCTGCGTGCCCGACGCGGCGCATGTGTCGGACCGTGCCGTCGCCCTCTACGAGAAGGCGCTCACCGTCTGCCGGCTGCACCGCGCCACGCTCCTGGTCGATCCGCCACCCGGCCTGGAGGGCGACATGGACATGGCGGCATGGCTGCAGCAGGCCGTGCCGCTTCGCTCGCCGGACGCGGCGCTCTACTATCCCCGCCTCCGGCTCGACAGCGGCGCCGACGCCGGGCCCAGCGGCAGCGTCGCGGGCATTATCGCGCGCTTCGGCCGCGAGCGGGGCGTGTGGAAGGCGCCGGCCGGGCCGGGCGCCACCATCTCGGGCGCCGGCCTTGACATCGCCTTGACCGCCCAGCGGCAGGAAGTGCTCAACCCGCAGGGGATCAACGTGATCCGGGCCATGGGCTCGGCCGGGCCGCTGGTCTGGGGCTCTCGCACCCTTTCGGTCGAGGCGGAATGGCGTCATCTGGCGGTCCGCCGCACGGTGCTGTTCCTCGAACGCTCGCTGCGCCAGGGCCTGGAATGGACGGCGAACGAACCCAATGACGAGCCGCTCTGGGAAGGCATTCGCGCCAGCGCCGACGGTTTCCTCGAGGAGCTGTGGCGAGCCGGCGCGCTGATGGGCGCCGCGCCGCGCGACGCCTGGTTCGTCCAGTGCGGCCGCCAGACCACCACCGACGCCGACCTCAGGCAAGGCCACATCAACATGGTGATCGGCTTCGCGCCGATCCGGCCCGGCGACTTCCTGACGTTCCGGCTGGAGCTGAAAGCCGCGCCCGCCAGTCGCGCCTGACGCCATCGGGGCTTTTCCACGCCACCGATCCGGTCTAGCGTCGCGCCCGAAGTTCAGTGCGGGAGGCACCATTGAAGAATCTGTTCGATCTGACGGGCAAGGTGGCGCTTGTCACCGGCGGCAATGGCGGCATCGGCATCGGCATGGCCGAGGGCCTCGCCATGCATGGCGCGACCGTGGTGATCTGGGGCACCAACGAGGAAAAGAACGCCAGGGCGGTCGAACGCCTGAAGCAGCATGGTGGTGAGGTGCGCTCGGTGAAAGTCGACGTGTCCGACGAGGACGCGGTTAAGGCCGGCGTCGGCGCCATCCTCGAGGAGTTCGGCAGGCTTGACCAGGCCATCGCCAACGCCGGCATCTCGATCCGCCGCAAGGATCTGTTCGACATCTCCATCGACGACTTCAGGAAGATGGAGGGCGTCAATCTGCACGGCGTGCTGTTCACCCTGCGCGAGGCGGCCCGGCACATGGTCGAGCGTGCCAAGGACGGCGACGCCGGCGGTTCACTCGTGGGTATCGCCTCGACGGCGGCGGTCCACGGCGCGGCGCGCAACGAGCACTATGCCGCGACAAAGGGCGCGGTCGTCACCATGTGCCGCGCCATGGCCGTCGAGCTGGCGCGCTACAAGATCACCGTCAACAGCATCTGCCCCGGCTGGGTGCGCTCGGAGATGACCGCCGGCGCGCAGGCGTGGGACAAGTTCAACGAGAACGTCATCAGCCGCGTACCGATGGGCGGCTGGGCCGATGGCGAGGACTTTTCGGCCATCGCCGTCTATCTGGCCAGCCCCGCATCGCGCTTCCACACCGGCGACACGCTGGTGATCGACGGCGGCTACACGATCTACTGAGCACAAGATGAGCGGCACAGACTGGGACGCGCTGGCCCGCCGGGACAGCTACATGGTGTTCACCCCGATCCGGGTGCGGATTCGCGATCTGGACCTGCAGGCTCACGTCAACAACAGCGTGGTCGCCGCCTATCTGGAGGAAGGCCGCTACCGGCTTCTGAACTTCAGCATCCGAGGGCAGCTCCCGCGGGACGCCATCGGTGGCTTTGTCGTCGCGGAACAGACCATCCGCTACCTGAAGGAAATCCGCGAAACCGGGGAACTGATCGTGGGGACGCGCGTGGAGCGCATCGGCAACAGCTCGTTCGCCATGGGCCAGGGAATCTTCAACGGCGACGTCTGCATGGCGACCGCGCTGCTGACCATGGTCCATATCGGAAGTGAAAGCCGCAAGGGCGAGCGGCTGTCCGAACCGTTCCGGGCCGCACTCGGGGCGCATCTTCCTCGGGCCTGACCCCATTTGGACATTGTGGCCTTCCCGTGGCGTTCACATATATGATCATGATCGGCCCATAGGGCGCCCGGGGAGAAATCATGCGGTCGATGTTCGGCATCGTGTTGGTCGTGTTGACCCTGCTGACAGGGGTGCGGCCGGCATTGGCCGAGCAGCCGCCGGCGCCGGAGATCCAGCGTTTCGCCGACCTGATCCTTTATCGGCTCGACCTTGGGGAGCATGTGGCCGCGTGGAAGTGGCGCCACAACAGGCCCATCGAAGACCTCGAGCAGGAGGCGCGCGTGCTCGACGCCGCCGCCGCCCAGGCCGAAGCCTCGGGCCTGGACTTTCCATCGGCACGCCCATTTCTCGCCGCCCAGATGGATGCGTCGAAGGCGGTCCAGCGCCGCTGGTTCGCGGTGTGGAAGGCCAAGGGCCTGCCCACCACCCAGCCGGACCTTGACCTGAACACCGTGCTGCGCCCGTCCATCGCCCGCGCGGGCGACGCAATCCTCAGCCAGCTCGTGCTCGTGCGCCCGCTGCTCGACGTGCCGGACCAACGCGATCACCTGCTGTCGATCCTGGGCACCGCGGCCAAGCAGCGCGGCCTGGCGCCCGAGGCGCTTTCGGAAATCGCCCGCTCGGCGGGGAAGGTCGCCTATGCGGCGCAAGGCTCGCTGCTCGACCGGATCGTCGCACGCAAGCAGCTCCGTGTCGGCACCACCGGCGACTACGCGCCTTTCACCATCAGGAACGGCGACACCTGGTCGGGCATTGACCTGGACCTGGCCCACAGTCTGGCCGACAGCCTTGGCGTCGAGTTGGTGTTCGTGCAGACGACCTGGCCAACGCTGATGCAGGATCTGAAATCCAGCAAGTTCGACATCGCCATGGGCGGCATCAGCAAGACCCAGGAACGGCAGCGGGAAGCGTTCCAGACTGGCAGCTATCTCAACGACGGCAAGGCGCCCATCGTCCGCTGCGGCGACGAGCAAAAATACGACACCATCGACGAGATCAACCGCAAGGGCGTGAAGGTCATCGTCAATCCGGGTGGCACCAACGAGCGCTTCGCCCAGGCCAAGCTGCCCAACGCCGACGTTACGTTGTTTCCGGACAATACGAAAATCTTCGACGAGATCGCCGCCGGCCGGGCCGACGTGATGGTCACGGACAAGATCGAGGTCCAGTGGCAGGCGGCGCGCAACCCTAGGCTCTGCGCCGCCATGAAAGGCGCGTTCAACCTGACGGAGAAGGCTTATGTCATGCCGCAGGACGAGGCGCTGCTGAAGGCGGTGGATGCCTGGCTCGACAAGGTCCAGGCGGACGGCACGCTCAAGGCGACCCTGGACAGATATCTGAAAAAGCCGCCGCCGGCGGCCGTTCCCGCTCCGGCAGCGCCACAGCCGGCCTCGAACGACGATGCGCCGCGCAAGCCGAAGGCCGCCGCCGAGCAGTAGCTGTCGCGCCTGGCGTGCCTCAGGGCGCGGGGTCGACGGCCGGATAGGTGTCCGCCACACGCCTGTTGTCCGTGGCGAGCAACAGCACGTCGCCGTCCACCAGCCCGAATCCATAACCTTCCGGCGCCGCCATGGCGTCTGCCAGCGGCTTGGGCAGCGGCTGCGCCTCGATAGCCGATGGCAGCGGCTTGCCGACACTGTATCGCGGCGCAGTCGCCTGGTCGCGGCGCGGAACGCAGCCGGCAATGGGCTTGGTCACGTCTTCGCTGCAGCCCTTGCCCCTGTAGTAGGCGCGGATCGCGTCCTTCATGGCCGGCGTGAAGCCAACGGTGGCGGTGGCCGGCACTGTCTCAGGCTCGGCCACCGGCGCAGGTTGCGACGGATCGCCTTCCGGTTCGGCGGGCGCGGCGGCGGCGGCCAGGGACAAACCCAGGCCCAACGCTGCCGGCAGCAGCAGGATCGATAGCTTCGCCATTTATTCCTCCGGTTCATTCGTGCCCTCCACTCAGGATATGTGGCGTGCGCCACCGGTTTCCCATTGGCGCGTTTTCACCTGTGCGTGCGGCGTGTTGTGGTAATCTTTAAACGGCAAAACATGGGGAGAGTTGCATGGGAGTTCTGGACCAGTATCGGCTGGACGGGCAGGTTGCCGTCGTCACCGGCGGCGGGCGCGGACTTGGCGAGGGCATCGCCCACGCATTGTCGGACGCGGGCGCTGCGGTCGTCGTGGCGGCGCGGCGCGGCGCGGAAGTGGAAAAGGTGGCCGCGGACATCGTCGCCAAGGGTGGCAAGGCGCTTGCCGTCCCCACCGACGTCACCAATTCACAGGCGCTCGAGGCGCTGGCGCAGGCCGCCGTCGACACGTTTGGCAAGCTGACGATCCTGGTGAACAACGCCGGAGGCTCTCGCGCCATGGGGCCGCTGACCGAACTGTCAGCGAAAGACTGGCAGGACTGTATCGACCTCAACATCACCGCCGTCTGGGCGGCGACCGTCGCCGCCGTGAAGCGCATGAAGGAGGGCGGCTCGATCGTCAACATCTCGTCGCTGGTGGCGCGCGGCCCGATCCCGGGCAGCGGCCATTACGGCGCGGCGAAGGCGGCCGTGAACAGCCTGACCGAGACCTTCGCCCGCGAACTGGCGCCGAGCATACGGGTCAACGCCATCATGCCGGGCTACATCCCCACCGAGGTGATGATGGCCGCGCTGGGCGTTACCGACGAAAGCGGGCTGCCGGCGCTGGCCAAGCAACTCGCCATTCCCATGGGCACCTTCGGCAAGCCGCAGGATATCGGCGCCGCCGTGGTCTATCTGTGCTCGCCCGCGTCCGGCTGGGTGACCGGCCAGATGCTCCCGGTCACGGGAGGCCACTGATGAGCATTCTCGACCGGTACCGGCTCGATGGCCAGGTGGCCGTGGTCACCGGCGGCGGCCGCGGCATCGGCGAGGGCATCGCCCACGCCCTGTCCGAGGCGGGCGCGTCGGTGGTGCTCGCCGCGCGGCGCAAGGACGATGTGGAGCGGGTCGCCGCCGACATCGTCGCCAAGGGCGGCAAGGCGATCGCCGTCCCCACCGACGTGACCAACTCCCAGTCGCTCGATGCACTGGCCCAGGCCGCCGTCGACACGTTCGGCAAGCTGTCCATCTGGGTGAACAACGCCGGCGGCTCGACCTATATGGGTCCGTTGACCGGCGCGTCACCCGATTCCTGGCAGCACTGCATGGACACCAATCTCACTTCCGTCTGGGCGGGCACGGTCGCGGCGGTGAAACGGATGGCGGATGGCGGCGCGGTCATCAACATCTCGTCGCGGGCGGCGCGCGGGCCGGTGCCGGGCAGCGGCCATTACGGGGCGGCCAAGGCGGCGGTCAACAGCCTGACCGAGACCTTCGCCCGCGAGCTGGCGCCGCGCGTGCGGGTCAACGCCATCGAGCCGGCGTGGATTCCGACCGAGGTGGTGATGAATGCCCTCGGTATCGATGAGTCCGGCCTGCCGGACCTGCTGGAGAAGGCGAAGATTCCCGCCGGCCGGTTCGGCACGCCCATGGATATCGGCGCAGCGGTGGTCTACCTCAGCGCGCCCGCGTCGGAATGGATCACCGGCCAGATCTGGCCGGTGACCGGAGGTCTCTAGCCCGAATTATTCATCAGCCGGGCTATTCCGGGTCGGCGAACGTAGCTTAACCTACTGATTTGGTGTAGAGAATAGGCGCTTAGACCACTCTCGAACACCGGACAGAAAGTGCCACGCCCGCCATGGTCGACGATAGCGTTGCT
>CALQFM020000087.1 GCA_943329845.2 Candidatus Kuenenia stuttgartensis | reverse complement strand
TCGCCATTGCCGATGCCGATGGTCACGTTGCTGGCAGTGGCGGAGATGGTCGCACCACTGGTGGACTGCAGGTTGCCGACGGTCGAACTGGGATGCTGGAACGTCCCGGTGTTGAGCACCAGGTAGTTCTCGGCCCGGTTGGCCGTGCTGGCCGCCTTCACCGTGTTGTCGCTGACGCTGAACGCGCTGTTGTCGACACCGGTCGCGCCACTGAAGCCATCGATATAGATGCTCACATCACTGGTCTCGGACACCGCGCTGGCGTCGGTGAAGTTCTGAGCGTTGAGCACCGAGTAGTCGCTGTTGGTGGGTGCGACGAAGACCGGACCGGCCGGGTCGATCGTGATGCCGGCGCCCGACGACTCCTGCAGCGTCGAGCCTGCCGTGGTCGAGAGGGCATTGAGCGCCACGTTGCCGTTGGCGACGCTGCTGACCTTGTTGTCGTCCAGCGTGACGCTGCTGTCGACGGCGCCGTTGCCATTGGCGTCGATGAACAGCTGTATCGGATCGCCTTGCGGATCCTCCGACTGCACCGCCTCTACCGTCGCATTGCCGATGTCCTGGCGGTTGAGCACGTTGGCCGTGGCATCGCTGGAAGACTTGGAGTTGAGCACCAGGATGTTGGAGGCGTTGAAGCCGGTCGCGCTGGACTCGAGTTCGTTGCCCCTGACCGTCAGCGAATCGCCCACCGCATCCGCGGCCGAGTTCATCTCGATGCTGAGTTCGGTGTCCTCGCCGGACGCGAACACTTCGGTCTCGCCCGCCTGGTAGTTGACGATGTTGAAATCGGCGTTGGCGACGAGCGGGTTGCCCGCCGAGAGATCGCCGATCTCCGGCGTGGGCGTGGCGACGACGCCGGTGATCGTGGCGCCCGCCAGCACGTCCATGCGGTTGAGCACGGTGCCGCCAATGGCCTGGTTCAGCAGGTCGTTGTTCGACACGCTCAGGGCCACGGCGTCGATCGACGAGATATCGTTGACGTCGATCTCCAGGTCGAGGTCCTCGCCCCTGACGACGACCTCGCTGTCGTCGGTGACGATCTGCTGCGAGACGATCGAGCCCGTGGCGGCGATGTTGGCGACGTTGCCCGTCGCCGACAGGCTCACCGCGCCGGTGGCCTCGTTGTAGGCATAGGACGCGCCCATGCCGAGCAGGTTGTTGGCGCTGTGGATGATGCCCTGGTTGAGCTGCAGGTTGTTGTCGACGGAGATCGAGCCGCTGTTGAACACATCGAAATTTGCGGTGAAGTCGATGTCCTCGCCATAGACATCGACGACTTCATCGAAGTTCGAGCCGACGATGTCCTCGCCCTGGACGTTCATCACGCTGGCGTCGGAAACCACGGAGACGTCGCCGATGACGCCCGCCGGGTCGACCAGCGCGGACGGCGTCGTCGAGCCCGTGCCGCTGAACAGGTCGGTGCCGTCGACGCTCAGCGTGTTGAGCAGCGCCCGGTTGACCGTGCCGATGACCGAGATCCTGTTGCCGTCGACGTCGACGTTGGTGTCGGTGGCGTCGGAGCCGGAACCATTCACATACAGGAAGATGTCCTCACCGGTGGCAGCGACCCTGACGACGTCGGAGCCCGGCGCCTGCACGTTGGCGACGAAGGCGGAGACGTTGTTGGTGGTGAACTTCACCGAGGCATCGTTGATGTTGTCGTTGCTGCGGGCCTGGATGGTCATGACGTTGTCGCTGACCGAGAGCTGGCTGGAGTCGATCTGGATGTCGCCTGAGACGTCGACATCGATGTCGGTATCCTCGCCGAACGCCTCCACGTCATAGCCGTTGAGCTGATAGGACGCGATGCCGAAAGCCAGATCCTCGGCCGCGACTTCGCCGCCGCCCACCAGGTTCTGCGCCTGGACCAGCGGCGTGGTGGTGGCTGCCTCCACATAGGTGCCGCCGGTGACGGTGAGCACGTTCTTGCCGTTGTTGGCCCGGGCGAGCGCTTCCTGCAGGTTGCCGTCGACCGAGGCCTGCACATTGGTGATGTCGTTGTCGATGCCGGACAGGTCCACCTGGATGAAGTTGGCGTCCACCTCCGCCCAGAAACCGGCCCCATCGGCCTGATCGGCGTCGCTGCCGCGCTGGGCGTTGCTGATGATGGCGAGCGGGGCGTTGCCGGCGCCGCCGGCGATCAGCGCCTGGGACAGGTCCACGCTGCCGACGTCGAGCGAGAGCGCGTTGGTGGCGTCATTGCCGAGGGACACCGCGCGGATGCTGTTGCCGTCGGCCTCGGCGACGCTGTTGGTCAGCGAGCCGTCGTTGGTCGATACGGTAACGAAAATATCGGATTCATCGACTTCGACGGAAACGCCGCTATCCGACAGGTCACCGCTGACGGAGTCCATCAGCCCGTTGAAGTCCTGGTCGTTGACCAGGCCGACCTCGGAGCGGACGGTGCTCTTGTCGTCGCCGATATTGACCGACTGGACATTGGCGCCGGCGATGAGGCCGGTCACCACCTGGGTCTGGGTCGACACCGCGACGGTGTTGGTGGCCTTGCTGATCCGCGCCTCGCCCAGCGTGGCGTTGCTGTTGGCCGCCACGTTGAGGTTGTCAATGGTGGTCGCGCCGGCGTCCACAGCGATGTCGATCTCGGCGCTGTCGATGTCCACCTGGATCAGGCCGGCGCCGTTGAATTGCCCGAACTCGTCCCAGAAGGTCTGGGTGTTGACCAGGGTGATGTTGGCGTCGAGCGTCTCGACCTTGCTGTTCTGGCCGATCTCGATCGCGTTGTTGGCGGTGTTGAGGTTGACCCTGGCGACGACGTCGTTGTCGCTCGCCGACACGTCAACGTTCTTGACCACCGCGTTGGCGTCGGTCGAGCCGATATTGACGTCGATCAGGTCCTGGTTGTCGATATCGCCCCGAATGCTGGCAGAAACCGGATTGACGCCGGAGTCCTCGAAGCTCTGGTCGCTGATCAGCGAGAAGCCCGAGTTGACCGTGGTCTGCGGCAGGTCGTCGCTTTCGATGTTACGGTCGACCACTGCTTCTGGGGCATCGACTATGGCGAGGTGGCGGAGCGCTACAGCGACGACGCGGCCATGGCCGAATGGTTTGCCGACCGCTTCCTACACAAGGCCACGTTCCCCAACGTGCAGGTGCTGGATTTGGACGGGCTCACGGGTCGGCTGTCGTCGTCTTCCTATGTACCCAAGCCCGGCCACTCGAACCACGATCCGATGATGGCGGCGCTGCGCCAGCTGTTCGACCGCACCGCGCGAAACGGCACGGTCGATTTCGAATACAGCACGCGTCTCTATGTCGGATACGCCGCGCAATAGGCGGCCGTCCGCGCTAGTCTTGCTTCATGCAACTCTACGAACTCGTGCTCAATCATGGCCGTTCGGTCAGCCCGTTCGTGTGGCGGGCCAAGATGGCGCTTGCCCACAAGGGGTTCGTGCCCGAGACCGTCGCCATCGGCTATGGCGGCAAGGCGAAGATCGCCTTTTCCGGCCAGGACCGCGTGCCGGTACTGGTCGACGGCGATACGGTAGTGTCGGATTCCTGGCGCATCGCCTGTCACCTGGAGGACCGCCATCCGGAGCGGCCCAGCCTGTTCGGCGGCGACGGCGGCAGGGCCCTGGCGCGGGTGTTCAACCACTGGAGCGACAGCCAGTTCCTGTCGACCCTGTTCATGCTGTGCTGCGCCCCGACCTTCGACCTGACACCCGAGGCCGATCAGCCCTATTACCGCGAAAGCCGGTTCCAGTGGACCGGCATGACCATGGAACAGATCCGCGAGGCCGGCAGCGTCAAGCGGGTGCGCGCCAGCCTCGAGCCCATGCGCCTCGCGCTGAAGGAACAGCCATTCCTGTCCGGCGACGCACCGGCCTATGCCGACTACTGCGCGTTCGGCGGCTTCATGTGGGCCCGGATCAGCACCGGCCCCATCCTCGAGGACGGCGACGTCATCGAGGACTGGCGCCAGCGCATGCTCGACCTGTTCGACGGCTTCGCCCGCAAGGCGCCCTGCGCCGAACGGGATTAGCCTTTTTCCTGTCACCGCTGCTGGGGTAGGCTCTCTGCCGGACTGAAACGGGAGAGCGCGATGGCGGGAGATGCGGCCTGGCTGGCCAAGGTGCAGGAGGCGGCGCTCGAGCCGGACCTGCCGATCGTCGATCCGCACCATCACCTGTGGGACCATCCCGGCTCGCGCTACCTGCTCGACGAGCTGCTGAAGGACACCGGCAGCGGCCATAATGTCGTCGCCACCGTGTTCATGGAATGCGCCGCCATGTACCGGGCCGACGGGCCGGTGCGGATGGCGCCGGTAGGCGAGACCGAGTTCGTCAACGGCATCGCCGCCATGAGCGCCAGCGGCCTCTACGGCAAGACCCGCGCCTGCGCCGGCATCGTCGGGTTCGCCGACCTGACCCTGGGCGCGCCCGTCGCCGAGGTACTGGAGGCACACATGAATGCCGCGCCAGACCGGTTCCGCGGCATCCGCCACGCCGCCGGCTGGGACAGGGATGACAGGGTCCGCAAGTCGCACACCAACCCGACCGAGCATCTGCTGCTCGACAGCACCTTCCGCGAGGGCTACGCGCAGCTGGGCAAGTTCGGCATGAGCTTCGATTCCTGGCTGTACCATCCGCAGATTCCGGAGCTGACCGACCTGGCGCGCGCCTTTCCCGACATCCCGGTGATCTTCGATCATTTCGGCGGCCCGCTCGGCATCGGACCGTATGAAGGCAAGCGGGACGCGATCTTCGCCCAGTGGAAGAAGGACGTGGCCGAGCTCGCCAAATGCCCCAACGTCAACGCCAAGCTTGGCGGCATCAACATGGCGGTCAACGGCTTTGGCTGGCACAAGAACGACAAGCCGCCGACCTCGTCCGAGCTGACCGCGGCGACCCGGGACTGGTACCTGCACATGATCGACATGTTCGGCCCGGAGCGCTGCATGTTCGAAAGCAACTTCCCGGTCGACAAGCTGTCGGTGTCCTACGGCGTTCTGTGGAACTCGTTCAAGCAGATCGCCGCCGGGTTCAGCGCAAACGAGAAGACCGCGCTATTCTCGGGCACTGCAAGCCGGGTCTACCGCCTGCCTTCGTTCGCCTGAGAGGTTTTTCGACACCTCACGCCATTTCGCACTTGCAATATATAAATTCGTGGTTATGTTGCAGTGCACAAAACAGCAGCCCCGGCCGTTTTGGAACCCTTTCATCACTGAGCATCGGGGTCGACCCGCCGCAAGGCGATAACGAGAGGAACCGAAGTATGGCAAAGAACACCAGTGGCCCGGCGAACCCCTTCGCCGATTGGTACGAGAATATCCAGAAGATGGTCGGCGGCGGCAGCTTCCCGTCCGTGGACATGAAGTCGCTGACCGAAGCCGGCCAGGGCAACATGAAGGCCATGGGCGACGTGGCGAAGATCGCCGCGAATGCGCTGCAGGACATCGTCAAGCAGCAGCAGGCGATTGCCACCCAGGCCGTCGCCGAATGGCAGGAAACCGCCGGCAAGCTCACCAAGGGCGACGCTCAGGCCGTGCTGACCGGCTCGCTCGAGACCTTCCGTTCCAAGGCCGAGGAAGCCGCCAAGAATTTCGGCGACCTGTCGGAAATCGCCCGCAAGGCCCAGACCGACATCTGGGGCGTGCTGACCGCTCAGTTCGAAAAGAACATCGGTAAGAAGTAAGCGGCACAACCTGGAGCGGCTTCCTCCGGGGCCGCTCCACACGACCTGACGAAGGCGCGGGCGAGCCCTGTGCCTTCTATTTCCTTTTTCCCCATCCCTTCCGCGACACGCACGTTTGCGTATCTGGAACCCGCCGGCCATCGAGCTGGCCTGTCATCGAGAAAAGGAATCTCCTCGAGTAGCTTTCTGCGCGCGTGAATTGCGTCCCGCCCGCTTATCCGTGAGAATGCCTCCCGTGTGAACAGGGGAGATGCGGAATGAGCTGGGAAGCCGACGTCGCGGAACTGCGCCGCCGCCAGGAACTGTCGCTGAAGATGGGCGGCGACGACAAGGTCCTCAAGCAGACTTCACGGGGCAAGCTGACGGTGCGCGACCGCATCGCCCGGCTTGTCGATCCGGGCTCGTTCCGGGAGGTCGGCGGCCTCGCCGGCAAGGGCAGCTACGACGAGAACGGCAACCTGATCGAGGTGATGCCCGCCAACACGGTGATGGGTCGCGGCAAGGTCGAGGGCCGCACCATCATGGTGCAGGGCGACGATTTCACCGTGCGCGGCGGCGCTTCCGACGCGGCCATCGCCGGCAAGCAGGCCTATGCCGAGCAGATGGCGCTGGAGCTGCGCATCCCGCTGGTTCGCCTGATCGACGGCACCGGCGGCGGCGGCTCGGTCAAGATGCTGGAGAAGGACGGCCGCACCTACCTGCCGCGCAATCCGGGATGGGACTACGTGGTCGCCAACATGGGCGTGGTGCCGGTTGTGGCGCTGGGGCTTGGCCCCGTCGCCGGGCTGGGCGCCGCGCGCCTCGTCACCAGCCACTATTCGGTCATGGTCAAGGAACTGAGCCAGATGTTCGCTGCGGGCCCGCCCGTGGCCAAGCATGTGGGCGAGGACGTGACCAAAGAAGAACTGGGCGGAAGCTGGATGCATACCCGCAACGGATCGGTCGACGACGAAGTCGCGACCGAGGACGAGGCCATCACCAACGCCCGGCGGTTCCTGTCCTACCTGCCGCCCAGCATCCACGAACTGCCGCCGCGCGGCCCGGTCACCGACGACCCGGACCGCCGCGAGGAGTCGCTGCTGTCCATCGTCCCGAAGGACCGGCGCAAGGTCTACAAGATGCGCAAGATCGTCGAGTCCGTGGTCGACGCGGGCTCGTTCAAGGAAATCGGCAAGTACAATGGCCGGCCGCTGATCACCGGCCTCGCCCGGCTCGACGGCTGGCCCGTCGCCGTGCTGGCGAGCGATCCGTACTTCTATGGCGGGGGCTGGACCGCCGATGCCTCGCACAAGGCGATCCGCTTCGTCGACATGGCCGAGACCTTTCATCTGCCGGTTGTCCATTTCGTCGACAACCCCGGCTTCGCCGTGGGCGTGGCGCATGAGCAGGCGGCCACGATCCGCCACGGCTCGCGGGCGCTCGCCGCGGTCTACCAGGCAACGGTACCGTGGTGCTCGGTGGTGATCCGCAAGGCGTTCGGCGTCGCCGGCTCCGCGCACACCAACCATGAGCGGCTGCGCTACCGCTATGCATGGCCGTCGGGCGACTGGGGGTCGCTGCCGATCGAGGGCGGCATCGAGGCGGCCTATACCCAGGAACTGCGCGAGGCCGAGGATCCGGCCGCCATGCTGGCGGACATCCTGGAACGCCTGAACCGGGTCCGCTCGCCCTTCCGCACGGCGGAGGCCTTCCTGATCGAGGACATCATCGACCCGCGCGACACCCGTCCGTTGCTCTGCGAGTTCGCCAACCTGGCCGCGCCACTGCGCACGCCAGGCAGGACGCTGTTCCACATGCGACCCTGAAATCAACCTTTGGTGATTTTATTCCGGATGAATATATTACCCTAGGTTGTATCACACAGGGCGAAGCGGGGCGCTTCGCAGCGATCCGGGGCCGGAATGCTTATCGAGAAGGCTTGCCTGCGGCGGGTTATCCTTGCCGTCGGACTATTGCTGGCGCCCGCGTCCGCGGGAGCGACACCGGTCAATTTCGACTTCAACTCCTATGCGCTCAAGGGCGGCGGGGGGAACCCGGACGAGCTTGACGCGGTTCCGGTCGGCCTTGCCTTCTCGTCAGGCGACGGACTGATCGGCTCCGCCTTCACCGGCGGCAAGGAGCTGGAGGTCGTCGCCACAGGGCAGGTCGTTGACGCCAAGGGCGTGGCGTCCAAGGAAGATCAGGCCTATGCCTATTTGTCGCAAGAGCCGGGCGGCCTGGGGGTTTGCAGCGGGCTGAACGAGAAGGGGGACTGCGCCTCGGGCGACGGGGTTGTGAACCAGCTGAAGTTGACCTCGGAAATCCTCACCCTCACCTTCAGCAGCGACGTCTTCATGATGAAGCTGTTGTTCTCGAATGCGGACGGAAAGCCCCTCGACGACGGCAAGTATCTGCTGAACGGAGCCGCGCGCTCGTTCGGCGACGGCGACTTCTCGGTGCTCGACGCCGCGAGCGCATGGACGTTCCAGGCGCTGGACTCGGCATTCTACCTGGATGCGATGTCGGTCGACGCGGCCGACAGGCCGGTGCCGGCGACAGTGCCGGAGCCAGGCGCGTTGCTGCTTCTCGCCGCGGCGCTGCTGGGGCTATGCGGCGCCCGCAGGCGCCTTCAGTACAGGAACATCGGCTTGCCCTGGACCTGGCGGATCACCGGGCGGTACTGATCGGTGTCATAGAGTTCGGGTACGTCGACCCGCTTCTTGCCCTGGACGCAGGTATCGACCGGCACCGTGGTGTAGTTGCCGTCGCGGATCGCCATCATCAGGCCGCTCTTGCCCTGGGACAAAAGCTGGACCGCGCCGGCGCCGTAGGCCGAGGCCACCATGCGGTCGAGCGCGTCGGGCGCGCCGGCGCGCATCAGGTAGGCCAGCGACTGGTTGACGATGCCCTGGCCGGTGATCCGCTTCAACTCCTCGCCCAGGATATCGCCGATGCCGCCCAGCTTGCGGTGGCCATAGGAATCGGCTTCGCCGCTCTCGACGGTCTGGCCGCCCTTGATGGTGGCGCCTTCCGAAATGACGACCATGGCATAGGACGCCGGATTGTCGGTCTTGTCGCGCATCACCAGTTCGGCGAGCTTCTCGACGTCGAACGGCACTTCGCTGATCAGCACCCGGTCGGCGGCGGCCAGATAGCCCGAGATCAGCGCCGTCTCACCGCTGTTGCGGCCGAACAGCTCCACCACGGCGATGCGCTCGTGGCTACCGGTGGGCGTGCGCAGCGCGTCGATGGCCTCGACGCTGCGGCTGACCGCCGTGCCGAATCCGATGCAGTAGTCGGTGCCGAACACGTCGTTATCCATGGTCTTGGGACAGGCCATGACCTTGAAGCCTTCCTTGTGGAGGCGTGCGGCATAGGACAGCGTGTCGTCGCCGCCGATGGCGACCAGGGCGCCGATCCCCAGCTTCTCCAGCACCTCGAGCACATGGTCGGTGCAGTCGATGCGGGCGTTCTTGTCGACGGCGTAGGGCGCCTCGAGGAACGGCGGCATCTCCTTCAGCGCCACCCGGCCCGGATTGGTGCGCGAGGTATGCAGGACCGTGCCGCCGGTACGGTCGATACCGCGGACCCGGCCCCGGTCCAGGATCATGGTGTGCGTGGCGATGGATTCCTGGTCGTCGGGGTCGATGTTCAGCGGACCGGCCCAGCCGCGCCGGAAACCGATGGTTTCCCAGCCCAGCTCGGCAGCGCTGGTCGCCACCGCCTTGATGCAGGGATTGAGACCCGGGACGTCGCCCCCGCCCGTCAGGATACCGATCCGCATGCGTACTCTCCTTCACGCCGATTGAATCGCCGCGGCATCATACATGGCCTGTCGTGGCTGCCTATAGGACGCGTTTCGCTGGTCCGACGGTTGCCGCGCCGGCGGCTGGACTACCAGGCCCTGATGCCGGGTGCGAGCGGAATGACCGTAGCCACCTGCCCGGGCACGAAGAACAGTCCATTGTAGTGGAGCACCAGCGCCAGCGGATCGTGCATGACGGTGACGTAGTTCCGGCCGCAGCAGTCGTGCAGATGCCGGATCAGCCACTCGCGGCGGTCGTACATGGACGTGTCGGCCAGTGAGAGCTGGAAGTCGCCGGGCAGATCCCAGTTGCCGATATGGTATGCGCTGCGGGCCACCGGCGACGGATCGGACGGATCCTCGGCACTCTGCAGCGGCTCGATGTTGATGGCTTGGAACGAGTTGACGTCCTCGAACGAGTTGATCGGGCCGAACGGGCGGAACCTGCCGCGCGGATAGACCACGAACTCGCCGCCATCGGGTCGCTCGCCCTTGGCGAATTGCGAGACGTGGACGACGCTGACCTTGTCGCCCAGCTCCACGCCGACCAGGTCGCCGCGGGCCAGCGCGAGCATGTAGGCCTTGTCCTCGGCGGGCTCGTCGGGCGCGGCGTCCGGGTTGTACAGCGGACCGCCGTCATAGCGCTCGTCGGCCGGGATGTCCTGCAGTGGACCGTCGCCAGGCAGCGGGCCCGCCGCCAGCTTGGGCGGCGCGCCGGTCTCGGGCAGCTTGTGGTCGAACAACGTGCCCCGGGAACGGCTGCGCGACAGCGGCGCCATGGAAATGCCGTCGGCCAGTTCGGCGCCCATCAGCGCCCCTTCCGGACCGACGAACGACCGGGCATGGGCGCGGCTGACACGCTTCATGAATGTTCCCCGTCAGCGCCTATGGCCCAGATTTGAGGTTGTGATTTAAGGAGGATTTAGGTCTCGTCGCAGTGACGAAGGAACGAAGATGAGACCTAAATCCTCAAGCGCCAAGAAGCCTGCGGAGCAGGTGGTGAAGGACATCCGCCGGGCGACACGTCGGCACTTTTCAGCAGAAGACAAGATCAGGATCGTGCTGGACGGTCTGCGCGGCGATGACAGCATTGCCGAGCTGTGCCGCAAGGAAGGCATAGCCCAGAGCCTGTATTACGTGTGGTCGAAGGAGTTCATGGAGGCAGGCAAGCGCCGCCTGGCTGGTGACACTGCCCGTGCCGCCACCACCGACGAGGTGAAGGATCTGCGCCGCGAGGCCAGCGCCCTGAAGGAATGCGTCGCCGACCTGACGCTCGAGAACCGGCTGCTCAAAAAAAGCATGATTGCGGATGGGGGCGACGCCGAATGAGGTATCCCGCATCCGAGAAGCTCGAGATCATCAGGATCGTCGAGCAGTCGCACTTGCCGGCCCGGCGCACGCTGGCGCAGCTGGGCATCCCGCGCCGAACCTTCTGCCGCTGGTATGACCGCTATCTCGATGGCGGGCCGGAGGCGCTGGAAGATAGGCCCTCGGCGCCGAGCCGGGTGTGGAACCGGATCCCGCCTGATATCCATGACAAGATCATCGAGATGGCGCTGGAGCAGTCCGAGCTCTCTCCACGGGAACTGGCCGTGCGGTTCACCGACGAGAAGCGCTACTTCGTATCCGAAGCCACGGTTTACCGCCTGTTGAAGGCCCATGACCTGATCACCAGCCCGGCCTATGTGGTGATCAAGGCCGCCGATGCCTTCCACACCAGGACCACGCGTCCGAACGAGATGTGGCAGACCGACTTCACCTACTTCAAGATCATCGGGTGGGGCTGGA
>CALQFM020000086.1 GCA_943329845.2 Candidatus Kuenenia stuttgartensis | reverse complement strand
GCCGCTTGGCGCCGAGGATCGCGATGACCCGCTTGAGGTTGTAGGCCAGGACGTGAAGGCTGATTTCGGTCTTCACGTTAGGCAGACGCTTCATCTGGAAGTGTGTTGCCCCCATCCAGGCCTTGATTGTGCCGAAAGGGTGTTCGACGAGCCGTCTTCGCAGGCGCATGGCGTCAGGCGTCAGGTCCATTCGTCGCTGAAGGGCATCGATGACCGCCTCGTGCTCCCAACGGGTCACCCGCCGCTCGACGCCAGGGGTGCACAAGGCCTTGAGAGCGCAGGCCTGACAACTGGCGCGGTCCCAGTAGCGGTGGAGCGTCATGCCCTTCTCGACGGTCGTCATGTGGCGGGGCAGCAGCGCGCCTGAAGGGCAGCGATATACGTCCTGATCGGGCAGATAGACGAAGTCCTGCTTGCCGAACCGGCCGTCGGCCTTGGCTCCCGAGGTCAGCGGCTTCGGCACGTAGGACGTTACGCCCATGGCCTCGCAGGCCCGGATCTCCTCGCCGGAGAAGTAACCGCGATCCGCCAGCGCATCGAGCGTCTCGACGCCCATGGCGTCCTTCGCCTGGGCGGCCATGGCGGCGAGTTGTTCGCGGTCGCTGCCGGTCATGACCACGTCGTGGGCGACGATCAGATGATGCTCGGCCTCGACTGCCGACTGGACGTTGTAGCCGACGATCCCGCTGCCGCGCCCGCTGGTTGCCATGGACCGGGCGTCGGGGTCGGTCACAGAAACCTGGCCGTCCGGCGAGGCCGCGACCCGAACCTCCATCGCCTCGAGCATCCTCATCTGCTCGCGCAGCCGCTCGATCTTCTCCTTCAGGCGTCCGGAGCGTGCCTCGGCGGCCTCGCCCTCTTGGCGGTCGGCGGTGTCGAGGTCCCGCAGGTAGCCAGCGACATGGTCGGCCACCTGCTCCAGGCGCTTCCGCAGCTTGTTGGCCGTGAAGTTCCTGTCGCGGGTGTTGACCGCCTTGAACTTGCTGCCGTCGATCGCGACAAGGGCGCTGCCGAACAGGCCAATCTCCCGGCACAGCACCACGAACTGGGCGCAGGCGGCCTGGATCGCTGGACCGTTGTCCTTCCGGAAGTCGGCGATGGTCTTGTGGTCCGGGGCCAGCCGACCCGTCAGCCACATCAGCTCGACATTGCGCTGGGCCTCGCGTTCCAGCCGACGGCTGGACTGCACCTTGTTCAGGTAGCCGTAGACATAGAGCTTGAGCAGCGTACTCGGGTGATACGCTGGCCGGCCTGTCGGCTCCGGCGTCATACCCTCAAAACCCAGTGCCCTCAAATCCAGCTCATCGACAAAGACGTCGACCACCCGCACCGCGTTCTCCTCGGCCACGTAGTCGTCGAGGCAATCGGGAAGCAAGGTCGGCTGTCGACGGTCTGCACCTTGGACGAAGCGGCTCAACTCCACCTCCTGACTGCAACGTCAGGAGTCTAACAAAACCACGGCGTTTTTACACAGCCTCGACCCTTAGCGGACGTTCCAATGATTGCGTACATTATGATCCTCCGCAGGTGCACCTAAAGCGAGTGGGCATGCTTCGTAATTTCCCGGAAGATTATGAGTTGATAGGCTTCTTTGACGCCGAGCCCGTCGTGCTCGACCCTGAAGTGCCTTGGATTTACAACACGCTAGAATTTTCCACTAACCGGAACGGGATTGAAATCCGCGCCCGGATAAGCCCGTCATATAGGGAGGTATCGGTAAGTTTGGTACGGGCTCTGGGAGGTCGACTGGGCCTTCAACTCGGCGGGCGCTTCAGTTGCTTCATCATGAGGAGCGGGGCGCTTGAGGCCCTTATCCGACAAGGATTCGTGGAGCTTTGGTTTGGGCTTCCGGGATCAGGCAACCTCATTGAGTTCGAACTGGCGATCCAAGCGATTTCGATCCCCTCAAATTGGGAGCCGCCAACGTCGCGTGAGCAACTTTTCTACTTTGTTGGGGCGAAGGGCTAGGTCCGCTTTCCACCCGTAGCGGACACTCACGCGAAACCGTGAAACCCTGAGCCATTTGCGAGTCCATGCGCCTCCCTGTATAAGCCGCGCCAAACCGGCCTTTCAGGCCATGGACGGAGCGCATGCGCGGGTTTTTCGGCATCGGGGTCGAGAGCGGCGACAAATCGGGCAATCTGGGTAACCTGATGCGCACGGCGCACGGGTTCGGCGCCAGCTTCCTGTTCACGGTCGGGCGCGACTACAACAAGGACGACACCTTCTCGGACACCAGCCGGACCGACCGGGAAGTGCCGCTCTACCGGTTCGACAGCGTCGAGACCATCATGCTGCCCGAGCGCTGCGTGCTGGTCGGCGTCGAGCTCACCGAGGACGCGGTCGACCTGCCCAGCTTCGCCCATCCGCGCCAGGCCGCCTATGTGCTGGGCCGCGAGCGCGGGTCGCTGACGCCGGAGATCCTGGCGCGCTGCGCGCACGTCATCCGCATCCCCACCAGCTTCTGCCTCAACCAGGCGACGGCGGGCGCGGTGGTGATGTATGACCGGGTGCGCACGCTGGGCCGCTGGCCGGTGCGGCCGGTGACGCCGCGCGGCGAGCCGATCCCGATGCTTGAGCATCGCTACGGCGAGCCTATCTCTCGCTTGAAATCTTAGTCAAAAGGCAGGTTTACGGTGGATGTCGTGGAAAAATCCGGCCGCGCTTTGTATGGTGGGGCAATGAGAATCATTCCGCTCCTGGCCGGTCTCGCGGCCCTGGCCATCGCCATGCCCGCGCACGCGGCGCCCAAGCTGCTGGGTACGTTCACCGATTGGGACGCGTTCACCACCGGCTCGGGCAACGCCAAGTCCTGCTACGTCATCACCGTGCCCAAGCGCACCAAGCCCAAGGAAGTCGACCACAACGGCGTCTTCTTCATGGTGTCGCAGAAGCCCGGCAAGAAGATCGCCGACGAGGTGCGCCTGGGCGTGCGCTACGATCTCAAGCCCAACAATGACGGCACCGTGATCATGGGCGCCTTCAAGGAGCCGCTGTTCAATTCGGGCAAGGACGCCTGGGCCTACGACGCCGCGTCCGACAAGCGGATCGTCGCCACCATGAAGAGCGCCGCGCTGCTGACCGTCAAGGAGCGGGCGGCGAACGGCGACGGCACCGAATACGACTTCTCGCTGTCCGGATTCTCCGCCGCCATGGACGCGGCCAGCAAGGCATGCGGCTCATGAACATGCTGCGCCCGGTGAAGCTGGAAACCTCGGCCAAGCTCAATCTCTGCGGCCTGTCGCGCGATGAACTTCGCGCGACGCTGATCGAGAACGGCGTGGCCGAAGGCAAGGCCAGGATGCGCGCCCAGCAGCTCTGGCACTGGATCTACAACCGGGGCGCCACCTCGTTCGATGTCATGACCAACGTGTCGAAGGACATGCAGGCCATGCTGGCGGAAAAATTCGAGATCCGCCGTCCCGAGGTATCGCTGGCCCAGCTGTCCGAGGACGGCACGCGCAAATGGCTGGTCCGGCTCGACGACGGCAACGAGGTCGAGGCCGTGTTCATCCCCGAGGATGACCGCGGCACGCTGTGCGTCTCGTCCCAGGTCGGCTGCACCCTGACCTGCAAGTTCTGCCACACCGGCACCCAGCGGATGGTCCGCAACCTGACCGCCGCCGAGATCGTCGGCCAGGTGATGATCGCCCGCGACGCGCTGGGCGAATGGCCCAGCCCGGCGGACGGACGGCTTTTGTCCAACATCGTGCTGATGGGCATGGGCGAGCCGCTCTACAATTTCGACAACGTCAAGCAGGCCATGAAGATCGTCATGGACCCGGAAGGCATCTCGCTGTCGAAGCGCCGCATCACCCTGTCGACCTCGGGCGTGGTGCCGATGATGCAGCGTTGCGGCGAGGAGATCGGCGTCAACCTGGCGGTGTCGCTCCACGCGGTGCGCAACGAGACCCGCGACGCGATCATGCCGATCAACAACAAGTACCCGCTTGAGCAGCTGCTGACCGCCTGCGCCAACTATCACGGCGTGTCGAACGCGCGGCGCATCACCTTCGAATACGCCATGCTGAAGGGCGTCAACGACAGCCTGGACGACGCGAAGGAGCTGGTCCGGCTGCTGAAGAAGTACGACATCCCGGCCAAGGTGAACCTGATCCCGTTCAATCCATGGCCCGGCACCGCGTTCGAGTGCTCGGACTGGGACAACATCCACGCGTTCTCGGAATATGTGTTCAACGCCGGCATCTCGGCGCCGATCCGCATGCCGCGCGGCCGCGACATCATGGCCGCCTGCGGCCAGCTCAAATCCGCCTCCGAAAAGGTCCGCAAGGCCGATCTGCTGAAGGCTGAAAGTCCAGGCGCCTAGTTTCACCGAGGCCGCTTGCGCTGCTCACCCCTCATCTGGCGCTACGCGCCATCTTCTCCCCGCTGGGGAGAAGGGTTTCCGTTGATGCCAATGCACCGGCAGAGTCCCCTCGCCCCGCCGGGGAGAGGGTTAGGGTGAGGGGGGCCGCGAAGCGGTTCACTTACCGATCAGCCGCTCGAACAGTTGCAATTGCCCCTGAGTCGTCGCGTCCCAGCTGAAGCCTTCGGCGTAGGCGCGCGTCGCCGTCCGTTCCGGCGGGGCGGCGAACAGCGCATTCAGCCCCTGCGCGACAGCAACCGCCGACCGTTCCTTGATCAGCACGCCCGCTTCGGGCGCGGCGACCACCTCGCCGGTGCCCCAGACGTCGGTGGCGACGACCGGCGTGCCGCAGGCCATGGCCTCGAGCAGCACGTTGGCCCAGCCTTCCCGGCTCGACGCCAGCACCAGCGCGTCGGCGGCGCTGTAGAGCGACGGCAGGCTGTCATGGGGTACCTGCCCCAGCAGCCGGATCCGGCCGGTCAGCCCCCGCGCCGCGATCAGGCGCTCCAGCGCCCGCCGCTCCTCGCCCTCGCCGGCGATCAGCAGCGAGGCGTTCGGCACGGACTTCATCGCCTCGATGACCAGATGATGGCCCTTGCGCTCGACCAGGCCGCCGACCGAGACGATGGTGCGGCCGTCCGCGCCCCAGCGGTTGCGCGCCGCCATGCGGTCGAGGGGCCGGAACAGTTCCAGGTCGACGCCGTTGCGCAGCGTGACGATCTTGCCGGGGTCGATCCCCATGTCGAGCAGCGGCTTTTGCAGCGCGTCGCACACGGTGATTAGTGCGTCGGCCCGGCGCGCGGCGGCTTCGATCTTGCGGCGCGGCACCGGGAACTGCGGGATCAGGTTAAGGTCGGTGCCGCGCGCGGTGATCGTGAGGGGCAGGCTCAGCTCGGTGGCCAGCATCGCCGCCGCCACGCCATCGGGGTAGAAGTAATGGGCGTCGATCAGCTGGATGCCGCGCTCGCGCACCAGCCGCGCCACCGTCTGCCGCGCGCCGCGCGCCAGCAGCGCCGGGGCCAGGTTCATGCCGACCTTGGGAATGACCTTGTAGCGCGGATGGAAAACCTCGATGCCATAGCGCACTTCCCGCGCGGGAACCTTCGCATAGGCTGCGTAGCCGCCGAACCGCGCGGACCCGAACGGGAACCACGGCACCGGCGCCACCACGGTCAGGTTTACCCTGCCGCTCTCGGCGAGGCGCCGCAGCCGGTTCTCGACGAAGATGCCGTGCACCGGCTGCGCGGCGTTGGGATAGAGCGTGGTGAAGCCGAGGATGTTCATGGCCGCGACGCCGCGTCATGCCGCAGGAAGCCCTGGAACATCAGCAGCAACCACAGCACGCGCGACTGGTCGCGGTAGCCGCCCTGGTGCTGGTTCAGCAGCATCTCGACCGACTGCCTGTCGATGAGCCCGGACTCGCCCAGCAGGCTGCCGGTCAGCTCGTCGCGCACCTTGTCGCGGAGCGGGCCGCGGAACCACGGGCCGATGGGTACGGAAAAGCCCTGCTTGGGGCGGTAGAGCAGGTTGGCGGGGACGAAGGGCTCCATGGCCTGCTTCAGGATCGCCTTCTTCTCGCCGCCGGCGATCTTCTGGTCCGCCGGCAGGTTGACGCCCCATTCCAGCAGCCGGTGGTCGAGGAACGGCGCACGCACTTCCAGGCCATTCGCCATGCTCGCCCGGTCCACCTTCACCAGGATGTCGCCGGGCAGCCAGGTCTTGATGTCGGCGTATTGCGCCTGCTTCAGCGGATCGGCGCCTTCGGCCTTGCGCCAGTGTTCGCGCAGCACCTCGATGGGATGGTAGCCAGCCCGGTGGAGCGGGCCGCGCACGTCGAGGCTCAGCAGGTTGCGGCGTTGCCGTTCCGTGGTCGCCGAGACGCTGAGGAAATACGCCTCGATGTCGTCGAGGGCGAGCTCCTGGAAGGTCGTCTTGGCGCGCAGCCTGCGGGGCGCCCAGTCGGCCTTGGGGTAAATCCTGCCCAGGGTGCCGAACAGCAGCTTGCGGAAGCCAGGCGACAGCAGCTTTCGCGCCTTCGCCTCGCGCTGGTGCCACAGATAGCGGCGATAGCCGCCGAACACCTCGTCGCCGCCGTCGCCAGACAGCGCGACGGTCACCGTCTCCCGCGCCAGGGCGCAGACCTGGAAGGTGGGAATGGCCGAGCTGTCGCCGAACGGCTCGTCGTAGAGCGCCGCCAGCCGGTCGACGAGATCGAACGAGTCCGGGTCCACCTGCCGCTCGGTGTGGTCGGTGCCGTAGCGGCTGGCGACGGCGCGGGCATAGGCGGTTTCGTCGTAGGCCCCATCCTTGCCCTCGACGCCGCCGAAGCCGATGGAGAAGGTCTTCACCGGCGCGTTCATGCCGTGCGCCATCTGGGCGACGATGGCGCTGGAATCGACGCCGCCGGACAGGAATGCGCCCAGCGGTACGTCGGCGATCAGCCGGCGCCTGGTGGCGATGTCGAGCTGGGCGGCCACGTCGGCGGCATCGCCCTCGGTCGGCTCCAGCGACAGGTCCCACCATTGCCTCAGCTGGGGCTCGCCGCCGCGCCGCCAGCGCAGGAAATGGCCGGGCGCCAGCTTGCGCGCCGCCCGGTAGATGCTCTTCGGGTCCGGCACGTAGCCATAGGCGAAGAAGTCGGCGACCGCCTGCGGGTCGATGTCGCGCGGCAGGTCCGGATGGCGGGTCAGCACCTTCAGCTCCGAGCCGAACAGGCATAGCCCGTCGGGCAGGATGGCGTAGTACAGCGGCTTCTTGCCCAGCCGGTCGCGGGCGAGGAACAGGGTCTGCTCGCGCGGGTCCCACAGGGCGAAGGCGAACATGCCGTCGAAATGCGTCAGGCAGTCGGCGCCCCACTGCATCCAGCCATGCAGGATCACTTCTGTGTCGCACCGGGTGCGGAAGCGGTGGCCGTGGCCGGACAGGGTCTCCATCAGCGCGGCGAAATTGTAGATTTCGCCGTTGAACACGACGGTGACGCCGGTCTCCGGGTCGGTCATCGGCTGGGCGCCGCCCTCGATGTCGATGATCGACAGCCGCCGGTGGCCCAGCGCCACGCCCGGCCCGGTGAACAGGCCCGATCCGTCGGGCCCGCGATGGGCGACGGCATCGGTCATGCGCCGGAGCAGGCCCCGGTCCATGGGCCGCTCTCCCGTGCCGTCGAACATGCCCGCCAGTCCGCACATAGGCCCGTTTTCTATCAGAATCAGGCCGTTGGCGGGCGCAAAAAGCGCGTCTTGCCCGTCCGCGCCTTTTGCCTATACTCCGCCGCCAATCCGATCCCCGGGAACACACCACGATGAGCAAGAAAATCAACAAGGTCGTGCTCGCCTATTCGGGCGGGCTGGACACCTCGGTCATTCTGAAGTGGCTGCAGGTCACCTATCAGTGCGAGGTCGTCACTTTCACCGCCGACCTGGGCCAGGGCGACGAGCTTGAGCCGGCGCGCGCCAAGGCCGAGCTGATGGGCGTGAAGCAGATCTTCATCGAGGATCTGCGCGACGAGTTCGTCCGCGACTACGTGTTCCCCATGTTCCGCGCCAACGCCGCCTATGAGGGCGTCTACCTGCTCGGCACCTCGATCGCCCGGCCGCTGATCGCCAAGCGCCAGATCGAGATCGCCCATGAAGTGGGCGCCGACGCCGTTTGCCATGGCGCCACCGGCAAGGGCAACGACCAGGTGCGGTTCGAGCTGGGCTATTACGCGCTCGATCCGGCGATCAAGGTGATCGCGCCGTGGCGCGAATGGGAGCTGACCTCGCGCACGGCGCTGATCAAGTTCGCCGAGGAAAACCAGATCCCGATCCCGAAGGACAAGCGGGGCGAGGCGCCGTTCTCGACCGACGCGAACATCCTGCACATCTCGGCCGAGGGCAAGGCGCTCGAGGATCCGTGGTCCGAGCCCGAGGAATTCGTGTTCTCGCGCACCGTTGCGCCCGAGGACGCGCCCGACAAGCCGACCTATGTCGAGATCGTGTTCGAGAAGGGCGACCCCATCGCCGTCGACGGCGTGAAGATGGGCCCGGCGGCGCTGCTGACCAGGCTCAACGAGCTGGGCGGCGCCAACGGCATCGGCCGCCTCGACCTGGTCGAGAACCGGTTCGTCGGCATGAAGAGCCGCGGCATCTACGAAACGCCCGGCGGCACCATCCTGCATGCGGCGCACCGGGGCATCGAGAGCATCACCCTCGACCGCGGCGCGGCGCACCTGAAGGACGAGCTGATGCCGCGCTACGCCGAGCTGATCTACAACGGTTTCTGGTTCAGCCCGGAGCGCAGGATGCTGCAGGCGCTGATCGACCAGAGCCAGGAGAAGGTCGCCGGCACCGTGCGGCTGAAGCTCTACAAGGGCAGCGCGACGGTGGTGGGCCGCAAGTCGCCCAACACGCTCTATTCGCTGCAGCATGTGACCTTCGAGGAAGACGCCGTCTACGACCAGCGCGACGCCGCCGGCTTCATCAAGCTGAACGCCCTGCGGCTGAGGCTGCTGGGACAGCGGGACGGGAAGAAGTAGCGGCGATAGAACGCCCCTCACCCTGCCCTCTCCCAGAGGGAGAGGGAACCGACCGCTCACTCCACCGACAACCCTCTCCCCTTGGGAGAGGGCAGGGTGAGGGGCGTTGCTCGCAAAAGTCCTAAACCTTCGGCTCGTCCACACCAGCCTGCCGGCAGGCCGCGATCACCGTGTTGTGCAGCAGCGTCGCGATGGTCATCGGGCCGACGCCGCCGGGCACCGGGGTGATCGCCGCCGCCCGTTCCTTCGCCTCGGCAAAGCACACGTCGCCGACCACGCGGGTGCCGCCGCCGTCCCTGGGGATGCGGTTGATGCCCACGTCGATCACCACGGCGCCGTGCTTGATCCAGCCGCCGCGCACCATTTCCGGCTTGCCGACGGCGGCGACGACGATGTCGGCGCGGCGGCATTCGGCCGGCAGGTCGTCGGTGCGGGAATGGGCCATGGTGACGGTGGCGTTGGCGCGCAGCAGCATCTGGGCGATGGGCTTGCCCACCAGGTTGGAGCGGCCGAGCACGATGGCCCGCTTGCCTGACAGGTCGGCGCCGAGATGGTCCTCGATCAACATCATGCAGCCCGACGGCGTGCACGGGAACAGGCCCGGCAGGCCGCTCGCCAGCCGCCCGGCGTTGATGACGTGCAGACCGTCGACGTCCTTGTCCGGGTCGATGGCCTGGGTGATGGGCTGCTCGACCAGCGGCTTCGGCAGCGGCAGCTGCACCAGGATGCCATGGACGCGGGAATCGGCGTTCAGCTCGCGCACCAGGCCCAGCAGCGTGTCCTGGGTGATGTCGGCGGGGCGCTTGAACTCGAAAGAGTTCATGCCGGCCTCGATGGTCTGGGCGTGCTTGTTGCGCACGTAGATCTCGCTGGCCGGATCGGCGCCCACCAGCACCACGGCGAGGCCCGGCGTCAGGCCGTGATCCGCCTTCAGCGCCGCCACCTGCGTCGCCACCCTGGCCCGCAGATTGGCCGCGAACGCCTTGCCGTCGATGATCGCCGCTTCAGACACCCTGTTCTCCAATCAGTTTCTCCAGCGCCGCCATGATCTCCGCCGGATCGCCGCGCACCAGCACGTCCTTGTTGCGCGAGGTCAGCCCGCCGACCACCTCGACCCGGCCGCCCGCCACGCCCAGCGCCCTGGCCAGCAGCTTTTCCAGCGCCGCGTTGGCCTTGCCCTTCTCCGGCACGGCGGTGACCTTCACCGCCAGCACCCGGCCGCCGCCCGCGTCCTCGCGCAACCCCTCGATAACATCACGCGACGCCTTCGGCGTCAGCCGCACCGGGACGATCACGCCGTCCGGCGTGGCGCGGCCGATCAAAGCATGCGGCGCAGCAGCGGCAGCAGGTCGTCCAGCAGCAGCGTCTGCACCACGATGATGATGATCACCAGCACGATCGGCGAGAAGTCGATGCCGCCGAAATTCGGCAGGTAGCGCCGGATCGGCCGCAGCAGCGGCGTGAACAGCGCCTCCAGCGAGCGCATCACGCTCTGCACGAACGGGTTGCGCGCGTTGATGACGTTGAAGGTGATCAGCCAGCCCATCACCGCCCAGATGATGAGCATCCAGATCAGGACCTGGCCGACCAGATAGATGAGCGTCGCGAGGGCGTTCATGGCGTTTCCCGTCCGTTGTGCGGCAGGTTTAATATGGCCTTGGGCCGCCGCGCAAGTAGGGTTAATTGCGTAACGTCGCGCATGCGGGGCCGGCGGTCGGTCGGCGCTTGACTTTGGGGGCCAGCCGTCACAAGGTGCGCGCCGTTTCGCCGGTCGGGGCCGTAGCTCAGTTGGGAGAGCGTCGCGTTCGCAATGCGAAGGTCAGCGGTTCGATCCCGCTCGGCTCCACCAGAAACGCTCATAAAATCAATGGGTTACCAAGAAAGTGTCGCCGTTTTCGGCGTACACTTTTTATACACTTTCCAGGCCCAACTGAAGACTAGAGGTTTGGACTTTAAGAACAGTTTTTGGTTCTGGAAGCATCGGATAGAAAAACGAACTATACCCAAGAAAGTGATTGATTTTATTCATAAAATGTTCTATAAAGACGCTTTGGGCATCCACCGATTGGTGTGGATTTAACATTCTAATTATGTGAATTAACGTGGAGGAGCAATGGCATCATTTGAAATTAACAAGCATATTCTTAAGGACGGTCAGATCGTCATGTACCAGAGGTCTGACCACACGAATCCAAAGTGGCAGGCCCGTGTCAGCATACCTGGTGCGAAGAGCTTCCGAAGAATCTCCCTTAAAACCCGCGACTTAGATGAAGGCAAGCGACTCGCCCACAACGTTTGGGATGAGCTGTACGCCAAGGTCAAAAACGGTGGAGCGATTCGGTCCAAGACCTACAAGGCCGTAGCGTTGGAGTACCTCAAAGACCTCGATTTTCGTGCGAACACGAACGGGAAAAAGAGGACCAAGGCCACCACGTTGCGCGATAGATTGATCCCGTATTCAGCGACGTATTTTGCAACAGCTCGTATCGACGAAATCGGTAAGAAGGAGCTGTGTGCAGGGCGGTGACAAAACCAGCCACTGGAGCGCCGGCGTTGTGCTGAGCGTGGCGGCGTAAAAGCAGGCCAGTGGTTAGGTTGATCCTTTTGGGGGTTGGCCGGGGATGTTTGCTGTGGAAGTGTATGCCGCCGTTCGGCGCTT
>CALQFM020000085.1 GCA_943329845.2 Candidatus Kuenenia stuttgartensis | reverse complement strand
TGCCGACGCCGCCCTTGCCGCTGGCCACGGCGACGATGGCCTTCACCTTGCCGATGCCCTCGCCCTTCTGCGGCGCGTCGAGCGGCGCGGGCTTCTGGCGGTCCTCGCCGCGCTCGGCGGTCAGCACGGCGGTCACGCCGGTGACGCCGGGAAGCGCGGCCACGGCCTTTTCGGCGGCCTGGCGCAGCGGCTCCGTCTCGGGCCCTTCGCCCGGCCGCACGGCCAGCGCGAACCGCACGCGACCGTCCTTGATGTGCACGCCCTGGACGCGTCCGTCGCTGACGACGTCCCGGCGGCTGGCCGGGTCGACGACGCCGGACAGCGCCTTGATGATGTCGGATTCCGTAATGTCGGGCATGCGTGGGTCTCTCCGGAAGGCCGCTTGATATAGAACGTTGCGACGAAGTTGATAAGAGGTTCTGGTCTACCGATGGCGGCTTCCTATATAGAGGGTCAACAAGCGTCCCCGGATTGTACGGGGCCAACCACCTGACGGAGGACGATCCGCCGATGCCTTGGCAGAACAATCCCGGTGGCGGCGGCGGCAGCAGGGGTCCCTGGGGCCAGGGGCCGCGCCCGACCGGACCGACGCCCCCCAATCTCGACGACCTGCTGCGGCGCGGCCAGGACCGCATGAAGAACCTGTTCCCCAGTGGCGGCGGCGGTATCGGCGGAGCGCGCGGCATCGCCATCGGCCTGGGACTGCTGTTTCTGATCTGGATCTTCAGCGGCTCCTATCTGATCAAGCCGGGCGAGCAGGGCACGGTGCTGGTTTTCGGCGCCTGGGACGGCGTGCCCAAGGGCGAAGGCTGGCACTGGGCGCCGCCCGCGCCGATTGGCGAGGTGCTCAAGCTGAGGGTGCAGGAAGTCCGGCGGCTGGAGATCGGCTTCACCACGCCCGACAACACCCGCGGCGCCATCACCGAAACCAACCGGCCCACCGAAAGCCTGATGCTCACCGGCGACGAGAACATCATCGACGTGGATTTCGAGGTGTTCTGGAGGGTCGAGAACGCCGGCAAGTACCTGTTCAACATCCAGAACCAGGAAGACACCGTAAAGGCCGTGGGCGAAAGCGCCATGCGCGAGATCATCGGCCGCCGGCCGCTGGAATCCGCGCTGACCAAGGGCCGGCTCGAGGTCGAGCAGGAAACTCTGGAGCTGATGCAGCGGACGCTCAATTCCTATGACGCGGGCGTGATGATCACCGACGTGAAGCTGCGCAAGGCGGATACGCCGGCCGAGGTCATCGACGACTTCCGCGACGTGCAGGCCGCCGGCGCCGACCGCGAGGCGAAGATCAACGAGGCGCAGAAGTACCGCGCCGAGATCATTCCGGACGCGCGCGGCCAGGCAGCCCAGATCGTGCAGCAGGCCGAAGCCTACAAGGCCGAGGTCGTCGCCCGGTCGCAGGGCGAGGCGGCGCGGTTCACTTCGGTCTACGACCAGTACAAGCAATCCGCCGACGTCACCAAGAAGCGCATGTACATCGAGACCATGGAACAGGTGTTGCGCAACGTGAACAAGATCATCATCGACAACAAGGGCGGCGTGGTGCCGTATCTGCCGCTGCCCGAAGTGCAGAAGCGGCAGACGCCGCAGTCGGGGACGCCGCAATGAACCGGAAATGGACCGTTCCCGCCATCGTCGGCGCCGGCGTCGTGATCTTTCTGCTGCTCACGTCGGTCTACACCGTCAGCGTCACCCAGCAGGTCATCGTGCTGCGGCTGTCCAGCTTCAACCGCACGGTGCAGGAACCGGGCCTGCACCTGAAGCTGCCGCTGTTCGAGGACGTGATCTACACCGACAAGCGCATCCTGGCGCTCGACCTGCCGCCACAGGAAGTGATCGCCTCCGACGAGAAGCGGCTGGTGGTCGACGCCATGGTCCGCTTCCGGATCGAGGATCCGCTGCAGTTCTACAAGACCGTGCAGGGGGACGAGAACACCGCGCGGGCCCGCATCACCACCACCACGGTGTCGAACCTGCGGCGGGTGCTGGGCAGTGAGGCGTTCAACACGCTGCTGACCGGTCAGCGCAGCAAGCTGATGAACGAGATCCGGGACCTGGTGGCCGAGGACGCCAAGCGCCTGGGCGTCAAGATCGTCGACGTCAGGCTGAAGCGCGCCGACCTGCCGCCCGAGATCAGCGCGGCGATCTATCAGCGCATGCAGAAGGAATACAACCAGCAGGCGGCCGGCCGGCGCGCCAGCGGCATGGAAGAGGCGCAACGTATCCGGGCCGACGCCGACCGTGAGAAGGCCGTCATCCTGGCCGAGGCCAACAAGCAGTCGCAGATCCTGCGCGGCGAGGGCGATGGCGAGGCGGTGAAGACGTTCGCCCAGTCGTTCGGCAAGGATGTGAACTTCTTCGAGTTCTACCGCTCCATGCAGGCGTACCGCGACACGATCGGCAAGGAGGACACGGTGATCCTTTCGCCCGACAGCGAGTTCTTCAAGTATTTCCGCGACATCAACTCGGGCGGACGCTAGCGCGACGCGATGTTCGAGGATCTGTGGGTAGCGGTCGGCCTTATCCTGGTGCTGGAGGGCATCCTCTATGCGCTGGCGCCCAATGCCATGCGCCGGATGCTTGACACGGTGCTGCGCCAGCCCGAGCAGACCATCCGGATGACCGGTCTCGCCGTCGCCTTGGCCGGGCTGGTCGTGGTGGTGGTGGCGCGCGCTTGAGGCAGGCCCATGCGATCCCCAGGCCAAGGGCCAAGCGCTTTCTTGAAAGCGGCGCCTTCGGCCCTTAACTTCTCCCGTGCCCCCATCTGGCGGGCGCAGCTCGGCGGAGGCCAACACCGTTGAGGTTCCCCTCTCGCCAGGTCCACTGATCTAAGGAGCGGCTTTGTGAGCCCAGCAGACCAAATGCCGGAAGCCCGTCTTTTCCGGAACACCAGCGTATTCAAGGGAATTCAGGTGGCCGCCGTGGCCGCGTTCCTCGCGGCGGCATCGATCGCCGCGCCGGCCGCCGCCAAGCCCGTCCCGGACGGCTTCGCCGACCTAGTCGAGAAGGTGATGCCCTCGGTGGTCAATATCTCCACCACCCAGGAAGTGGGCGGCACCGACGCCACGACCGGCGACGAGGACGCTGAACAGCAGCTCCCGCCCGGCATCCCGGACTTCTTCCGGGACTTCTTCGAGAATCGCAAGATTCCGCCACAGGAAGCCCACGCGATGGGATCGGGCTTCATCATCGATGCATCGGGCCTCGTCATCACCAACAATCACGTGGTCGACGGCGCCGACAAGGTCGTGGTTATCCTCAACGACGGTACCGAACTGGATGCCGAGGTGCTGGGGCGTGACCGGCGCACCGACGTCGCCGTGTTGAAGGTCAAGCCGACCAAGCCGCTCCAGGCTGTGCAGTTCGGCGATTCCGACACCCTGCGCGTGGGCGAATGGGTCATCGCGGTCGGCAATCCCTACGGCCTCGGCGGTTCGGTCACCTCGGGCATCGTCTCGGCCATCGACCGCGACATCAACGCCGGCCCCTATGACGATTTCATCCAGACCGACGCGGCCATAAACCAGGGCAACTCGGGTGGCCCGCTGTTCGACATGGACGGCAAGGTGGTCGGCGTGAACAGCGTGATCTACTCGCGCAACGGCGGCAATGTGGGCATCGGCTTCTCGATCCCGTCGCGCCTCGTGCAGCGGGTCGTGGAAGATTTGCGCAAGCACGGCCAGGTGCAGCGCGGCTGGCTCGGCGTCGGCATCCAGCCGGTCGACCAGGCCATCGCCGACAGCATCGGCCTGAAGACCCCCAAGGGCGCCATGGTCACCAATGTGGTCGAGGGCGACCCGGCCGAAAAAGCGGGCGTCAAGAGTGGCGACGTGATCGTCGAGTTCGACGGCAAGGAGATCGCCGACACCCGCGCCCTGCTGCGCGCGGTGGCCGACGCCCCGGCGGGCCGCAAGGCGCCGCTGGTGGTGTGGCGCGATGGGGCGAAGAAGACGCTCTACGTTCAGATCGGCCAGATGAAGCCCGACGACGAGGCGCCTGCCGCCGAGGAGACCGGCGCCAAGAAGAAGGAGCCGGTGCCCGCGGTGACCGGTTCGGTCGACGCGCTCGGCCTGACCATGGCCGCGATCAACGACGAAACCCGCAAGCAGATGCAGCTTCCGGAGAAGGCGACCGGTGTGGTGATCACCAAGGTCGACCGGATGAGCGAGGCGGCGCAGAAGGAAATCAAGCGCGGCGACATCATCGCCCGCATCGGCGACAAGGAGATCAAAACTCCCGCCGAGGCGAAGGCGGCGTTCGAGGCCGAGAAGAAGTCCGGCCGCGCCACCATCCTGCTGCGTGTCCGCCGCGGCGAGAACTTCCTGTTCGTCGCCCTCAAGGCGAACCCGGAGAAGAAGACCGAGAAGAAGCAGGAGAAGAAGCCGGCGGGCGAATAAAGCCGGCTTCGCACGAAAACAAGGGCGGTCCGGCGACGGGCCGCCCTTTTCGTTGTGGGTCGCTAGAACCTCACATCCGCCTGCAGCATCAGCAGCAAGGCGTCGGATGCCGTGGCGAAGTGGTTGGGGTTCATCCGGTAGACCAGGTTGGTCTGCAGGCTGAGAGGGCCACCGTTCCAGAAGCCGTGGCTCAGTTCCACGTCGATCTCGCGGCCGGTGGGCGCCAGGTTCAGGGTGCGGCTGTCGTAGAGGATGCTGTCGTTGACGAAGTCGCGGCCGGTGGCGACGTCGAGCGTGGCGCGGCCGCTTTCGACCCGCAGCGGCTGGGAGATGGCAAAGCCCAGCACGTGACCGTCGAGCGGCGTCTGCCAGACCGCGCCGACGCTGTAGGCCGAGGTTTCGATCCCCGAATAGGAATGCAGCAGGGCGCTGCCGTGCTCGGACACGCCGGTCCAGCCCCGGCTGGCGTTGGCGACCAGGGTCAGGTCGCCCAGCCGGTACGATGCGCTGAGGGTGACGAACCGCGTGGTGGCGCCCTCGATGCCGTCGAACGCGCCGGTGGCGATGGTGTCGAGCATCGTTCCGCGTTCGTGCAGCGCGCCGAGCTGGGCGCCGAGGAGCACGCTGTCGCCGACGGCGCGGTTGACCTGGACGGCGGCGAACTCGCGGCCAACCGTCTCGGCGCCGTCGAACGGCTCGAACCGGGCCGAGGCCGCGGCGAATCCGATAGTGGTGCGGCGGTCGAGCTGGTGCAGCAGAGTCAGGCCAGTGCCGTCCTGGGCGAAGCGCATATAGGCGCCGCCTGCGTCGACCGAACGCAGGATGCCGGTTTCCGGCGCAGTGTCGAAGGCGTTGGCGAAGGCCGCGCCGTGGGTCACACCCACCGAGGTGTGGGCGTCGAGCGCATGCACGAAGCTGAATGACAGGTTCTCGAAGCCGCGGTCCTGCGCCAGGTTGGGGAACAGTTCGCGTTCGTTGAGCGCGCCCCATTCGTCGGTGAACGACATCTGGAACGCGCCGATCCCCGGCACGAAGCCGCTGGTGCCGCGCCGGTAGACGCTGCTGCGCGCGAACGAGGCCAGGTCGAAGCGGCTGTCGGGCATGCGGGTAAAGCGGCCGGTCAGGTCGGCCACATAGGTCCGGTCGTACTTGTCGGTGATGATGCCCGACCGCAGCAGGGACGCGGCGGCCTGGTTGCCGACCACGGCATCTCCAAAGGCGGCGCCCATCATCACGCTGCTGCCGGTCGCCGATACGCGGCCGCTGAACGTGGGCAGCGACAGCGCCCCTTGCGGCGCCAGCGCCGCCGCCAGGTCCACGAGACCCGCGCCGAAGGTGGTATCATGCCCCGGCGCACCAAGGTCCTTCGCCGTGTCGATGAGGATCTGCACGACCTGGGCGCCGCTCAGATTGGGGAACTTGTCGAGCAGCAGCGCCGCCGCGCCCGCGACCATCGGCGCCGAGAACGACGTGCCGCTGACCACGACGGTACTAAATCCGTCGCCGGTGGTGCGGACGTTCACGCCCGGCGCGAGGACGTAGGAGTCCATGGTCGTGCCGGCACGGTCGCTGAAGCTCGCGATGGTGTCGGTGTTCGTGCTGGCGCCGGCGATGATGCCCAGCCCCTTGGCGTCGGCGCTCGCCGCGAATCTGCTGGATGCGTCGGGAAGGGTGTCGCCGTCGTTGCCCGCGGCGAAAACCATGATGACGCCGGCATTGGCGGCCCGCTGCAGCGCCGCCAGCAGGCTGCCGGTGGCGAGCTGGTTGCCGGCCTGCGAGAAGTTGATGACCTTGGCGCCGTTGGTGACCGCATAGTCGATCGCCGCGGCCAGGTTCGCATTGTTGAACGAGCAGTTCGGGTTGCAGCTGCCGGGCGAATCCGCGCGGACCATCAGCAGCGTGGCGTCGAACGCCACGCCGTGGATGCCGAAATCGTTCTTTTCCGCCGCGATCAGGCCGGCCACTTCCGTCCCGTGGAGGGAGGTCGGCGTAAGCACGCCGCGGCTGGCCACGACGTCGGCGCTGAGCGGCGACAGGTTGCCTTGGAACTCCGGATGGGTTGGATCGATGCCGCTGTCGACCACGCCGACAACGATGCCTGCGCCGTTCAGCCCGTCGTCATAGGCGGCGAGGGCGTTGATGCTGCCCAGGCCTTAATTGGCCTTGAACTCGCTGGTGTTGAACGGGCTCGTCGGTGTCGGTGTCGGTGTCGGTGTCGGTGTGGGAGTTGGTGTCGGTGTGGGGGTGGGCGTTGGCGTTGGCGTTGGCGTAGGCGTAGGCGTAGGCGTAGGCGCGGGTGTTGGCGCTGGTGTCGGCGTGGGAGTGGGCGCAGGTGTGGGGGTTGGTGTGGGCGGCGGTGTCATGCCGGTGCCGCCGCCGCAGGCCACCAGCCCGGCCACGACGGGCGCCATCAACCCCATGCGGAACTTGCGGAATTCGATCACTGAAGCCGCCCCCTCGCGACCAGATAAACATTCGGCCCATCGTCCTCGAAGGCCCTGCGCTTTGCAATGGCCCGGATGCCGGATAGTGTTGCCGGACACGGAAAAGGGGAACGTCATGGCCAAGTCGAAATCGAAGTCGCCGGAGTTGGGGTCGAAGCAGGTTCTGACTCTGGAGATCGCCAAGCTGATGGCGGCGGGGGCCGAGGAATTCGCCGCGTCGAAGGGAATGCCGCCGCTGGGCATCGCCATCGTCGACGATGGCGGCAATCTGCTGCTGTTCCATCGCCAGACCGGCGTGGTCGAGGGCGGCGCCCGCTATTCGCGGCTGAAGGCGCAGACTGCCGGCCTGCTCGGCAGCTCGACCCGGTTCATCGGCAACCTGGACTATGGCGATCCCGCCCGGCCGCTCGGCATCGGCGAGGTCGAGCATTTCACCATCACGCCCGGCGGCTTCCCGATCCGGTCGAAGTCGGGCCAGCTTCTCGGCGGCATCGGCGTCTCCGGCGCCGCCGCCGAGGACGACGAGGCGGCGGCGCAAGCCGGCATCGCGGCGGTGAATAAGTATCTCGGCTAGTGGTCCAGCAACCTTAGCGGGCTGCGGCCTTCGACGAAGCCCATGGCGGCGCCGACGACCCACCAGCCGGCGAGGCGCTGGAGGACGCGCGGCATCTCGCGGACAACCTCGCGGGGCACCGCAAGGTACTGGTTCTCCTGCTGGCGCAGCCAGGCGCGGCAATAGAGGATGATCACGCCGCGCCGGATGCTGTCGGCGCTGACATTGGCGCCGCCGCCGTGCCACAGCGCGCCGGTCCACAGCAGGACCGATCCGGCCGGCATCTCGACGTTGATCGCCCGCGCGGCCGGTTCGGACTGTACCGCGGGCTCGTGCGAGCCCGGGATCACCAGGGTGCCGCCATTCTCGGAGGTGAAATCGTCCAGCGCCCAGATCGATGACACCGACAGCGGCCCGTGCGGGTCGGGCAGGTTGTAGAAGCCGTCGTCGCGGTGGAGCGTCTGGGCAAGCTGGCCGGGATGCAGCGTCGCCGCCGTCAGGCTCGACAGCTGGATCTGATCCTCCATATGCGCCTCGCAGATGGCGACCACGTCCGGGTGCGCCGCCAGCGGCCAGACGGAATCGGTTTTGCCCAGGAGGCCATAGGGACGCTGGGTCTTCTCGCCCAGGAAGGCGCTGCGGGCGAAGCCGGTGCCGCTGTTGACGTCGTCGAGCCCGGCACGGATCGCGTCGAGCTGGGCGGGCGACAGGGCATTCGGGATGATCACATAGCCCTGCTCGGCCAGCTGCCGGATCTGCGGCGCCAGCCTTTGGCGGTCTTCGGGGGTGGAAATGCGGTCGCCATACTCGGCTTCCTGGACCGCCTTGCCGAACGGATCGCGCCCGTAATCGCCGTCAGCGCGCATTTCTAACCTCGTCGAGACTGATGATCTCATGCTCCTCGTTGTACCAGAGCGGCGAGTTGGCCAGATCGATGAAGTTCCGCTCGTCGCGCAGCAGCATGGCGCCGGCCTTCTGCGCCAGCGGATCGGCGGCGACCGCAGCCAGTTCCTCGCGCGACTCCCAGTACAGCTCGGCGATGCCGTCATAGGGCTCCGGCGCGCCGCGTGCGGCCTGCAGGCCGGCCGACAGCGCCGGCTCGCCCAGCGAGTGGGTCTGCACGTAGCGTTTCACCCTGATGTCCTTCATCACGCTGCGCACCAGCGGGCCGTGATGGTTCAGCCAATAGTCGTGGAATTGCTCGTGGGTCAGGTGCGGCAGCCGTCGCAGACAGAAGGTCAGCTTAATCATTGAATCTTCCACCCCGTTTTTTATGCTGTCGAAGTATATCGGGGAGACGTGTGTATGGCTACGAAGCCCGAGGAGGCCGTGCGGCACACGCCGCCCGTCGATGCGGCCGCGCCGCTGCCGGATCTGGGCAGCGAGCGCATATCCGGCGAGCGCTTCCATTCCCGGGAGTGGATGGACCTGGAATGGACCCGCATGTGGCGCCGGGTCTGGAACATGGCGTGCCGCGAAAGCGACCTGCCGGAGCCGGGCGACACCTTCACCTACACGCTGGGCAAGGAAAGCTTCGTGTTCGTGCGCGGCCATGACCGGCGCATCCGCGGCTTCTACAACGTCTGCCAGCACCGCGGGAACCAGCTGATGCTGAACGGCGAGGGCTGCGGCCACGTCGAAAGCTTCCAATGCGGCTATCACGGCTGGCAGTGGAACATCGAGGGCGTGCTGCAGCACATCCCCGACGTCGAGACCTATCCCCAGTTCCAGGACGGCGTGCCCGCCCACACGCTCGGCATGGAGCCGATCGAAACCGACATCTGGGCCGGCTGGGTGTTCTTCCGGATGGAGCCCGGCGGCGAGTCGCTGCTCGAGTTCCTCGATCCGCTGCCCAGCCATCTCGACACCTACCAGATCGGCAAGTGGGACATCGTCGACTACAAGACCTTCGAGTGGCCGTGCAACTGGAAGGCCGCCTGCGACGCCTTCAACGAGAGCTATCACTTCCAGGCGCTGCACCCGCAGATGATGCAATGGTCGAACGGCATGGCCATCGTCGAGCTGCTGGGCATCCACAGCCGCATGGTCAACGAATACGGCACCGCCGATCCACGCTACCCCGACCAGGAAAAGCCCGGTCCCGAGCTGCAGGTCTATATGGGCATGCGCGGCATGGTGCCAGACCCAGGCTGGACGCCGAAGGACGTGCGGCTGGAAATCCAGCGGCAGAAGCGGGCGGTGCAGGACGTGGTGACCTATCTGCCCTACCGCAACATGCATGACGAGCAGCTTTCCGACGTCTACCACTACACGTTCTTCCCGAACGTCTCGTGGAACGTCACCTCGGAATCGATCACCGGCTTCCGCTACCGGCCGCATCCGACCGACCCGAACCTCTGCTACTACGACCTGATCATCATGGCCCACTATCCGCCGGACGCGCCCAAGCCCGAATACACCCACCGGGTGATCCCCAAGGACAAGCTGCCGCGCTCCTACCGCGACGTGCTCGACATGGATTTGAACCCGATCATCTCCAAGGTGCTGGAGCAGGACGGCGCCAATCTGGGCGCGGTTCAGCAGGGGCTCAGCTCGGATGGGTTCAGGGGCATGGTGCTGTGCGACCAGGAGTTGCGGGTGCGGCTGTTCCACAACGTGCTGGCCGATTACGTGGAGGGCCGCCGCTGATGGGTGTTGTCACGCTCGAATGGCCCTCTGACGGGGTCGCGCTGGTCACCATGACCAATCCGGCCATCAACAACCACGGCTCGTTCGCCGGGATTTACGAGCTTTGGCAGACCTTGATCAAGGCCCGCGAGGGCGGCGCGCGGGTGACCGTGCTGGCCTCGGGCGTGCCCGGCCACTGGTTCGAGCACGCCTGGCTGCGCGACCTGTCCAACCGGTTCCAGCGCAAGGAGGTCACCGGCCCGTCGAGCGGCTGGTTCGGTTGCCTGGACGAGCTGTCGAAGACCTCCGTGGTGTCCATCGCCGCCATCTCCGGCGACACCTCGGGCGGCGGCTGCGAGATCGGCTGGGCCTGCGACCTGCGGGTCGCCGAGGAGCAGGTGTATTTCAGTCAGCCGGAAGTGCGCATCGGCGTCGGCACCGGCATCGGCGGCACCAGCCGTCTCGTTCGCCTGATCGGCCGGACGGTGGCGGCCGAGATGGTGCTGGACGGCGCCCCGGTGAAGGCGCAGCGCATTTATGATCTGGGCGGCATCAACAAGGTGGTGCCGCAAGGCACGGCGATCGAGGCCGCGCTGGCCTGGGCCAGGCGCATGGCCGGCCACCCGCCCGACGCCCTCGCCGGCATGAAGCGCATGCTGGCCCAGGCGGAAGAGAACCCGCTGACCGACGCGATCATGAACGACCAGAAGATCTTCCAGGAATTCTCCGGCAAGCCGCCCGCCATCGCCAGGATGGAAGAGGTGCAGGCGAAGTTCGATGCGGGCGCGGGGATCAGGGAAACCTACTGGCAGGATGAGATCGAGCCTTGATCCAGCAATCTGGGAAATGTGCGTGTGAAGACACTATCCATAGAGGACTGCCAAGCTTGGCTGGCGCACCTGCCATTCACTCTCAACGAGAACTTTTATCCTAGGTGGCCTGAGGATGTAGGGTTTCGGTCGCTTTACGTGATAACTGACCACTACCCGTCAAGTTATCCTGAACTGTGTCGGCGAATTCTGGATTGGTTGCCTGCCGGGCGTGACCGGTTGCTGGTTGTTGGAAATTGGGTGGACTATCCCCAGGATCACCGACTGATTTTCGAAGCCATTCGCAATATATCGGAAGAGACCGAGTCACTCGCTCTAGCACCCGGTCATCTCTTTACGTCAACCAAAGATGAGTCGACTTGGTATGACGACCGTCTGACGATAGATGTGGTGGAAGAAGCCATAGCCATGTGGTTAACGGCCTTAATGCTTCAATGGGAATGGAATGGCACTGCATTTGTACAGGATTGTCAGGATGCAGTTTATTTTGGCGATGGGTATATCGAATTTGTATCCCTGGACGACCGAAGGCTGGACCAAGCAAAAGCCTTAGCTCAAGAACACAGGGTAGCAACAACTGCAACATTTCCGTGGGGTAACTGAGTTCCGGCAAGCTGCCCGCCATCGCAAAGATGGAAGAGGTGCAGGCGAAGTTCGACGCGGGCGCAGGATCAGGGACACATACTGGCCGGATGAGATCGAGCAATCGGGTTGCTAGAGCATTTTCACTTTGAGCGTTGATAACCGGCTGCCTGGAAGAAGTTGGCGCACTCGGCCGGAAGGAAGCGGTCGAGCATGCTGCCGATGCGCTCGATCAGAGCATCGACGGTTCGTGCGGGCTCGTGCCTCAGCAAGGCCTTGA
>CALQFM020000084.1 GCA_943329845.2 Candidatus Kuenenia stuttgartensis | reverse complement strand
CGATCAGAACCTGTCCCCGCAACCACGCCAAACCCTGCAAAATCGCGCCGCTCCCAGCGCCACCAGAAGCTGCGTCCCGCGTAAAGCGCAAAACCTCAAACCAAGCTGTCAGAGCCCGGGCCAAACGCCTCATGAATAAGACAGGCTAGCCGTCGTCGCCGATAAAGTGCACCGCCAGCCACACGGTCGGCTGGTGCGGGTCGGTTTCCTCGACACGGTGGCGCGCACCGGCCGGGATGTGGCACCAGTCGCCTGGCCCCAGCACCAGCACGCGGTCGTTCTCGGAAAAATGCAGCGTGCCGCTGCCCCGCAACACCAGCACCCATTCGTCCTCGTCCGGATCCTGCCAGTCGGTGACGTGGCCGGTCGAGACGATGCGGGTAATGCGCATGCCGGGCGCGGCGACCAGGTCGAGGAACTGCTCCTCGGCGAGGTGCGACGGCACATCCGCCAGCAGGTTGCCCGAGCCGAACGCCCGGGTCACGGGACCTAGTCCTCGACGATGCTGAGCGCGCCGGTGGGGCACGCGCTGACCGCCCAGGACACATCGCTCTGCAACTGCGGATCGTCCGGAATGTCGGCGGTCAACAGCACCGCGTGGTTGCGCTTGTCCTTGCCGAACACTTCCGGGACGTTCTCCCAGCAGCGTGCTCCGCCCCGGCAAACGGCGGTATCGAGCTTGATCTTCATGATGCTCCCCCGTGAGGCGCTCCCGTCACGAATGATTGTAGGCCAACACGGCAGAGCGCGGCAACAGCTAGGCCTTCAAAAGGTCCCTGAACTTCTGGCGTGCCTTGACGACCTTGGGCGCCACCACCGCCATGCAGTAGGGCTGGCCCGGATTGTTGGCGTAATAATCCTGGTGGTAGTTCTCGGCGGGCCAGAATGTGGTGGCGGGACGAAGCTGGGTGACGATCGGCTTGTCCCACGTCTCCGCCGCGCGGGCGATGGCCGCCTCGGCCGCCTGCTTCTGCTCCGCGGAATGATAGTAGACCGCCGAACGGTACTGGGTGCCGATGTCGGCGCCCTGGCCGTTGAGCTGGGTCGGATCGTGGGTGGCGAAGAAGATGTCGAGGATGGTGCCGTAGGAAACCACGTCAGGATCGAACCGCACTTCGACCGCCTCGGCATGCCCGGTGGTTCCGGAGCACACGTCGCGGTAGTTGGGGTTGACCGTCAGGCCGTCGGTGTAGCCCGACCGCACGGACTCGACGCCTCGGATCGGCAGGAACACGGCCTCGGTGCACCAGAAGCATCCGCCAGCCAAGGTCGCGGTTTCGAGGTCGGCCATGGTCGTCTCCCGTTCGCTGTTACCCAGGACCGATAAGATCGTACCATGCCGCCGAAAGGCAAGCCCCCGTTAGCCCCAGACCGCACCGGCCGCGGCCAGCATGAACAACAACAGACACAAACCGATCTGGCGCATCGCCTCCCCTTCCCCAAATGCACGCTTCCCGGCGTGCCGCGCGATATTACCGAGTGGTACGCATCGCGCCAGTGGGAATAGCCCCGCATTGGGCGTGCCGCTTGCTATTGCCGGCCCGGTGGGCAGAATGCGCGGTTCGGCAAGCGACAGGACGAGGCGCGAGAGAATGGGAACCATCGCCAAGCAGCCCTACACCGAATGGCAGCAGACCGCCGTCGCCGACCCGCGCGCGGCGACGGTGCCGCAGCTGGTACACGGCATGGAACGGATCACGGCCGCCGAGGGGCCGATCCTGGAGGACAGGCTTTACGCGCTCTACTCGCGCGCCGGCGACCTGGGCCGGATATACGACCACACGCGCCGCCGCTTCACCACCGCGCTGGCCCACGCGAAAAGCGAGGGCACGCTGGCGATCGAAACCGAGACGTTCGGCGACAACGAGGAAAAGGTGATCCGGCTGCCGAGCCAGCCGCGGGTGATCGTCCGCGCCCGGGGATCGCGGACGCTGCACGAGGTGCCGGCGTCGGAACTGGCCGAGGTGATGCTGGAAATCCGGGTCAACCACGACCTGATCTCGCGCGAGGAACTGTTCCGGGCGGTGCTCGAGGAATACGAGCTGAAGCGTCTGACGCAGGCGACGGAGAGCCGCCTCAACGATATTCTCAGGACATGGCTGGCGTGACCGGAAAAGTCGGTTGGCGCGGCGGTGCCGCCATGATACCCCGTCGATCACAGGGCAGCGCCGGCCCCGGGAATCGAGGGATCCCGGATGCCGGCTTCAGGGGGCTACGATGATCAAGAACGCGGCGACACGCTTTATGCGGCGGACCTGGGCCTTCGGCCTGGCCGCGCTTTTTCTGGCATCGGCGCAAGATGCGCGGGCGGCGGACAAGGTCCGCGTCGACCATGACAGCTGGCAGCTCTTCTGCGCCGCCTCGAAACCAGGCGAAGCGCAGGATTGCGAAATCCACCAGCTGCTATCCAACGAGAAAAAGAAGCTGGCCGCGGGCATGTACCTGATCCGCCGCGGCAGCGGCAGCGTGCTGATGGTGCGCGTGCCGCTGGGCGTGCTGCTCAGCAAGAACATGATGCTGCAGATCGACAACGGCATCGGCACCGACGCCCTCACCTTCCTGCGCTGCGACACCAATGGCTGCCTGGCGCAGATGCCGGCGACCGCGCCACTCCTCGACTCATTGCGCAAGAATAGCGCCGTAACGCTCACCATGTACGCGGACGCCAACACGCCGATCCCGGTCAAATTCACCCTGAAAGGCTTCGCCGCCGCGGAAAAGGCGCTGGCGGACAGGCCGCGCTAAAGCGGCCAGCGGCGCAATCCCGCTGTCGCGGACGACCTATCTCTGCTACCGGTCAAGGCCACGCGAAACGTCAGGAAGACCGTCATGAACTGGACCTCGGCGAAACGAACCATCCGTCACGCGGCGCTCGCCGCCGCCCTGTTTCCCGCTTTCGTGGCCCACGCCCAGGCGCCGAAACCCTCGACAGCGCCGGCGCCCACCGTGCAGCAGTTCGGCGGCTGGCAGCTCGGGTGCCAGGCGCCCCAGGCGGGTGCGGCCGAGGCCTGCGAGATGCAGCAGCTTGCCAGGAACGACCAGAAGAAGCCGCTCGCCGGCATCTTCTTCTTCAAGCATGCCGGTGGCCTGGCGATGCGGGTGCATGTGCCGATGGGCGTGCTGCTGCGCAAGAACCCGGTGCTTCAGATCGACAACGGCGCCAGCACCGACGGTCTCAGCTACCTGCGCTGCGCCCGCAACGTGTGCATCGCCAGGATGAAGGTCGCCGAGGCGTTCCTCGCGGCCATGCGCAAGGGCAAGGAAGCGACGCTGACCTTCTATGCCACCGAGAGCAAGCCGATCACCGTCAAGTTCGCGCTGAATGGGTTCGCCGAGGCCGAGACAGCGTTGAGGAACAAGGCCCGCTAGGCGCGCTGAGCCGCCAGCGCTTCCTTCATCGCTTCGACACACAGCGTGACCGAGCTGCGCTGGGCGGTCTGGCCCATCAGACCGATGCGCCAGATCTTGCCGGCCAACGCGCCGAGACCGGCGCCGATTTCCAGGCCGTAGCGCTGTAGGACATGGGCGCGCAGCGCTGCCTCGTTTATGCCGTCGGGCACCTTCACCGCGTTGAGCTGCGGCAAGCGGCTTTCCGCGGGCACCAGGAACTCCAGCCCCAGCGCCTCGAGCCCGGCCTTCAGCTCCAGGTGCATGGCGGCGTGGCGGGCCCATGAGTTCTCGATGCCCTCTTCGGCCAGCATCACCAGCGACTCGTGCAGCCCGTAGAGCGCGTTGACCGGCGCGGTGTGGTGGTAGGACCGGCCGCCGCTGCCGTCCCAGTAGGCCATCACCTTGGTCAGATCGAGAAACCAGCTCTGCACGGGCGTCTTGCGCGCCTTCACCGCCGCGACGGCGCGCTCGGAGAATGACACGGGCGACAGGCCGGGCGGACATGACAGGCACTTCTGGGTGCCGGAATAGACCGCGTCGATCTGCCAGCCGTCCACCTCGACGGGGATGCCGGCGACGCTGGTGACCGCGTCCATCAGGGTCAGGCAGCCATGCTTGCGGGCGATGGCACTGATCGCCGCGGCATCCGTCGCCACGCCGGTCGATGTCTCGGCGTGGACGAAGGCCAGCAGCCGGGCATCGGGATGGCTCTGCAGCGCCTCGTCGATCTTCGCCGGATCGACCGTCGTACCCCACTCGAACTCGACAGCGACGGGCACGCCGCCGCAATTGACGACGTTCTCGATCATCCGCTTGCCGAACACGCCGTTGACGACGACGACGACCTTGTCGCCCGGCTCCACCAGATTGACGAAGCAGGTTTCCATGCCGGCGGACCCGGGCGCCGACACCGGAAAGGTCAGCGCGTTGCGGGTGCGCAGCGCCATGCGCAGGAGCTCCTTCAGATCCTCCATGAAACCGGAGAACCATGGGTCCAGATGACCGACCGTGGGCCGCGCCATGGCCGCCAGCACGCGCGGATGCACGTTGGACGGACCCGGCCCCATCAGCACGCGCTGGTCCGGATAAAGCGAACGGAAGCTGTTGGACATCGGCCGTCTCCCCACGTTTCCTGTCAGGCGCCCTGTTTTAGCCGAGCCCTTCGGCCCGGGCACGGGATAATCGACGCGCGGCGGGCAAAAAACCACGCGATTGGCCCCTGCGGCTTCGTTTCGCGGTCGACATGGCCGTCACGGGTGCCTACTTCCTCGAAGTCTTGTGAAAACACGGCCATGGACGCCAACTGCCAAGAATGCTACGCATCAGCCGCTCGATCAGCGGCCGGAACGGGTGGCCGAGGGGGTCGTCGCAATCGAATGTCTGCTCAATCTTCAGTCCCATGGAGGACAACTTGCTCGGAAATATTCTTCGGTCGTACACAGTCGCCGTAGCGTTGGGGGTGCTGGCGCTGGGTTCGGTCCTCGCTTCGCCGGCAGCGCTGGCGCAAACGCCCGCTCCCGCCGCCCAGCCCGCGGCCCCCAAGCCCGAAATGTTCGGCAACTGGGGCCTGGTGTGCCCGCAGCCCAAGGCCTGCCAGATTCAGGTCGTGCTGGTGAACAAGGACAAGAAGTTCGTTGCCGCCCTGGCCTATGGCAAGTCCGGCGCGAACCAGACCCTGGTCGGCATCGTGCCGCTGGGCTTCCGCCTGCAGAACAACCCGCCTTTCGCGGTCGACGGCGGCACCGCAATCCCGGGCAACTACGTGCAGTGCCTGAACAGCGGCTGCCGGGTCGCGATCCCGGTGAATGACGCGGTGCTCCGCTCGCTGCAGAGCGGCAAGCAGGCGACGCTGACCCTGCTGTCGCCGACCAGCAAGCAGATCCCGCTCAGCTTCGACCTGAACGGCTTCCCCGCGGCCAAGGCCGCGCTGGACAAGAAGGTCCAGTAACCCGCTTTCGCCCAATCTCTTCAGGGACGGCCATCGCCTCGGGCGGTGGCCGTCTTTTCTTGTGCGGCGCCTAAGACAAGGGCGCCTCAGGCGCGGTGAGCGTGCACGATCAGCGAGTCGATGGTCGCCTCGCCCAGCGCCCGCGCGGCCTCGAGCCGGTGCAGGCCTTCGACGAGCACGTAGCGGCCCGCGTCGGGCCGTACATGGATCGGTATCTTCAGGCCGTTTTCAAGGATATCGCCCGCCAGCTTGTCCACCTTCTTCTGGTCGAGGGACTTGCGGTACTTGGTCGGCACGTAGATCTGCTCGATCGTCACCTGGACGGTTTTCAGCATGGCGTTCACCCCGTCATTCCCACCGCCGGATGATAGCAGGGTTTGACCCGCCGTCCACTGACGCCTGGGCATCCTCCCACGAGAGACCAAGGCACTGTACTTTGGCAGTCCTCACTAAAGATGATAAGCGTATAAGCAGATAACCGCCGATACGGGAGCATCCGAGCATGGGCGACGTGACGCGCTGGACTGTGAATGTGGCGCCGGAAACGGACATCGAGGTGCGTACCTATCTCGCCCAGCGGGGGATGACGAAGGGCGACCTCTCCAGGTTCATCGAGGAGGCGGTCAAATGGCGGCTGTTCGACCTGACCCTCGCCGAGGCGACAAGGCGGATCTCATCAGCCTGGATCGCCACGCGGGGGTCCCGATCATCACGGTCCGTCGCTTCCTCGAACTGATCGGCCATGAGCCGCCTTACCACGGTAATTCTTAAACTGTAACCGGAGCCGGAACCCCAGGGAACCTGCTCACGCTCCAGCTGGCTTTTCCTAGATTGGCCGGCTCATCAGAATGCTGGGAAGCCGGACCGTGGGGCCCATAGGCACCTCGATCCGCGCCTGACGTTCAAAGCCAAGCGCCCGATAGAAAGGCTCACCATTGAGGCTGGAGAAGCACACAAAGCGCCTTGCGCCTGCAGCGCGGGCGTCGGCCTCGCAGCGCATGTAGAGCCGCCGGCCAATGCCCTTGGCGATCCAGGACGGTCGAACGCCGAAATGCCTGATATGGGCGGTGCCGGGCTCAAGCGTGCCGGTGCCTGGTTCATCGAAAGTCCAGCCACCGCATCCGGCCGGTTCGCCATCTGCCTCCGCCAGATAGTAGGTTCCGGACGCCAGCAGTCGGGGGTTGGCCCGTACCATCATGGGAAGCGCCTCCTCAAGCAACGCCGGTTGGTAGGCGTCGGCCATCAGCGCCGTGTAGGACTCTCGCAGTATGAAATTGACAGCGGCCACATCTTCGATGCCTGCCACCCGGACCTGGATCACGGGTTTTGCTCTTTCCGCACCTGCTGGATCAGCCTCTCCAGTTCGCCCAGGAACCGCGACCGGTCCTTGCTGGCGAAGCTGGCGTTGTAGCCCTTGATCTCGCCGGTCTCACGCAGGTGGGCGTTGAGGTCGCGCATGGCCAGCGCCATGCCGATGCTGTGCTCGGTGAACGGCCGGCCGGTCGGGCCCAGCACATGGGCGCCGGCCTTCAGGCAGCGGGAAGCCAGGGGGATGTCGGCGGTGATGGCGATGTCGCCCGCGCCGATGTTGTCGGCGATCCAGTTGTCGGCGGCGTCGAAACCCTCGGTCACCACCACCTGGCGCACATTCGGCGCATCCACCTTGCGACTCCACCGGTTGCTGACGAACAGCACCTGAAGGCCATGGCGGCCGGCGACCTTCAGCACCTCTTCCTTTACCGGGCAGGCGTCGCTATCGATGTAGATGTCGAGCATGTTCGCGCGCTCAGCGCCTGGCGGCGTCGGCGGCGGCCTTCTCGGCGGCGGCCACGGCCTCCAGAACCGCCTGGCGGCCAAGCCGCGCCTGGGTGCCGTTCGGGTCGATCACCAGCGCCTTGTCGAAATCGTCCATCGCCCGCTTGTAGTCCTTCCAGGCGTAGTAGAGCCAGCCCCGCCGCGCATAGGCGTCGCCGTCCACATAGTCCCGGTTGATGATCTGGCTGAGGTCGTCGAGCGCGTTGGCGTAGTTGCTCTGCTGCTGATAGAGCATGGCGCGGCCCTTCAGCGCTTCGAGGTTTCCCGGATCGAACCGCAGTACCGAGGAATAATCGTTGATGGCCTCGGCCGCCTTGAGCTGGCGCTGGTATTCCTTGCCCCGGTCCAGATAGGCGTCGGCGCTCTCCGGCTTCAGGTCGATAACCCTGCTGAAATCCTCTATGGCGGCGGCGCCGTCACCCTTCAGCTGATGCAGCGTGCCACGGGCAGTGTGCGCGGCCGCCAGCGCAGGGTTCGCGGCAATGGCGGCATCCAGGTCGGCGATGGCCTCGTTCGGCCGGCCCAACGCGTAATAGGCGATGCCCCGGCGATAACGCACGTCGGCGCCCGAAGCGCCAGCGCGGATCGCCGCGGTGTAGTCGGCGATGGCATCCTGGAATCGGCCGTTGTCGTGGTAGACGAAGGCACGCATCAGCCTCAGCTGGGTGTTGCCCGGCGCTAGCTCGATGGCCTTGCCGTAGTCTTCCAGCGCCAGGTCGACCAGACCCAGCTTGAGGCGTGCGCCGGCCCGTTCCCGCAACACCTGCACGTCGGTCGGATAGCGCTCCAGGTAGCTGTTGTAGAGCGCCACGCCATCCGGAACCCGGTCAGCGCCCATCAGGTAGCGGGCGAAATCGATCACCAGGTAGCCCCGCGTCGGCGCGAGTTCGATGGCCCTGGCATAGTCGGCCATGGCCGCATCCAGCCGGTTGAGCCGCGCATTGGCCTGGGCACGCCGCGCATAGCCCTCGAAGGACTCGGGCGCCTGTTGGATGACAAGGCTGAACAACTCGGCGGCGCGGCCGTAGTTGCCGTTCTCGAACGCCATGCGGCCCTCGTTCAGCTCGCCGCCGCGATAGGAATCGCGCTGGGTGCCGTCGACGTGGTCGCCGTCAGCGGCAGGCTGCACATCGTCGTGGGACGGCGCGGCCCCGGCCTTGGGCGCGGCGAGGGCGACGCCGCCCACTGGCCTGGTGCACTGCCCGGCATCGCGGGCTTCCCGGACCTCGTCATAGAGGTCCTCGGCCCGGGCATAATCCTTGTCGCCCGGCGCGGCGGCCGCGAAAAACTGCTCCAGCGGCTCGAAGGCGTCGCAGACCTGCTCCACCGCGACGAACGCCTCCGCCTGCGCGATCGTGATGGCCGGCGGCATGTTGCACAGCCGTGTGTCCTGGGCCTGCGCCGCGATCTTCAGCACCTTTTCGTGGTCACCAGCCTTGCGCGGCGCCTCGATGTCGCGGGCGAGCCCGTCGACGAGGCCCTGGTATAGCAAACCCTGCTGGCCGCTGTTGGCGATACAGTCGCCGGCCGGGTCTTGGGCCCAAGCCGGAACCGACAGACACGCCGCGACTCCGGCCGCAAGCCAACCAACCCAACGACGATGCCTCATCCCCCTCCGACTCCGATCCGGCTGCCCTTTCCGGTAGCATACAAGATGGTACACCAAGGGCCAGTGGTACTCGGAGGGTAGCCGGCTAGCCAAGCCCCCAGAAGCCATCCCAGAACAGGCGCCACCAGGATTTGATGGCCACCTCTGATCTCCCCGGCTTCCTGATCAGGTCAACGAGCAGTCGGACGGTCGCGAATGCCATGATTGCCAGGGCAAGCATCGTCGTGAGCACCGGCCATTGGAGAAGCCAGAGGACTCCAACCAGAAGCAGCATCGCCGCTACGTAGCGAACCAGGGGCTTTCTCCATGAAGTCCTGCTCTCCATAGGCGCTGATGGTAGCTCTTTAGTCGCGCCAGTCCTACAGCCGGACCACCATCTTGCCGACATTGGCCCCGGCCAGCAGGTCGACGAAGGCCTTGCCGGTGTTTTCCAGGCCGTCGACGATGGTTTCGTCGCCGTGGAGCGCGCCGCTGGCCAGCAAGCCCGCGAGTTCGCGCATCATCTCCGGCCGCTTGCCGGCGAACAGGCCGATGTTGAAGCCGGTCAGCGTGACGCCCTTCTCGATGGCGGCGAAGAAGTTGCCCGGACCCTGCCGGTAATTGCCGGAATTGTAGAGCTCGACCGCGCCGCACAGCGCCATGCGGCCGTGGACCTTCATGGAATCCAGCGCCGCTTCCAGATGGGAGCCGCCCACATTGTCGAAATACATGTCGATCCCATCCGGCGCGAACTGCTTCAGCGCGGTACGCAGGTCGTCGGTGCGGTAGGTGATCGTCGCCTCGGCGCCAAACCGCTCCCTGAGCAGCGCGGCCTTGCGCGGGTCGCCGGTGCTGCCGATCACCCGGCAGCCGTGGCGCTTCGCCAGTTGGCACACCACCATGCCGACCGCGCCCGCCGCGGCCGAGACGAAGATCGTCTCGCCCGCCTTCGGCTTGAGCACATATTCGAGGCCCGCATAGGCCGTCATGCCCGACAGGCCGAGCACGCCCAGATAGGCGCTGAGCGGCGCGAGCTTCGGGTCGACCGGCGCGACCGCGCGGGCGTCGGCCACGTAGAGATCGCGCCAGCCCATCAGCGGCGAGAACACGAACGATCCCTTGGGCAGCGCATCGGCGGTCGATTCGATCACCTCGCCGACCGCGCCGCCGTCCATCTCGCCGCCGATGTCGGTGGGCGCGTGGACGCCCTCCAGCGTGGTCATCGGCAGACGCATATAGGGATCGACCGAGAGGAAGGCGTTGCGCACCTTCACCTGCCCCGGCTGCAGCGCCGGCAGGGTCACCTCGGCGAGCCTGAAATCGTCGGTCCTGGGCGCGCCGTCGGGACGGCGGGCAAGCTGGAAAACCCGGCTTGTGTCGGTCATGGTTTCTCCCCTTATCGGTTGGTGCGTTCGATCCGCAGTTTCTGTGAAGGAATTCTGCCGATTGCGAACATTTTATCGCATTGATTTCATGAAGTTACCCGACTTTCTTTTCAAGGCCTTACCGTCTATGATGTACACATATCGTTCACACTCGGCAGGAGGCTCGGTCACTTGGCTAAGGGTGATGCTAAGGCTCGAAACAATCAACCCCAGCCTTTTACAGCGGCATTCGAGCAGGCCGCGAAAGCAATCAAAATTTGCGCTGGCGCTACATCAAGGTTGTGGTGAGGGAGCACGATCAGTTTGTGCGATATCCTGTGGCTACAGCAAAGTCGGAAACCTATAACGTCGACGCCGTCCAGTACCTTGAACTCTATGTGCCTAAGGTTAAGTGGGGAACAAAGCCCGATCCACGAACGGCGATTGCCCTGAGCACTCTGGAAAGCCCGTTGCGCCGTTGGAGACAAGAAACCGACTTCCCGGATGAGGAAGACTTTGTATTTTGCCACCAAATAGGAAGCAGAAACCTTCGGGGTGGCGTCAAAGCAGGCGACCCGATACAAAGCTTTAGCCAGCAATTTAGGGACTTCCTTAGACGTCATGAACTGTTGATAGATATCAACGGCAAGCATCGCACCTTAACTAGCTGCCGCCATACATATGCGACCCAGCGCCTTATCCATTCAGATATGGGCGTATACGAATTGGCCCGGTGTATGGGCACATCCATTCAGATGATTGAAAAAATATACGGTCATGTGGTGCCGACCGACTTTGCAACCAAGGCCGCAAAGCTGCCGCCGTGGATGCAGAAAGATAGTCAAGCAGACCGAGGAACAGGCTGAGTTATTTTAATTTTAAATTTGCCCCCAGCCCTAACAAATAGTATAATTAAAACAATAGGATAATACATAGGCTAGCTGAGCAGCTACGGTGGTAACGGCGGTATAATAGGATTTCCGGAACATGACGGAAGGCCCCAAAGCTCAGAGAATAAAAACCCGCAGATAAAGTGAGTGGCCAGAAGGCCACAAAAGGTCCGTAGGCTTGCATAAAGGTCGCGGGCTAACCGTCAAGAACAGTCGGGAGTAAGGGTGATAGGTCAACCTACCCACCAGCGATACTGGTTCCCGTTTATGCCGTCCAGACCCCTCAGAGTGATACGCGCAAAGAGCACTACCAATAGCAACGTCTGCTAAGCAAGCACGTAGCGGAAATACAGATAGTTATATATCTAGACTAACAGACATAAGGGACAAAATAGAAGACGAAGTATCTGACGGCACCTCAGGGAAAAAATATCTAATAGGAGCCATTGATGATGTAGTTTCCAGTTTAGAAACCCTATCAGGAGAAGTTGGGCACATGAAAGAGATACAAGATGTTATGAGGACTACCATAGAGGTAAACGCTAATATGATAGCAGTCCAGGCCGACAATTCCTGTAAGTAATATGCGTGCCTATCCGCTTGAGCCAGACACCCGCTAGATGTAGTCTCTCCCGATGATCGGGACGGGCGAATCGTATCATGACGGCGATGGACATTTTTCAGCGCGACGATCTGGGATTTCCGCGGTCGCTGCCTGAGTTTCAACGGCACTTT
>CALQFM020000083.1 GCA_943329845.2 Candidatus Kuenenia stuttgartensis | reverse complement strand
CCAAGCACCCGGTCGCGCAAATCCTGCGAGTAGCTCTGCCCTGATCGCCAACCCATCGCCGCCTCCTTCGTGACGGCATCCTATGAATCACACGATCACACGGTTGGGAATCCCCTAAGTGATTCCGCTCAACGTGAGGGCGCTCTAGGAGAGAGTGCTGAGGCGTGGCTCAACTCTTCGATGGCGAGGTTGCAGGGACGTTCTCCAGTATCGGCTACGAGAGATGGAGACGATGGCTATTGCGAGGCCATTCGCGAGTTAAACCGATGGAATCGTGAACTTGATATTAAGCGCCAAGCCGAAGCAAGTAAGAGGCTGGCCGTGCGCAGGCTTCACGAGGCTGTACAATCAAGGCTCGATGAAGCGCTTGTAGATGCTTGGATGAGGGGAAAGCATCCCGGTCTAAACGGGCTATCTCCGATTGAGTTCACCGTTGACGACACGACCTGCAACAAGTGCATTAGCTTGCTAGACTCTACAAGACGCCGCAGGCGGTAAACTTCTGGCAGGGGCCGCCCTTCCTTGACCTCCCGCCCCTCCCCGGCGTATACACCCGCATCCTCCGGCCGTGGCCGGATGCGGCATGCCTGACGGAGTCGGATGAAGGCGCTCTACGCATTGCCTGACCACGAGGTGGTCATGGAACTCATTCCCAGGATCGCGGACACCCATCTGAGCGCCGATGCGGCGGTCGAGCGGATTCGCGCCGTCAACGGGCTCGTTCCGGTCGCCATCGACCCGGCGGATGGCGGCAAGGTGCTGTGGGCCGATATCGGCGACCATTTGTTCCAGGAATGGCAGTTCATGTACACGGTGCAGACGCTCGCCCAGCGCGGCCAGATCGGCGAGGCGTTCACCACCGACTTCTCCATCCTGCTGGACGACCGCATCCTGGCCGACCCGATCAGCCCCAGCGGCCTGATCTTCCATGTATCCCGTTGCGGCTCGACCCTGACAGCGAAAGCCATCGCCCGCTCGCCCCGGCATGTGGTGCTGAACCAGGCCGGGCCGCTGCAGCGCGGCTTCTGGGCCACCATCACCGACGACTGGGCCCGCGAGGCCGAGCCGACGCCGGAGAACCTGAAGGCGTTCCGCAACCTGGTGCTGGCCATGGCGCGCCGCCGCAGGCCGGACCAGCGCTATTCCTTCGTCAAGTTCATCTCGTGGAACACGCTCTACCTGGACTTCATCAGCAAGGCGTTCCCCGAGGTGCCGGCCGTGTTCCTGTACCGGAACGCGGTGGAGGTGATCGCCTCGGTGCTGCGCGAGACCTCGGCGATCCTGTGGGCCAAGGGCCGAAAGCAGGCCGGGTTCCTGACCGGGCTGCCCTGGCGCGAGACCATCGACATGGACGTGAAGCGCTACCTGGCGATCTGCTTCGCCGAATATTTCCGGGTGGCGCTGAATTCGGGCGGCCGGGTCAGCCACATCAACTACACCTCGATCAGCCCGGAGAGCTTCCCGGTGATCCTGCGCAAGGGCCTGCACTTCGAGCCGGGCGACGGCGAGTTCGAGCTGATGGTCGAGCAGTTCCGCTTCCACTCGAAGGACGACGGCGACAAGACCGTGTTCACCTCGGACAGCGCCGAGAAGCAGTCGGCCATTTCGGCCGAGGATAAGGCGATGATCGACCGGGAGTGCGCGGCGCTGATGGCGCGGCTGGACGCGTCGCCCGACAACCTCTTTGTACATTCGCCCGGCTGAGACTACCTTATAGCCAGCCTTTGGAGAGACCGATGACAACCGAGATTCCGGCGAACCTGCTGACCGTGGTCATGCCGAACTACAATTACGGCCGGTTCATCGACGAGGCGATCCGTTCCGTGGCGGCGCAGACCTATGCGCCGATCGAGCTGATCGTGGTGGACGACGCCAGCACCGATGACTCGGTGGCGGTGGCGATGGAAACCCTGTCGAAGGTCACCAATCTGTTCGACACCAAGCTGATCGCGCTGCCCGAAAATGTCGGCAAGCTGGGCGCGCTCAACCGCGCGCTGGCGCATGTGCGCGGCGAGTACTTCATGATCCAGGATTCCGACGACCTGCTGACGCCGGAATATGCCAGCCGCACCATCGCCGAGCTGGTCGAGGCGCGCAAGACCGACCCCAGCATCGGCTTCATCTACACCGACTGCATGCTGGTGTCACAGACCGGCGAGATCCTCGACCGGGGCAAGTCCACCGCGTTCGACCCGAAGATGCTGGAGGAATACTCCTTCGTGCCCGAGCCGGCCATGTGCCTGGCGAAGCCGGTGCTGGAAGCCGCACCCTATGACGAGGCGATCCGCAAGGGCACCAAGCACCACAAGTGGCGGCGCATCGTCGCCAATGGCTGGATGGGAAAGCACCTGGCCGAGCCCATATTCTACTACCGCATGCACGACAAGAACCTGTCGGGCATCGGCAAGCGGGTGATCGAGGAGGTCGAAAAGGGCCAGCGCGGTCACCGCATCCTGTCCGGCTACTGGCCGACCCAGACCACGCAACGCTAATTGCCGACCCAACGTTAGGAGCGCCCATGAGCTCGACCGCCCTGCAGACCGCGCCGGACGCCTTCCCGCTCAAGCTGGAGGACGCGCGCATTGGCGTCGTCGGCCTCGGCTATGTGGGATTGCCGGTGGCGGTGGCGTTCGCCGCGCACTATCCGGTGCAGGGCGTCGACATCAACACCAAGCGCATCGGCGAGCTGAAGAACTTCCACGATTCGACGCTCGAGGCGTCCGAGGAGGAGCTGCGCGGCGCGAAGCACCTGACCTTCACCGGCGAATGGGCCGACCTGAAAAGCTGCAACGTGTTCGTCGTCACCGTGCCGACGCCGGTCGACAGCCACAACCGCCCGGACCTGAAGCCGCTGGAAGGCGCCAGCCGCGCCATCGGCCAGGTGCTCAAGCGCGGCGACGTGGTGGTCTATGAATCGACCGTCTATCCGGGCTGCACCGAGGAGTTCTGCGTGCCGGTGCTGGAGCAGGTGTCGGGCCTGGTCTACAACCGCGATTTCTTCTGCGGCTACAGCCCCGAGCGGCTGAACCCGGGCAACAAGGAGCTGAAGCTCTCCGACATCAAGAAGATCACCTCGGGCTCGACGCCGGAGGCGGCCGACTTCGTCGACGCGCTGTACCGCACCATCATCACCGCCGGCACCCACAAGGCGCCGTCCATGCGCGTCGCCGAGGCGGCCAAGGTGATGGAGAACACCCAGCGCGACCTGAACATCGCCCTGGTCAACGAGCTGGCGATGATCTGCAACCGGCTGGGCATCGACACCCTCGACGTGCTCGAGGCTGCCGGCACCAAGTGGAACTTCCTGCCGTTCCGGCCGGGCCTGGTCGGCGGCCACTGCATCGGTGTCGATCCCTATTATTTGACCCACAAGGCCGAGGAGATCGGCCACCATCCGGAGGTGATCCTGGCCGGGCGCCGGATCAACGACCGGGTCGGCAAATACGTCGTCAACCAGTTCGTGCGCCTGCTGGGCCGCCGCGGCCTGCTGAAGGACGACCTGCGGGTGCTGGTGCTGGGCTTCTCGTTCAAGGAGAACTGCCCCGACGCGCGCAACACCAAGGTCGCCAGCATCGTCGGCCATCTGCACGAGTTCGACATCGCCGTCGACGTCTACGACCCGTGGGTCGACGCCGACGCCTGCGAGCACGAATACGGCATCCGCCCGATCAAGGCGCTGGAGACCGGCCGTTACGACGGCATCATCCTGGCCGTCGCCCACGAGGAGTTCCTGAAGATGGGCGCCCACGGCATCCGCGCCCTCGGCCGCCCCGGCGCGGTGCTCTACGACGTCAAGTCGGTGCTGCCCAAGGACGCGGTCGACCAGCGGCTTTAGGCGCCGCTCAAAGCACCGGCGCACCCTCCGCCCGCCGCACCCGGTACGCCACCACGCGCTGGCCGGGGGTGGCGATCGCCAGCATGCGCTCGATGGTAAATCCGGCCGCGACCAGCACCTGCACCGGGCTTTGCGGCCGCGTCCACGTCGTATCCCGCACCACGTACCAGAACCGGTCGCCCGGCGGCGCATGGGCCGGGTCGGCGACCACGCTCACCTCGACGCCCCGCGCCCCGTTGCGGCCGACAAAATAGGCGACCGGGTCGCGGATCCAGGGCTCGGCCGCGCGGATCGCCAGCGGCCGGCCGGGCGACTCCTCGATCATGGCGTCGACCAGCTGGCCCCATTGCAGCATGCGGCCCGGCGTCAGCAGGAACTGCGCGCCCGCCAGCGTCGCCCACAGCATCAGCGCAACCTGCAGCCCGGCGCGGCCGCGCGGCCAGGGCACGCTCATGGTGGCCAGGCCGACCAGCAGGAAATACGGCACGGCGACCATGCTCAGGTGCCGCTCGCCCCATACGGGCTGGCCGGTGACCAGGCCGAGGACGATGGTCGCCGCGACCGGCACCGCGACCAGCAGGATCAGGCAAGGCGCCGCGAACGTCCGCTCGCGCGCCAGCCGCCACGCCAGGAAGCCCAAAGGCACCGCGAACAGCGTCAGCCCGACGGCGGTTGCGTGGCGGAAATGTGGCGCGCCGGACAGATCGCCGAACAGCCAGACCAGATTGTGCCAGTCGGGCGCGCCCATCCAACCGATCTGCGCCGTGGCGCTGCCCTTGTCCTGCACCGCCATGAGGACTGCGAGGGTCCAGGGCAGGAACGCCAGCGCAACAAGAGCCGCCGACTTCGCGTAGTCCATCAGCCGGTCGCGGCGCAGCAGCAGGACGACGCAGAACTGCGCCAGCACCGCCATCCAGCCCCAGTAATGTGCGTGGACGATCAATATGTTGGCCGCGGTCAACGCCCAGAAGGCGCGGCGGCTGCCGCTGTCGACGAACACCAGGAACGCCAGAATCGACAGCGCGCCGGCGAACTGCAGCAGCGAGAACATGCGGGCGTATTGGGCGTATTCGATCAGCACCGCGTTGGCCGTGAACAGCGCCAGCGCCACCGCCAGCGCGCCCGGCTCGAGCCGCAGCCGCCGGCAGATCGCATGGAACGGCACGAACGCCGCCGCCCCCAGCAGCGCCGGCAACAGTCGCACCCAGCCTTCCGTCGGTGGCCCGAAAAACAGCCATATTTTCAACAGCATGTAGAACAGCGGCGGATGCGACACGTCGCGCGCCACGATGCCGAACAGCCCGGCCCAGCTTTCCTGCGCCGCACGCACCGAAAAGATCTCGTCCGGATCGAAGCTGTAGCGCGCCAGCCCGATGAACCGCACCACGCACGACGCGATCAGGAAGGTAACGACGAGAACGCGCTCGGGGATGGGGATGGAGCGATTCATGGAGCGGTTACGGGATAGCGATTTAAAATTGCCGTCGTCCCCGCGCACGCGGGGATGACGGCAAAATTGAGCGCTTAAACCGCACCCCGGCGCTTCTTCAGCGTCTCTTCGGTGATGTCGAATGAGTTCTTGTTGTCGACGTCGATCGGGCCGAAGGGATAGTTCAGCAGCACCGGGTCGATGGTGACGCGCAGCTTGCGGCCGATCAGGGTGATCAGGCCGTGCAGGCCCATCAGCTTCAGCTTGTAGACGATGAACGGCGTCACGCCGAACGCCTTCAGGATGCGCTTGTGACGCTTGCCGAACTGGCCGCCGCTTTCGAACACGCGCACCGCCGACAGCGAGCGTTCGCGGCGCAGGGCATAGAGATTGCAGGCCGAATAGCCGCCGTCCTTGAGCATGTGGAAGGCGAGGCCGGAATTGCCGTAATCGCGCAGCACCACGTCGTCGCGGGTGAAGGCCAGCGACACGTCCTCGTCATGGGTCCAGAACGCGCGCATGAAGTCGCGGACCAGTTCGGGCGTGTGCAGCGCGTTGTCGCCGGTGGTAATGATCAGCGGCAGCGGGTTGGGGATCACGTCGACCGCCGTCAGCACGCTGTCGGCCAGGTTGCCGCTGGAGCGCACGAACGACATGCGGCCTTCCTCGAGCCAGGCGGTCATGCGCGGCGTGGCGCGCAGGATATCCTCGCTCTCGACCGAGACGTAGATGCGGTTGAAGCACTCGCTGTCGATCAGCACCTCGACGACCCGTTCCAGCATCACCTGACCGTCGATCTCGACCAAGCATTTGTGGGACTTGTTCTGCAGCAGGGCGACGGGATCGTTCTCTCCCCGGCGGCTGGCGGCCATGACCAGCACGGTGGCCGGCGGGAAGGACTCGTTAAGCGGTCGTGACGACATGAAATCCGTGACTGCTGGAAGGGATGATGAGAGGCGGGAACCGGGTCAGGCGACCTGGGCGAAGGGCACGACGACGTGGCGCATCAGGTCGCCGATGTTGGGAAGCGCCGGCATCCGCTCCAGCGCCTGGCGCAGGTCGCGGGTCTCGCGCTCGGACAGGAAGCCGTCGCAGCAGGCGTCGAACTTGGACCAGTACTGCGCCCAGGAGAACGGCGCCTTCTTGCTGCCCAGCGGCATGTCGATGACGGCCTTGAGCCGGCGGCCGTCCGTCAGCGAGACATGGACCTCGGTGGGGAACTCGCCTTCCAGCTTGTCGACCGGGTGGCGGTGGATGATCGGGAACAGGCCGCGCACATCGTCGCGCATGACCATGTCCGGGCGGAAATCCGCCAGGGTGCAGTCGCCGCGCGCCAGCACGCAGCCGACGGCGTATTCGGCCGAGAACTTGGCCTGCAGCGGGTCCTGCGGGTCGGTGTACATGACGTTGTTGAAGTGGACGCGCGGCATGTAGAGGTCGACCGAGGTCACATCGGCGGCGGTGAAGCCGTATTGGGCGCGCAGGTCCAGCATGCCGTCCATGGCGCGGTGGATGGCGCCGCAGGTCGGGAAGCGCTTCACCCGGAACTTGTGCTCGGTGATCAGCAGCGGGTCGCCGATGCTATCCAGCTCATAGCGCAGGTTCTGGCCGTGCTCGACGTGGGTGATGGTGTCGCGGAGGTGCTCGTAGTCGGGGCCGACCATCAGCATCTGCATGCCGGTGCGGCCGTCGAGCGTCTCCATGCCGGCGGTGACGCCAGCCTGGGCGAAGGTGGCCGCCATGATGCCACCCTTGGCGGCGAGGCCGGCGTGGACCGGCTTCATCATGGTGCCGAACTGGGACATGAAGCCAGCCGACATGCTGGTCGCCGCCGACAGCGCGGTGGCCGAAGTGGCCGCGTCCAGCTTCAGCAGCCGGGCGCAGGCCGCCGCCGCGCCGATCACGCCGACGGTCGCCGTCGCATGCCAGCCGCGGTTGCGGTGGGTGGGGTTCACGCCCTGCCCGACCCGGCCCATGATCTGCAGGCCGACGATGTAGGCGTCGATGCAGGCGGCGCCGGACAGGTTCTCCTGCTCGGCCAGGGCCAGGATCGCCGGCGCCAGCACGGTGGTGGCGTGCGCCTTGGGCGGATCGAAATTGTCGTCGAAGTCGAGCGCGTGGCCGGCGGTGCCGTTGACCAGGGCGGCCCAGGGCGCCGACAGCCGCCTGCGCTGGCCGGCGACGGCGCACGGCCCCTGCCCCCAGTCCTGCACGGCATTGAACACAAACTGGCTGGCCGGCTCGGCGGCGCCGGGCACCATCACGGCGATGAAATCGACGAACTCGCGGTGCGCCCAGTCCTGCGCATCCTCGGGCCAGGCGTCAGGGGCTTGCGCCACCCATGCGCCGTAGCTCTCCAGCGGGTTCTTGCTCATGTGCCGACCTTTGCCGTTTCCTGAGTGTGCACAGCGGGCTCAACCTAATCCCGGCGGCAGGCCGGGGCAACCTCGATCATGAAACGGAAAGGGCGCGGAAACCGCGCCCTTTCCTGCCGAAAAGACATTCCAGCAACAGTTATAGCACCAGGGCCAGCGGCTCCTCGCACAGCTCCTTGAACACTTCGAGGAACCTGGCGCCGAGCGCGCCGTCGATGGCCCGGTGATCGCAGGACAGGGTCACGGTCATCATGGTCGCCACGGCCGGCGAGCCGTTGCGTGCGATGATCCGCTCCTCGCCCTTGCCGACCGCTAGGATGGCGCCCTGCGGCGGGTTGATCACGGCGTCGAAGCTCTTGATTCCCAGCATGCCCATGTTGGAGATCGAGAACGTGCCGCCCTGGATCTCGTCCATCTTCAGCTTGCCGGCGCGCGCGCGCGCCGCCAGGTCCTTGGTCTCGACGGCGATCTCGGCCACGGTCTTCATGTCCGCCGCGCGGATGATCGGCGTGATCAGGCCGCCTTCCAGCGAAACCGCCATGGAGATGTCGGCGTGTTTGAAGAAGTGCAGGCCGTCGTCGTGGTACTGCACGTTCATCTTCGGCACGTGCTTCAGCGCCAGGCCGGAGGCCTTGATGATGAAGTCGTTGACCGAGGCCTTCACGTCGTTTGCCGCATTGTACTTCTGGCGGCGGGCCAGCAGGCGGTCCAGCTCCACGTCCACCGTCAGGTAGATGTGCGGGATGTTCTGCTTCGCTTCCGTCAGGCGGCGCGCGATGGTCTTGCGCATGGAGTTGAGCGCCTCGACCGTGTGCGGGTTGACGCCCGGCACGTAAGCGGACGGCGCCACGGCGGCGGCGGGCGCGGCCTTCGGGGCACTGGCGGCGGCTTCGACGTCCTCCTTGGTGATCCGGCCGTTGCGGCCCGACCCCTGGACCCGGGCGAGATCGACTCCCAACTCCTTGGCCAGCTTGCGCACCGCGGGCGTGCTGCGCACGTCCTCGTTGAGCGGACCGCCGGTCTCGTCGGCATAGGCCTTTACGTCGCCCTCGGTGATGCGGCCATTGTTGCCCGAGCCGGTCACCTCGGCCAGGTCGACGCCGAGCTTCTTCGCCAGCATCTTCACCCGCGGCGTGGCGCGGACCTTGCCCGCAGGCGCGTCTTCGGCCGGCGCGGCGTCCTTGGGCAGGCTGTCGAAATAGGCCTGCACGTCACGGTCGGAAATGCGGTTGCCGTCGCTCGGCACCTTGTTGATGTCGACGCCCAGGCTCTCGGCCAGCTTCCTGGCGCGCGGCGAGGCGCGCTTGCCGGAACCGGACTCATCGTCTTCCGACGACTCGGCCGCGACCGGCGCGGACCCGTAGGAACCGGCGCTGCTGGGCGCCGGCTCGTCGGCGGCCTTGGCTTCCAGCGCCTCGACCCGGCCAAAGGCCTCGGATCGGTAACTCTTGATGAAATTCTGGACGTCGCCTTCCGACGCGTCCTTGGCGGCGATCACGCCGAGCAGGCCGCCAACTGGAACCACCGCGCCTTCGTCGGCCACGCGCCGCAGCACGCCGCCGACATCGGCCTCGACCTCGTTGGCTATCTTCTCGGTTTCGACGTCCATGATGGGCTGGCCCTGGTCGACGGGCTGACCCTCCGCGACGTGCCACTTGGCCAGGGTGCCCTCGACCATTTCGAGGCCCCATTTCGGCATGATGATTGCCTTGATATTGGCCATGGCGATCTCTCCTTCATTACCCTTAACGCAACCCTTAACGCATCATCGCCCCGGTGGATGCCATGATCCGCCGGGGCGACAACGCAAATCTAACCCGGCTTAGTAGTCGACAGACTTCCGGATCGCTTCTTCGATCTTCGCACCCGAGGGCAGGTAAGCCCGCTCCAGGTTCGGCGCGAACGGCACCGGCGAGTGGGCCGAGGTGACCATCTGGATCGGGGCGTCGAGGAAATCGAAGCCCTTCATCGCCACCATGGCCGAGATGTCCCCGGCCACCGAGCAGCGGGGCGGCGATTCGTCGACGACGATCAGGCGGCCGGTCTTCTGGACACTGGCCAGGATGATGTCCTCGTCCAGCGGCGACGTGGTGCGCGGGTCGATGACGTCGCAGGTGATGCCGGCTTCCTTGGCCAGCTTGTCCACGACGGCCTCGGAGAAGTGCACCATGCGGCCGATGGCGACCACGGTCGCGTCCTTGCCTTCACGGTAGCGCATACCCTTGCCGAACGGGATCGGGGTGTCGCCTTCCGGCACTTCGCCCTGCACGCCGAACAGCGCCTTGTGGTCGAAGAACACCACCGGATCGTCGTCGCGCATGGCGGTCAGCATCAGGCCCTTCACGTCCGCCGGCTTCGACGGTACGGCGACCTTGATACCCGGGATGTGGGTGATCATGGGATAGATCGCCTGCGAGTGCTGGGCGGCGGCCGAAAGGCCGGCGCCGTAGGCCGTCCGCAGCACCATCGGCGTGCGCGACTTGCCGCCGAACATGTACCGGAACTTGGCGGCCTGGTTCATGATCTGATCCAGGCAGTAGCCGATGAAGTCCGCGAACATGATCTCGACGACCGGACGGAGCCCGGCAAGCGCCGCGCCCGCGGCGGCGCCGACAATGGCGGCCTCGGAGATCGGCGTGTCGATGAAGCGGTTCTCGCCGTAACGCGCGTGGAACTGCGGATACGTGCCGAAAATGCCGTTCTGGTTGTCGCGGACACCGGCGGAACCGCCGGCACCGCCGGCAACGTCCTCGCCCATGATGATGACCCGCTCGTCGCGGTCCATCTCGATCATCAGGGCTTCGGTGAGCGCCTCACGATAGGTCTTGATAGCCATGTGATGTGCTCCCCGCCCTAGTAGTTGATGTAGACGTTCTTGGTGACGTCGGTGTCCGGCGGGAACGGCGCCGCGATCGCTTCCGCGACGGCTTCCTCGATCAGCTGCTTCACCTCGGCGTCGACCTGGTCCAGGTCCTTGCCCTCGAGAAGCTTGGCCTCGGTCACGCGATGCCGAAAGTTCTTCAGACAGTCCATGGTGTCACGGGCCATCTCGACCTCGCCCTTGATCCGGTACTTCTGGGGATCGCCCTCGAAGTGGCCGAAGAAGCGCAGGCAGTTGAACTCGAATGCGGATGGACCGCCGCCGGTGCGGGCACGCTCGACGGCTTCGCGGGTCGCCTCGTACACCGAGAAGAAGTCGGTGCCGTCGTGCTTGGACGCCGGCATGCCAAAGCCTTCGGCACGGCGGACCAGGTCGGTCTTGCCGGCACCGACCGCATAGGCCGGGGCCGTCTGCTCGGAATAGCCGTTGTTCTCGAATACGAAGATCACCGGCAGGTTCAGCATCACGGCCATGTTCATGGCCTCGAACACCGGACCCGAGTTGCAGCTGCCGTCGCCGGCCAGCGCAACCGCCACTTCGCCCTTGCCGCGGTTGCGGAAGGCGATGGCCGCGCCCATGGCCAGCGGCGGACCGCCGCCGACGATGCCGTTGGCGCCCAGCATGCCCTTCGACAGGTCGGCGATGTGCATCGAGCCGCCCTTGCCGCCGCACAGGCCGGTCGCACGGCCGTAGATCTCGGCCATCATGCCCTTCACGTCGCAGCCCTTGGCGATACAGTGGCCGTGGCCGCGATGGGTGCTGGTGATGGCGTCGCTGTCGTTGAGGTTCTCGCAAACGCCGACGGCGATCGCTTCCTGCCCCGAATAAAGATGCGTAAAGCCCGGAATGAGCCCTTTCGGGATCTCCTCGTGAAGCCGGTCCTCGAACTCGCGGATCGTCTTCATCTGCCGGTACGCCTTGAGCAATTGCTCACGTGATAATTGCACTGGTGTCTCCCTGGTCCAGATGTGTACTCGGTTCGGCGCCTGCGCGGACCAGGAGGTTCAAGGCCTGTCCAGCGCCGATTGAGGTAGCGGACTGTAGCACAGTAAGCCGCTTGGTCTAGCCCCCAGCGCCGCCGCCGAAGGGTGTCGCCGACATGGTGCGGCGGAGCGGAAAAGGGCGGCATTCCGCCGCCCTTTCCATTTCGGATGCGTCAGAACTTGACGCGCTTGTTCTGACCGCCGTCGACGGTGACGTTGACGCCGGTGACCCAGCTTGCCGCCGAGGAGAGCAGGAAGACGATGACGTTGGCGACTTCCTCGGGCTTGCCGTAGCGGCCCATGGCGATGGTCGAGAGGACGT
>CALQFM020000082.1 GCA_943329845.2 Candidatus Kuenenia stuttgartensis | reverse complement strand
GCCGCCGATCAGAACCTGTCCCCGCAACCACGCCAAACCCTAAAAATCGCGCCGCTCCCAGCGCCACCAGAAGCTGCGTCCCGCGTAAAGCGCAAAACCTCAAACCAAGCTGTCAGAGCCCGGGCCAAACGCCTCATGAATAAGACAGGTTAGGGGTGGAGTTGGCGTTTTGCGCTCAGTCCCCTAGAATAACAAGATGAACGAAAGATCCGAGATGTCGTCCGCACAGCTCCCGGCCCTGCTCAGCCCGGAAGGTAGCCTGTCGCGTTACCTGCAGGAAATCCGCAAGTTCCCCATGCTGACGCAGGAGGACGAGTACATGCTCGCCCGCGCCTGGAAGGAGCATGGCGACACCGAGGCCGCCCACAAGCTGGTGACCAGCCATTTGCGCCTCGTCGCCAAGATCGCCATGGGCTACCGGGGCTACGGCCTGCCGCTGGGCGAGCTGATCTCGGAGGGCAATGTCGGCATGATGCAGGCGGTGAAGCGGTTCGATCCCGAGAAGGGCTTCCGGCTCGCCACCTATGCCATGTGGTGGATCCGGGCCTCGATCCAGGAATACGTGCTGCGCTCGTGGTCGCTGGTGAAGATGGGCACCACGGCGGCGCAGAAAAAGCTGTTCTTCAACCTGCGGCGTATCAAGGGCCAGATCGAGGCCATCGAGGAAGGCGACCTGAAGCCCGAGAACGTCGCCGAGATCGCGCGCCGCCTTGGCGTCAGCGAGGACGAGGTCATCTCCATGAACCGGCGCCTGACCGCGCCGGACAGCTCGCTCAACGCGCCGCTGCGCGACGAATCCGACAGCGAGTGGCAGGACATGCTGGTCGACGAGGACATGGACCAGGAAGAGCGGCTGGTGGAGCGCGACGAGCTGACGCTGCGCCAGCAACTGCTCAACGACGCCATGTCGGTGCTGAACGACCGCGAGAAGCACATCCTGACCGAGCGCCGGCTGAAAGAAGATCCGGCGACGCTGGAGGATTTGAGCCAGGAGTACAAGATCTCGCGCGAGCGGGTCCGCCAGATCGAGGTCCGCGCGTTCGAGAAGCTGCAGAAGGCGATGAAGAACGCCATGAAGGACCGGCAGATTGCCGCTGGCGAGCAAAGGTCATTGGGCGCGTAGCCGGATATTCCGACGCCGAAACGGTCGTTGACCGGGGAGCCGCGTTTCGCTTTCATCAACCCATGACGTCAGGTCCTGGGCCGATGAAGCGTACGGGAACCATCCTCAAGTACAATCAGGACAGGGGCTACGGCTTCATCGCGCCGGATTCGGGAACTGGTGATCTGTTCTTCCATGTCTCCGCCATCAGCGGCGACAGGACGGGCATTATGCCCGGAGAGGCCATTCATTTTGAAGTCGGTCTCGGCACGAATGGCCGAATCCAGGCAAAGCGTGTGCTGCGGACGCCGACAAGACGGCGCCGCGGCGCTTTTCCAAAGTCGATCCTGCCGCCTACCGTGTTCATTTTGGGGTTGGTGGCACTGGCCCTGTGGGCCGGAGCGCCTTGGTGGGCCTTCGCTCCCCACGCGTTCATGCCTGTACTCTCGTTCCGAGCGTATTGGGCGGACAAGGAGCGCGCGGTCCAGGGCCGGCAGCGAACGCCGGAAGCAGAGCTGCATATGCTGGATCTTCTCGGCGGATGGCCGGGCGGCATGCTCGCGCGTCAATGGTTCCGGCACAAGAACCGGAAGGTCTCCTTCCGCATCGAGTCCGCGCTGATTATCGCATTCCACGTTATCGCATGGGTCGCGGTCCTGGTGGTGCTTCCCACGTGGTTGCCTGATTTCTCATGGCAGGGACCAGTCGGGCCTCGATAAGACGTGGTCTAAATCGGCCGCACCAGGCTGCGCCGCTCGGCGCCCTTGACGCCGCGGCTGCGCAGCTCGGCGAGAAGCTGCTGGAACCCGGTGCGGTATTTCGACAGGTAGAGCCGACCCGAGGCGGTCCGCAGATAGGTGCCGAGGACCGGGTGATCTACCACCTGCTCGACTTCGTCCCACGGGACCAGGTGCCTGCCGAACAGCCGGCGATACAGGATGCCGTCGGTTCCGAAGCGCAAGCTGATGCAGAACATGCCGTAGAGTGCCCATCCGGTGATGATGAACAGCAGCGATCCGAACACCGGCACGATGGCGGTGCCGCTATCCCAGGGGGCGCTATCGAGCACGAGCACCACCGTCAGCCAAAGCAGGGACAGGCAGAACGCGGCGCTGCAGATGCCCAGCACCATCAGACCCATGGTCAGTCCCAGCACGATCCTGCCATCGCCGTCGACTTCCGGTGGCTGTCGGCTCGCCCGTTTCAGCAGCACCAGGAAGTATGGCGCCAGGAACGCCGTCAACACCACGGTACCCAGCAGGATGAACAAGCCCATATGACTTACCGTTGGCTCGGCGTGAACTCGATATGCAGTTCCTTCAGAATCCGCAAATGGTAATTCGGCAGGTGGCGCAGGTCGTTCCTGCCCTCGGCCAGCCAGACGTCCTCGATGCGGTCGACGAAAGCCTTGAAGCCCCAGTAAAGCTCTCGTCTCGCCAATGGTGCACCCAGGCAGTGGTGAACACCAGAGCTGAATCCGAGGTGCGAACCGGCGTTCTTGCGCTCAAGGTCGATCTCGTGCGGGCACTCGAAGTGCCGGGGATCCCGGTTGGCGGCGGCGAACCGCACCTGCACGATCGAACCCTTCGGAATTTTCACGCCCTGGATTTCCGCGTCCTTGACCGCCATGCGGGTCAGGCCCTGCACCGGCCCTTCCAGCCGAACCACTTCCTCGCAGAAGGTCTTGAGATATTTGTCGGGGTCCGACTTCAACTTGCGCCAGACCTCCGGGTTCCGGGCCAGCATCATGATGCCGGCCGACAGCGCATTGGTGGTGGTTTCCGATCCGCCGACGAAGGTGTCCTGCATCATGTGGGCATGCAGTTCGTTGTCGTTGAGCGGCCGGCCCCATTCCGGGATGACGTTGTTCACCAGATCCGACAGCAGCGTGCCGTCAGGCTGCTTGCGCAGCCGCTCGAACATGGGCTGGAAGAAGTGCTGGGCCTCGATCTCCATATCGGTGGCCCACAGCACCTCCTCCTCGGACAGGCCGATGCCCTTGCCCTTGATCCAGGCGTCGGTCCAGCGCTTGATGGTCCAGACATGCTCGTCGGCGGCGCCCATCTGGCGGCAGATCACGACCAGCGGGAGCGGGATGGCGAACTGCTTCACGTACTCGCAGTGTCCGTCGCCGACGAAGCTGTCCATGAGCTCGTAGGCGAGGCCCGACACCAGCGGCTCCAGGTCCCTGATCCGGCCGGCGCGGAAGGCCTTGTCGAACGTGGCGCGCATCTGGGCGTGGTTGGGATCGTCTCGCGCGGCCAGCGACGGCGCCGGCACCCAGCCCTTCTCGAGGAACCGCTCATAGGCCTTGCGGGCCGAGCCCGTCAGGGCATCGTGGTCGTGCTCGGTGCGCCAGTTGCTGAAGGTGTCCGTGTCCTTGAGCACCGTGCGCAGATCTTCGTAGCGGCTGACCACATACATGCCGGTCGCCGGATCGCGCCACGCCGGCGCCTGCTCGAGCAGCAGTTCATAGGTGGGATAGGGACACTCCAGCACCTCGGCGTCGGCCAGCGCGGCCTCGCCGACATTGGCCGGACGTACCGGGTCGTCCATTCGGTTGATTGGTTTCATGTTGTCCTCCCCGTCGCAGCATAGCACGGAGGCTAGCCAGCGGAAGCGGAGGCCGTCACCTGTCGGAAGGAACAGGTTGACCAACTTGACCAAGGGCGCAGACGGGACCATATTCCGGAAAGCGAATGGTGGTGCCATGACGATTCAGTACAACATCTACGATGCCAAGACGAAATTTTCGGAGTTGGTCCAGAAGGCTGCTGATGGTGAAGAAATCATCATCTGCAAGGCAGGAAAGCCTGTTGCCCGACTGATGCCGCTGGCGGAAAAGCCGAAGAAGCGTCGTGAGGGTGGCTTCTGGAAAGGTCAGGTGTGGATCGCGGACGATTTCGACGCGCCGCTGCCGCCCGACGTGCTTGAGAGTTTCTACAGCAGTCCGAGCGACTATCTATTCGACCTCGACAAGAACAAGCGTTGAACGGCCTGCTGCTCGATTCTCATGTGTTTCTATGGTGGGCTCACCAACCCGATCTGCTCTCCAAGTCCCTGCATGAGATGCTTGCCTCGGCCGACAATGAGATTGTCGTCAGCATGGCCTCCGCCTGGGAACTCACGATCAAGCAGAGCCTGGGAAAGCTGACGGTGCCAGGAAACATGGGCGAAACTCTGGCGCAGCATGACATTCGGCTGCTACCCATTGAGCTGGCCCACATCGAAGCGATCCGCCAATTGCCGATGCATCATGGCGACCCATTCGACCGACTCCTGATCGCGCAGGCCCAGGTTGAAGGCCTTACCATCGTCAGCCGTGATCGATGGTTCGATGCTTACGACGTCGCGCTGATCAGAGCCTAACCATTAATCCACGAACGGGTCGTGGACCAGGATGGTGTCCTCGCGTTCCGGGCTGGTCGAGAGCATGGCGACTGGGGCTTCGATCAGTTCCTCGATGCGGCGGATGTACTTGATTGCCGTCGCCGGCAGCTGGGCCCAGGAGCGGGCGCCCTGGGTGCTGTCCCTCCATCCTTCCAGCGTCTCGTAGACCGGCTCGACGCGCGCCTGCTTGTCGGCGCTCGACGGCAGGTAGTCGATCTGCGCGCCGTCCAGCCGGTAGCCGACGCACACCTTCAGCTCGTCGAGACCGTCGAGCACGTCGAGCTTGGTCAGCGCGATACCCTGGATGCCGCCCACCTTCACCGCCTGGCGCACCATGACGGCGTCGAACCAACCGCAGCGGCGCTTGCGGCCGGTGACGGTGCCGAATTCGTGGCCACGCTCGCCCAGCCGCTGGCCAATCTCGCAGGTCAGCTCGGTGGGAAACGGGCCGCTGCCGACGCGGGTGGTATAGGCCTTGGTGATGCCCAGCACATAGTCGAGCGCACCCGGACCGATGCCTGCGCCGCCCGCCGCCTGGCCGGCGACCGTGTTCGACGAGGTGACGAACGGATAGGTGCCATGATCCACGTCGAGCATGGTGCCCTGGGCGCCCTCGAACAGGATGCGCTGCCCGGCGCGGCGCTTCTCCGCCAAGAACCGCCAGGTCGGCGCCGCATAGGGCAGGATCTTCGGCGCGATCTCCTTGATCTCGCGGAACAGTTCGTCGCGATCCACCTCGGGCTGGCCCAGGCCGCGGCGCAGCGGATTGTGGTGCGCCAGCAGGGCGTCGAGCCGGGTGTTGATGGCCTCGTCGTCCCCCAGGTCGCAGACCCGCAGCGCACGGCGGCCCACCTTGTCCTCGTATGCCGGGCCGATGCCGCGGCGGGTGGTGCCGATCCTGGCGCGCTCGCTGGAGGCGTCCTCGCGCATGCCGTCCAGCTCGCGGTGCAGCGGCAGGATCAGCGAGGCGTTTTCGGCAAGATGCAGCGTCGCGGGCGTGATCTCGATGCCCTGGCCGCGGATTTTCTCGATCTCGGCGATCAGTGCCCACGGGTCGACGACGACGCCGTTGCCGATCACCGACGGCCGGCCGCGCACCACGCCCGACGGCAGCAGCGACAGCTTGTAGGTCTGGTTGCCCACGACCAGCGTGTGGCCGGCGTTATGGCCGCCCTGGAACCGCACGACCACGTCGGCGCGCTCCGACAGCCAGTCGACGATCTTGCCCTTGCCCTCGTCGCCCCACTGGGAGCCGATGACCACCACATTCGCCACGATCAGACTCCTTCCACACCGCCGTTACGGTAGACATGGCCGCATCCCATGCGCCTCGCCTCGGCGGCGGCGTCGCCGGCCGGATCCAGGCCCGCGATCGTGCGCCAGCCATCGGCGCGAAGCTGTCTCGCCGCGTCGCGCGGCGTACCGGCCGGCACGAACACGGACTTTGCCCGACGCGGTTCCGGCAGGGCCCGCAGCAGGGAGTCCACATAGACGGTGAAGCCCACGGCCGGCTCGGCGCCCGTCGCGCCCTGGACCTGGTAGCGCCCGCCGCGGCCCAGCTCGCGGCTGGTGTTGCGGTCGAAGGCGGTGAAGCAGATGCCGGTGTGATACTCGAAATTGCGGTACTCGCCCGGATCGATGGTCAGGGTCAGGTCAGGCGCGGCGTCGCGGAGTGTCCCGACCATGGCGCGCAACTCCTCGACCAATGCCGCCGCCTCGCCCGGCAGATCCAGCCGGACCAGCGCGTCCAGCGCCTTGTCGGCTTCGCCGCCGGCGACCAGCAGGGCCTCCAGCACCTCGCGGGCGCGGCCGGTGAACGGCGCGAGCCCGGCCATGTCCTTTTCGTCGAGCGCCTCGCGGGCAATGGTGGCGTCGGCCGCGTCGAGGCCCAGCGCGGCGGCTACCACCGGAACCAGGGTGGGCACGGTCAGGTCGACGGTGAAGTCGGCGGCGCCGACGGCATGCAGCGCCTCGGCGGCAAGCAGCAGCACCTCGGCCTCGGCGCCGGTCGACGCGGTGCCGATCAGCTCGATGCCGGCCTGGCCGAACTCGCGTTCCGAGCGCAGCTTGCCGCTCTCCACCCGCAGCACCTGTCCGGCATAGCACAGCCGCAAGGGTCGCGGGGCAGCGGAAAGGCGCGTGGTGGCGATGCGCGCGACCTGGGTGGTCATGTCGGTACGGACGCCCATCATGCGGTGGGAGGCCGGATCCATCAGCCGGAACATGCGGCGTCCCTCGGCGGCGCCGACACCCGCGAGCAGGCTGTCCTCGAACTCGACCAGCGGCGGGGCGATCTGCTCGTAGCCCTGCGACGCGAAGCACGCCAGCAGCCCGGCGACGGTACGGCTCTCCAGCTCGGCTCGGGGCGCCAAGGTGTCGTGCAGGCCCTCCGGCAGAAGGGCGCGTGTGGCGGCGTCGTTCATGGTCTCGAACCTAGCCCAAAGGCAGGGCCGTAGTGAGTGTTAAAACGGTCTGGGGCCTCAGAAGGAAAGCGACTTCGCCTGCCGCATATGCGGCAGCGCGCAGATCTTCTTCAGCAGGTCGTCGCCGATGGGCTGGTCCACGTCGATCAGCGCGATGGCACCCTGGCCCGGGCCGACACGGCCCAGGTTGAAGTTGGCGATGTTGACGCCGGCATCGCCAAGAATGGTGCCCAGCGCGCCAATGAAGCCCGGCTTGTCGTCGTTGCGCACGAACAGCAGATGCTTGCCGAGCTGGGCGTCGATGTCGATGCCCAGAATGTCGACGATGCGCGGCTGCCGGTCGGCGAACAGGGTGCCGGCGATGGTGTAGGTGTTGTTGTCCTGGGTGTTCACCGACAGCCGCATCAGGGTGTGATAGTCGGCTTCCCGGTTCAGCTTCTTCTCGGTGACCTCGATGCCCTTTTCCTTGGCGATCACCGGTGCGTTCACCATGTTGACCGCCAGGTCGAGAATCGGCGCCAGCAGGCTCTGCAGCACGATGGCATTCAGCGGCCGGGTATTGAGCTCGGTCGCGGCGCCCTGGTATTCGACTTCGACGCAGGCGATGTTGCCCTCGACGATCTGGCCCATGAACGAGCCGAGCTGCTCGGCCAGCTTCATGTAGGGACGAAGCCGCGGCGCCTCCTCGGCGCTGACCGACGGCATGTTGAGCGCGTTGGTCACGGCGCCGTCGACGAGGTAGTCGGCGATCTGCTCGGCCACCTGCAGCGCCACGTTTTCCTGCGCTTCCTCGGTCGAGGCGCCCAGGTGCGGCGTGGCGATCAAATTGTCGCGGCCGAACAGGATGTTCTCCTTGGCCGGCTCGACCTCGAACACATCGAAGGCGGCGCCCGCAACCTTGCCGCTGTCGAGCGCATCGCGCAGGTCGGCTTCGACCACGAGGCCGCCGCGCGCGCAATTGATGATGCGCACACCGTTCTTCATCTTGGCTATGGCCTTGGCGTTGATGATGCCACGGGTGCCGTCGGTCAGCGGGGTGTGCAGGGTGATGAAATCGGCGCGGGCGAACAGCTCGTCCAGTTCCACCTTTTCGACGCCCAGGTCAACGGCACGCTCGGCGGACAGGTAGGGATCGAACGCGACGACCTTCATCTTCAGGCCGATGGCGCGGTCGGCGACGATCGAGCCGATATTGCCGCAGCCGATCAGGCCCAGCGTCTTGCCGGTGACCTCGACGCCCATGAAGCGGGACTTCTCCCACTTGCCGGCCTGGGTCGACTTGTCGGCGGCCGGGATGTCGCGGGCCAGCGCGAACATCATGGCGATGGCGTGCTCGGCGGTGGTGATCGAGTTGCCGAACGGCGTGTTCATGACGATGACGCCACGCGAGGTGGCGAACGGTATGTCGACGTTGTCGACGCCGATGCCGGCGCGGCCGATCACCTTCAGGTTGGTGGCCGCTTCCAGCACCTTGGCGGTGACCTTGGTGTTGGAGCGAATGGCGAGGCCGTCGAACTCGCCGATGATGGCGATCAGTTCCTCGGGCTTCAGGCCGACCTTCTCGACCACCTCGACGCCGCGTTCGCGGAAAATCTCAGCCGCCCGCGGGCTCAAGCTGTCGGAAATAAGAACCTTGCTCATTAGCCTTTTACCTCGTTGAACGCCCAGTCCAGCCACGGCGTCAGCGCCTTCAGGTCGCTGCTTTCCACCGTCGCGCCGGCCCAGATGCGCAGGCCGGCCGGTGCGTCCCGGTAGCCGTTGATGTCATAGGCGACGCCTTCCTTCTCCAGCATGGAGGCGATCTTCTTGGGCACGTCGGCCTTGGCGTCATCGCCGCCCAGGCCTTCGAACCAGGGGTCGACGATCTTGAAGCACACCGACGTATTCGAACGGATCGCCTTGTCCTCGGCGAGGAAGCTGACCCAGTTCTTCGACGCGACCCACTCCTCGAGCACGCCCAGATTGGCGTTCGAGCGCTTGATCAGCGCCGGCAGGCCGCCGATGCCTTCGGCCCAGACCAGCGCGTCGATGTAGTCTTCGACGCAGATCATGGAGGGCGTATTGATGGTCTCGCCCTGGAAGATGCCCTCGATCAGCTTGCCGCCGGAGGTCATGCGGAAGATCTTCGGCAGCGGCCACGCCGGCTTGTAGGTCACAAGCCGCTCGACGGCGCGCGGGCTGAGGATCAGCATGCCGTGGCCGCCCTCACCGCCCATCACCTTCTGCCAGGAGAAAGTGACGACGTCGAGCTTGTCCCACGGCATGTCCATGGCGAAGACCGCCGAGGTGGCGTCGCAGATGGTGAGGCCTTCGCGGCTATCCTTGATCCAGTCGCCGTTGGGGACCTTCACGCCCGAGGTCGTGCCGTTCCAGGTGAACACCACGTCGCGGTCGGTGTCGACCTTCGACAGGTCGACGATCTCGCCGTAGCCGGCTTCGATGGTGCGCACGTCGGACAATTTCAGCTGCTTGACCACGTCGGTCACCCAGCCGGCGCCGAAGCTTTCCCATGCCAGCATGTCGACACCGCGCGCGCCCAGCATGGACCACAGCGCCATCTCGACGGCGCCGGTATCGGAAGCCGGTACGATGCCGATGCGGTAGTCCGCCGGCACGCCGAGCACGGCGCGGGTCCGATCGATGGCTTCCTGAAGCTTGGCCTTGCCCAGTTTGGACCGGTGCGACCGGCCGATGCAGGCGTCCTTCAGCGCATCGACCGACCAGCCCGGACGCTTCGCGCAGGGGCCGGACGAGAAGAAGGGCGAACGGGGCCGTTCGGTCGGTTTCATGATGATTTCCCGGTGAGGTTCAGGCTGTCTGGTTAGCGCTTATATTGAGCGGTCATCGGTTCGCGGCGGATAATAGGGGGCGGTCCTATCATGTCAACGTTGCAGTTCCGCGCGCGAGGCGTGCGGAGACTGCATCAAACCGCCGGCAGACTATACGTGTTCAGCGGTCGAGTGGATGAGCGTGATTGAGCGGTCCGTGCCCCTTGCCCAGCCCCGGCGCGGTGGCGATGGCGCGGTGGACATAGTCCCGGGCGCGGGCGACGGCGCCTGCGACGTCCATCCCTTGCGCGAGGCCGGTGGCGATGGCGCTGGCGAGGGTGCAGCCGGTGCCGTGCGTATGGCTGGTGTCGATCCGGCCGGACTCGAACACGGTCTCGCCGTCGGCCGTCAGCAGCAGGTCGAAAAGCACCGGCCCTTCCAGATGGCCGCCTTTCACCAGCACGGCCTTCGGGCCCAGAGCGAGGAGCGCGGCGGCGGCACGGCGCATGCCGTCGAGATCGGCGACCTTGAGGCCGGTCAGCGCCTCGGCCTCGGGCAGGTTGGGGGTCAGCACCGTGGCCCTGGGCACCATGAGGGTGATCAGCGCATGGGCGGCGCTGTCCTGCAGCAGCGCGGCGCCGCCCTTCGCCACCATCACGGGATCGACCACCAGCGGCACGCCAGACGCCTCTTCCCCGATGGTGGCGGCAACCGTCTCGATGACCTCGGCGCTGTGCAGCATGCCGGTCTTCAGGCAGTCGGCGCCGATGTCGCGCAGCACGACCTGCATCTGCTGGCGGATGAAGGCAGGATCGATGCCCAGGATGCCGTGGACGCCCAGGGTGTTCTGGGCGGTGAGCGCGGTAACGGCCGTGGCCGCGAAGCCGCCCAGCATGGTTACCGTCTTGATATCGGCCTGGATGCCCGCGCCGCCGCCCGAATCAGAGCCGGCGATGATCAGCACGCGGCCTTTCATCAGGCAGCCGCGCGGGAGATGACGTCGGCGATGTCGTCGACCACGGCGTTGACCAGCGCCTGGTCCTCGCCCTCGGCCATCACCCGGATCTTGGGTTCGGTGCCGGACGGACGGATCAGCACCCGGCCGGAGCCTTTCAGCCGCGCCTCACCGTCGGCGATGGCGGCCTTCACGGCGGAGTCGTCGAGAACGGCAGGGCCAGCCTTCACGTTCTTCAGAACCTGCGGCAGCGGCGTGAACACCCGGCAGGTCTCGCTGGCGGGCCCGCCGGATTCCAGTACCACCGCCATCACCTGCAGCGCCGCGATCAGGCCGTCGCCAGTCGTGGTGTAGTCGGTCATCACGATGTGGCCGGACTGCTCGCCGCCCAGGTTGCAGCTATGCTTGCGCATGTGCTCGACCACGTAGCGATCGCCCACGGCGGTGCGCACCAGGCCGATGCCCTGCGCGTGCAGGTAATTCTCCAGCCCCAGGTTCGACATGACGGTGCTGACCAGGCAGCCGCCGCGCAGCCTGCCGGTGCGGTTCCAGTAGGCGGCGATCAGGCCCATGAGCTGGTCGCCATCGAGCAGGTCGCCATTCTCGTCGGCCATCAGCACCCGGTCGGCGTCGCCGTCGAGGGCGATGCCCAGATGGGCGCCGGACTCGCGCACGGTCCGCTGCATCAGCGCCGTGTCGGTGGAACCGCAGCCGCGGTTGATGTTGAGGCCGTCCGGGCTGACGCCGATCGGCACGATTTCGGCGCCCAGCTCGGTCAGAACGATGGGCGCCACCCTGTAGGCGGCGCCATGGGCGCAATCGATCACGACCTTGAGACCGTCCAGTGCCCGGCCGGCCGGAAACGTGCTCTTGACCACCTCGATGTAGCGGCCATGGCCGTTATCGTCGAGCCGTCGGGCGCGGCCGATGTCGCGCGAGGCGGCGACTTCCAGATCGCTGCCGCTTTCGAGGCGGGCCTCGATCTCGGCCTCGATGGCGTCGGACAGCTTGAACCCGTCGGGTCCGAACAGCTTGATGCCGTTGTCCTCGAACGGATTGTGCGACGCCGATATCATCACGCCCAGATCGGCGCGCATGGAGCGGGTCAGCATGGCGGTCGCCGGCGTCGGCATGGGGCCGACCAGCACCACATCCATGCCCACCGACGTGAAGCCCGCGGTCATCGCCGCCTCCAGCATGTAACCGGACAGCCGCGTGTCCTTGGCGATGACGACACGGTGGCGATGGTCGCCGCGGCGGAACTGGGCGCCCGCGGCCATGCCGACGCGCAGCGCCACCTCCGCCGTCATCGGCAGCGTATTGGCGGTGCCGCGGATGCCGTCGGTTCCGAAATAGTGTCGCTGGTTCATGAACCCTCTGTCGTGGTGCCCGGGAAGATCGCCTGCCAGACGGCCAGCGCCTGGCGGGTTTCGGCCACGTCATGGACGCGCAGAATATGCACGCCCTGCTGAATCGCCGCAAGCGCGGCAGCCAGCGAGCCGGGGAGGCGGCCGTGGGCGGGCGCACCACCGGTCAGACGGCCCAGAAAGCTCTTGCGCGAGACGCCCAGCAGCACCGGACAGCCCAGATCGTGGAACCGGTGCAGATTGCGCAGCAGCGCCAGATTGTGTTCGAGCGTCTTGCCGAAGCCGATCCCGGGATCGACGATCAGCCGCCCCGCATTGATTCCCGCGCCGATGCAGGCCTGGATCCGCTGATCCAGATAGGCATGGACCTCGGCAACCACGTCCTCGTAGACGGGACTCTCCTGCATGGTGCGGGGATCGCCCCGCGTATGCATCAGGATCACCGGAGCACCGGAGGCGGCGGCGACCGCCATGCTGTCGGGATCGGCGGTCAGCGCCGAAACGTCATTGATGATCGCGGCCCCACGGTCCAGCGTCGCGCGCATGACGGCGGCATGACGGGTGTCGACGGATATCGGCACACCGATGCCTCGCAGGGCGGCGATGACCGGCAGGACACGGCGCAGTTCCTCCTCGACATCGACCGGGTCGGCGCCGGGGCGGGTCGATTCGCCACCGACGTCGATGATGTCGGCTCCCCTGTCGATCAGCCGCTGCGCCTGGGCGATTGCTGCATCGGGCTCCAGAT
>CALQFM020000081.1 GCA_943329845.2 Candidatus Kuenenia stuttgartensis | reverse complement strand
CCGATCAGAACCTGTCCCCGCAACCACGCCAAACCCTGCAAAATCGCGCCGCTCCCAGCGCCACCAGAAGCTGCGTCCCGCGTAAAGCGCAAAACCTCAAACCAAGCTGTCAGAGCCCGGGCCAAACGCCTCATGAATAAGACAGGTTAGTAAACTGTCACCGGAACCTCCACCGGAACCTCACCGGAACCCAGGAGAACTTGGCTTGGAGATGGTCAATTCACTCAATTCACAGGCCACATCTGGTATATTGAAAGGCATTGGAAGCCAGGCGATAGAGCAGAGAAAGGACTAGGGGTTGGTAAAAGTATTTTGGGTATATGTAATGTCACATGTTGCTCTTTTGGGAGTTGCAATTTTGTGCGGAATCGTCCTATGGGGATGCCTGATATTGGCAGGCGGTGTTGTTCTAGAATTACAGAATGCTCAATTATCATTGGTGCAAGTGATGCACTTTGCCTACATTTCGCTAAAATTCGGGTTAGCTTTGGGGGGCGCAGGGATATCGGCCCTAGTTTTGATAGACTTGCTGGGGGGCAACGGAGGCGCAAATTGGAAAATTATTAACCGCCAGATCTATAGTATTGGATGGCCCAAGGCACTTATCTCCTTTGTTGCGTTAAATATAGTCAAAGAATATAGTAGTAGTTCAAAGTAAAAATGGTTTTCGATTTTCTACATACAATCTTTAATACATAGATTTATCTTTGGAACGTAATATTCAAAGTGGTCTGAGCCCCTTAAATTCCTCCAGATTTCATTCCCGTGACAGTCTCCTTAACTCTTCGGACCGGACGCCCGTCATCGTGTGCGCTCAACCCCTGAACCCGGCGGCGATGAAGGCGACCAGCTCGTCGGGCGAGCCGTCGCTGTAGACGGCCTGCAGGTGGGCGTCGCGGCTGTAGACCTGGTTCATGATCGCGCCGATCGAGAACGCGAAGCGCTGGCGGACCTGCTGGGCGTTGAGATGCGGGCAGGCACGCATCAGCGCCGCGCGCATCCGGTCGTAGACCTCCGACATCGCCGACACGTTCAGCCGCTCGGAGGTTTCCGGACTGGTGAACAGCAGGCTGCGCAGCGCCCTCAGCACGTCGTCGTCGACCCAGATGTGGAAGGCCGTATCGACCAGCGGCCGGAATATCTCGGCGACATCGGGCGGTGACGCGCGCTCGTCCAGCGCCTGCAGCGTCCGGAGGATTCCCTGGTTGGCCGGCTGCATGCGCCGGCCGCAGACCACTACGAACAGCCCGTCGCGAGAGCCGAAATGATAGTTGATCGAGGCGGTGTTGACGCCGGCCAGCGCGGTGATGGCGCGCACGGTGGCGGCGTCCGCGCCGGCCTTGGCCAGGATCTCGTCGGCGGCGGCGATGATCTCTTCCTTGGGGTCGGCTTTGACGGCGGCGGATGGTTTGCTCATGGCCCCATTTTCAAACATGTTTGAGCAAAGTCAATGGCGGGATCGCGGCGTCACGGTCCCTTGTAGTCCTCCGGCCGGAAGGCCTGAAGGACGTTCAGCATGGCCATCAGATTGTGCTGCACGTTGTCGATGCGGATGACGTTGTCGTATTCGGTGGTACGGATGCCGCCTTCGACGTATTTGCGGAATCCCGGCGGCAAGTAGAACATGTCGACGTCGTCGGCGAACTGCAGCTGCAGCACGTCGCGCAGGCCGCGCAGGATAGCGATCCGGTAGGCTTCGGCGCGTTTCGCATCGCCGGCTTCCCGCGCCATGCGGAAGGCGTCAACCAGACCCTCGAGATAGATGCCGGTCGACGAGGCATGCGGCGGGCCGTAGCCCGCGCCCGGCGCGTAGAACCGGCCCATCAGGTCGCGGTATTCGGTGGGCATGGCCCATTGCTGCAGGCCGATCAGCCAGTCGTTCATCTCGAACACGAAGTCGCGCAGCTCGGTGTCGCCGGTCTGGCGCCACATCTTGCAGGCGGCCTGGGTGTGCCAGCCGATGAACGCCGGGTTGCGGTGGTCCCGGTGCCATTGCCGGTAATGGCGGAACGAGGCCATGAAGCGGGCGAGCAGGGCAGGGTCGGGCTGCTTCTCGTAGACCGTCGCCCAGTAGAGCAGCGCCTCGCCGGGATAGAAATTCTGGTTGTCGGTGCGCGTGGCCGGCCGCAGGAAGGTGCGGAACGCGCCGTTCTCCGCGCGGAGCCGGTCGATGGTGGCCGACAGCCCCGTCTGCTCGGCGCCGTAGCGGCTTCCGGCGTGGCTTTCGGCAATGGCCAGCGCCGCCAGGGCGACGCTGCCCAGCGACACTTCGTTGCCCGGACCGGTGATGACGCCCAGTTTGCCTTCCTGGCGGTAGGTGGTCGTCATGTTGAAGGCCAGGTTGCGCTCGGCCAGCTCCCAGATCGCCGGGTCGAGGCGCGGCTGCGCGGCGCGTTCGAGCGCGATGGTGGCCATCCACTGCCGGATGCGGTTGGTGCCGTCCAGCGGTTTCAGTTCGCTCGGCCGGAAGCCGTAGGGCAGCTCGCCGCTGATCGCCACGTTGGCGGCCAGCCAGTCGGTGGCCAGCCGCGCCGCGTCGCGGATGGCGGCCTGGGTGACGTCCTCTGGCTTCACATAGACATTGCCGCGCTCCAGCAGGAAGCCCTTCGGATCGGCGCCGACACGCACCAGCACCTGCTCGCCATCGAACACGCGGAAAGTGGCCTTCTGCAGGACCGTCGCCCGGTCCGTCCTGGCGGCGGCGGCGAAGTCGCGCACCAGCCGGTCGGCGGTCACGTTGCGTCGCAGCACCTCGAGCGGGGAATGCAACTCGGTGCGGTCTTCGTAGACGATCTCCAGTCCGCGGATGCCACGATGGTGGGCGGCGAAGACCTGCTCGTCGTAATCGCCGGGGCTGATCTTGCGGAACGAGTGGCCGAGGAACAGCTCGATGGAATCGACACCTGCCTGCTCCTCCGCCGACATCTGGCCCCGGAACTGGCTGAGCGCGGCCGTGACGGCGTCTAGTACGGTGCCGTCGCGCAGCCAGGCCTGCCGCAGCACCTTGCCCCGCGACACCAGCGCGACGCTGACCGCCTGGGCCGGTGTCCGCAGGCGCGGCGGCAGCGGCAGATCGCGCGCCCGTCCGTCGCGCCACAGGTCCGACACCACATAGGCGACGATAGGCACCTGGAATTCGGTAAGCACCTCGCCGGCGTCGCAGCAGGGGCTGCCGGCCGACGAGACCAGCGCCCTGAGGCGCGCCGCCACCGTGTTGCCGACGTCGGTGCGCAGGAGCAGGAACGCCGCGAGCGCGGCCGCGAACAGCACGACGCTGACGATCAGCAGGCGTTGCGAGCCTGTGCCCGACCTTCTTCTTCTTCGCGCCATGAACGGGTTGCCGGCTCTCGTTAACGGTTCAGGCGGCGATGGTAAAGCGTTTCACCGCCAAGGGGAAACCGGTTCGCGCGCCGTGTGGAAAGCCGCGTTCGCGGACGGATCAGGCGGTACGCGGGCGCCGGCGGTGCCGGGCCAGGAGCAGCAGGCTAACGGCGAGCGCCAGCATCAGCAGCACGCCCGGTTCGGGCACCGCGGTACCGGGACCGAACAGGATGACGATCACCTGGTCGATGCTCACGAGACCGTTCAGCGTCAGCCGCAGGATGCCCTGGAATTCGCCGGTGCTGCCGAAGATCGTGCTGTCGATCTGGGCGAGCAGGTCGCTGGACACCAGGTCGAGCGCGCCGTCACCGTTGATGTCGAACAGCCACTCGACCAGCAGGCCCGGCGGAATGGTGTCGCCGATCGGCACGCCGTCGATGGTCGAAGTACGGCCGTCCAGGGTGAGCGGGTCGCCAAAGTTGCCCTGATAGGGACCCAGGCCTTCGGCGACCAGCGTGGCCGTGCCGTCTCCGCCGCCGCCACCGCCACCGCCATCTCCGTCACCCGGCGTTCCACCGCCGTCGCCGTCGCCGCCGTCACCGTCACCGGCGTTGGCGTCGGGGCCGGTCGGCACGCCGCCGCCCGGATTGCCGGCACTGCCGCCGTCCGCGCCACCGCTGCCGGGGGTTCCGGTGGGCAGGGTTGTGGCCGCGAAATTGGTCGCCATGCCCGGGCCCTGGGAATTGTCGCCGGCGGCCGGATGCACGGTTTCGAGCACGGCGCTGACCAGCGCCGCCATCTGGGCACCGAACGTGTCGTCGGCGGCGACCACGATGATACCGACCACATAGGTCGGCACGCCGGCCTGGTGGAAATCGACGTAGAGCTGGCCGTTCTTCACTTCCTCGCGCAGCGCGTAAACCGCGCCCTTGCCGCGGGTCTGGTCCGGTCCCAGCGACACCATGGTCAGGTCCGGCTCGATTTCGGGCGAGATGCCCTGGCGGCTCATCAGTACCTCGGCCGTCGCGAGTCCGCCGTCCGAGGTGAGCTTGCGGCACGGCGCGCCGGTGTCGGCGGCGCGCTGCTCGGGCGGCACGTCGTCGGGATTGTAGACCGGCTGCTCGATCTGGACCTGGTCCTGCGCGCCGCACGCCACTCCGTCCCAGTTCCTGCTGACGCCCTGGCCGTCGCGCAGGTCGATGCGCCGCAGCTTGCCGTCACGGCGCAGCGTGTTGTACTCGCCGAACGCCACGGAGGGATCGATGCCGCCTTCGGATGACGTCAGCACATAGACCTTGTAGGTGCCGTTGGGGATGGGCGCGGTGAACACCGTCAGGCCCTTGACACCGTCGCCCCACAGCAGTTGGGGGCTGGTCTCCACGTCCGAGGCCGAGCCCTCGATGTGGTTACTGTTGGCCGGCACGCGGATGAAGTCGTCATAGACGGGGTTGATCTCGCCGTTTTCCAGCATCACCGCGCCCAGATCGTAGCCGATGGAGCCGGGCGGCAGCGCGAAGTCGGGCTGGAAGTTGACCGGCATCACATAGCCGGACCACAGCGCGGTGAACGCCGCCTCGGAGATGTTCTTGGTCGCCTCCTGCAGTGCGGTCAGCGAATCCGCGGCGCGGCTGTCCTTGCCCAGCGCTTCGAGCAACAGTTGGGCGCGGAAGGCGATGATGGTTTCGTTGCCGCCGGCGGCATCGAAATAGTCGAGCAGTGCCTCGATGCCCTCGTCGGTGCCGCTGAGCGCGCCGTCCGCCGCCTTCCTGAATTCGTCCGAGATGAGCAGCGCGTTGCCCTCGACGCCGCCATAGCCCGCGCTGGTGGAGACGCGCAGCAGCGAGAGGTCGCCGCCGGTGCCAGCAAAGCGCGCCGCCTTCTCCTTCGGCATGAGGATCGACCAGAGCTGGTCGCCCAGCGCCTTGGGTGTCTCGTAGACGCGCACCGGCGTGGCGTTGGCCCTGGCAGCCGCTTCCGCGTCAGCCGCCTGCCGGCTCTCGATCAGCTTGCTGTAGAAATCCAGGTCGTCGAGGTGCTGGCCCGGCTTGATGAAGATCGTCGCGGCCACGAAGATGGCGGCGCCGATCAGGATCAGGCTGGGCAGGATGTCCCTGGACTTCATCAGAACGCTCCGGGATGCGGACAATCACCCAAGCCGCATCCTCACACTGGCCTCGTTTCCGGCTGCGCCTGCTCCCCCAAAAGCGGGCTTTAGCCGGTCGAAAATCCTGGACGATGTCAGGATTCGCCCGCAAATACCACAGTTTGAGCGGGAGATATTACAATTTTTATGGAAATTGCATCCAGAGCGCCTCAGCCGCGCCCATAGATGTCCTCGAAGCGGATGATGTCGTCCTCGCCCAGATAACCGCCCGACTGCACCTCGATGATCTGCAATTCAGAAGTGCCGGCGTTCCCCAGCCGGTGCGTTGTGCCCGCTGGTATATAGGTGGACTCGTTGGCGCGCAGCGTCATGGTGCGCTCGCCGCAGGTCACTTCGGCCTCGCCGCTGACCACCACCCAGTGCTCGGCGCGGTGCCGGTGGCTCTGCAGCGACAGCCTCTGGCCGGACTTCACCGCGATGCGCTTCACCTTGAATCCGGTTCCCATATCCATGGTCTCGAACCAGCCCCACGGGCGGAACACGCGCGGATGAAGGTGGGTTTCCTCCCGATTGAGTTCTTCGAGTCGGGAGACGACGGTCTTGAGGTCCTGGGCCGCCTCGGCGCTCGCGACCAGCACGGCGTCCTTGGTTGCGACGACAACCACGTTATCGACGCCGAAGGTCACTACCAGCGGCCCATTGCTGCGCACCAGGCTGTCCTTCGTGTCGATGGCGATCACGTCGCCCCAGATGGCGTTGCCGTCCTGGTCCTTGTCGGCCACGTCGCGCAGCGCGCTCCACGAACCCACGTCGCTCCAGCCCATGGACACCGGAATGACGGCGGCCCGGTCGGTTTTCTCCATGACCGCGTAGTCGATGGAATTGGATGGCGCGGCGGCGAAGCTTTCCTCGTCGAGCCGCACGAAGTCTAGGTCGGTGCGCGCCTTGTCGACCGACGCCTGGCAGGCCGCCAGCATAGCCGGCTCCAGCCGCTTCAGCTCGGCCAGGAAGTCGACGGCTCGAAACAGGAAGAGGCCGCTGTTCCACAGGTGCCGGCCACCTTCGACGTAGCGCCGCGCAGTCGCCGCGTCAGGCTTTTCGACGAAGCGGCGCACCGCGAGTGCGTTGCTGCCGCCTGGCAGAGGCTCGCCTGCCTCGATATAGCCGTACCCGGTCTCCGCCTTGTCGGGCCGGATGCCGAAGGTCACCAGCGCGCCGCTCGAGCGCGCGGTCTCTACCCCCAGATCCAGCGCCGCCTGAAACGCCGGCAGGTCGCCGATGACGTGATCGGACGGGGACAGCAACACAATGGCGTCTGGATCCTGGCGCAGCGCCCACAGCGACGCCACTGCCGCGGCCGGCGCGGTGTTGCGGCCTTCAGGTTCCAGGATGATCGCGCCCGGCGTCACGCCCGCGCCGCGGATCTGCTCGCCGATGATGAACCGGTAGGCGTCGCCGCAGAGGGCAACCGGCGGCGCGAAGCGCGCGGTGTCGGCGAACCGTCGCGCGGTCGCCTGCAGCAAGGTGTGCGGCTCCAGAAGGGACAGCAATTGCTTGGGGTGGGTGCGGCGCGACAGCGGCCACAGCCGCGTCCCTGACCCGCCGCAAAGGATGGCGGGATGGATCTTCTGATTCATCCGAGTACTCACAACAATGCCCGGATCATTTTGGGCCGTGGGCAAGCAAGGGGTCAACCACCGAATGATGACAATGTTGCGGCAGGCTCATTTGGCAGGCGAAGTTAAGGTTTGGCATGAGCGTGAGCGCTAGTATGCTGGAGATGAGCCGACGGTCGGCCGACAGGAAATTGGCGTGGGCCGGGACGAGTTGAGAGGGGGGCTCGATCGGTGATCAGGGTGTTCGGGCATTATCTGTCGCGGGCGGTGCTCGGACTGGCGTTGTTCGAAACCTTCGTCCTGCTGGCCGCGCTCTACGGTGCCCAGACGCTGCGTCTGTCGCTCAGCGGGCTCACCGAGAGCAGCCTGGACGATCCCACGGCTGAGTACACGATCTTCGTCATCACCATCCAGACGGTGATGCTGATCCTGGGGCTCTATCAGCGCGACACCTGGCGCAGCCTGCGCCAGACCATCGTCACGCTCACCGCGGCGTTCGCCCTCAGCACGCTGATGATGGCGTTGCTGTTCTTCCTGTATCCGCCGGTAGCGCTCTGGCGCAGCATCTTCGTGTCGGGGATGGTGGTCGCGTTCAGCGCGATCCTGCTGGTCCGGGTGATCTTTCTCGGCGTCCTCGACCTCGACATGTTCAAGAGCCGGCTGCTGGTGCTCGGCGCCGGCCGGCTCGCCGAGCGGATCGCCGAGGTGCAGCAGGGTGCGCGGTCCCGCGGCTTCAGCGACATCAGCTTCGTGCGCATGGGCCAGGAATCCGGGACCGTGTCGCCGGTGCACGCGCGGGGGAGATTCACTCGCTGCGCGACTTCGCGCTGGAGAAGCAGGTCGACGAGATCGTCACCGCCATGGAGGAACGGCGTGGCAACCTGCCGGTCAGGGATCTGCTCGACTGCCGGCTGGCGGGCATCCGCATCACCGACTACGCGGCGTTCATGGAGCGCGAGACCGGCAAGGTCGATCTCGACGGCTTCGTGCCGAGCTGGCTGATCTATTCCCAGGGCTCCACCGAGGCGCAGATCCGTCTGCTCATAAAACGCGTCATCGACCTCTTCGCCAGCCTGGTGCTGGTGACACTGACGGCGCCCGTGGTGCTGGTCGCGGCGCTGCTGGTGCGGGTGACCAGTCCGGGACCGGTGCTTTTCCGGCAGGAACGGGTCGGCCAGCACGGCCGCACCTTCATGCTCTACAAGTTCCGCAGCATGCGGGTGGACGCGGAAGCCGGGGGGCCCAAATGGGCCTCGGAGAACGACCCGCGGGTCACGGCGGTGGGACGCGTCATTCGCAAGCTGCGCATCGACGAGCTGCCGCAGATCTTCAACGTATTGAAGGGCGACATGAGCTTCGTCGGCCCGCGGCCCGAGCGGCCGATGTTCGTCGACGACCTTGCCCAGCAACTGCCGTACTACGCCGAGCGGCACACGGTGCGGCCGGGCATCACCGGCTGGGCGCAGGTCAATTATCCGTATGGCGCGTCGGTCGAGGACGCGTTCCAGAAGGCGCAATACGACCTCTACTACATCAAAAACTTTTCGGTGTTCCTCGACATCCTCATTCTGATCAAGACGATCCGGGTTATCCTGTTCGGATCGGGTGCCCGTTGACATATGCTCTGTTCGGCTTTGACCGGGGCAGGTGCGCGTTTATAGTGCGACGCGGTTTCAAGGAGGCTGCGCACAACATGTCTATTCTCGGATCGGTAAGGCAAATCGTCCGTTGGGGGCCGGTTTCGATTGCCCAGTCCGTCATGGTGGCGGCGATCCTGGTACCCGTGATCCTGGGATCGCAGGCCCACGCGGCCAAGGAGCCGCCGGCGGGCAAGCCGCTGCTGGTCCAGGCGCAGGCCCATCTGGACAAGAACCAGCCCAAGGAAGCCGTCGAGCTGCTCAAGAGCGCCCTGAAGGAAAATCCCAAGGACGCCGATGCCCGGTTCATGCTGGGCGGCATTTACCTGCTGGCCCAGCAGGGACCGTCGGCCGAGAAGGAATTCCGCGCCGCGCTGGCCAATGGACGCAACACCGACGAGGTGCGCAACCAGATCGGCGAGGCGCTGCTGCAGCAGGCCAGGTACCAGGACGTGCTGAAGGAGATCAACCCGCAGGGCGTCGATCCCGAGCAGCGATCGGCGGCCATGGCGCTGCGCGGCCGCGCCTATCTGGGCCTGGAACGGTTCGACGAGGCGCAGGCGGCATTCGAGGCCGCCACCGAGCTGGCGCCGCGGTCGGTCCCCGCCAAGATCGGCCTCGCACGGGTGCTGATCCAGCGCAAGCAGAACGACCGGGCCATGGCGCTGATCGACGAGGCGCTGAAGATCGATCCGGCGTTCTCCGGCGCGAAGATCCTGAAGGGCGAGATGCAGCGCATGTCGCGGCAACTCGAGCCGGCGCTCGCCACCTTCGGCGGCGTGGTCCAGGCCAATCCCCGGAACGTGGAAGGCCTGCTGGGCCGCGCCGCGACACTGATCGACCTGAACCGCGACGCCGAAGCCCAGAAGGATCTCGACGCGGCGCTGGAGCTGGCGCCAAAACATCCGCTCGCGCTTTACCTCAACGCGCTGATCCTGACCAAGAAACAGGACTACGCCAACGCCCAGGCGGTGCTGCAGCGGGCCGGCGCGGCGCTCGACAATTACCTGCCGGCTCAGTATCTGCGCGGCGCCATCGCCTATGCCCAGGGCAATTTGGAGCAGGCCGCCGCCAACCTGAACAGTTTCGTCGCCGCCGTGCCCGACAACGCCAACGGCCAGCGCCTGCTGGGGTCGACCATGATCCGGCAGGGGCGGTTCGACGATGCGGTCAAAACGCTCCAGCCGCTGGCCGAGGCGGCGCAGGCGGATGCCCCGGCGCTGTCGCTCGTGGCAACCGCTCAGATGGGAGCGGGCAACTATGCCAAAGCCATCGAGTTCTTCCAGAAGGCCGCCGGCCTCGATCCCAGGAACAGCCTCTATCGCACCCAGCTTGCCGTCGCCAAGCTGGCCGCCGGCCAGAACGCGGACGCCGTCAAGGACCTGCAGACCGCGGTGAAGGAAGACCCCGAGGCCAAGCGGCCGCAATTGCTATTGGTGCGCTACCACCTGTTCAACCGCGACTACGACGCGGCGCTGAAGGTGATCGGCGACATGCTGAAGGCCAACCCCAAGGATCCGGTCGCGCTCAACCTGAAGGGCGTGGCATATCGCGCCAGGAACAACACCGCCGAGGCGCGTAGCGCGTTCCAGGCGGCGCTGGCGGCCAGCCCCGACTACCTGCCGGCGTCCCAGAACCTGGCCCGGCTCGATGTCCAGGGCAAGGACTATGCCGCCGCGGAAGGCCGCTTCAAGGACGTGCTGGCCCGCGACCCGAAGAACGAAGCCGCCATGATCGAGCTGGCTCGCCTCGCGCTTACCCGCAAGAAGAAGGACGAGGCCATCAAGTGGCTCGAGAAGGCCCAGGCCGAAAACCCGAAGTCCTCCGCGGCCGGGCTGCGGCTGATCGAGGTGCATCTGCAGGGCGGTGACATCGTCAAGGCGCTGGCGACGGCGAGCGCGCTGGACCGGCGCGTGCCGGGCCGTCCGGAAGTGGTCGAGGCGCTCGGCCGAACCCAGATGCTGGCGGGCGATTCGATCTCGGCGGTGGCCACCTATACGCGGCTGTCCGGCCTCGCCAAGGACAACGCCAACGTCTATTTCGCGCTCGGCCGCGCCCAGCTTCAGTCGGGCGACGCGCTCGGCGCGCGCCAGTCCTACCAGCGGGCGCTGAAGATCGACCCGAAGCTGGTTCCGGCGGTGCTGGAACTGGTCAACCTGGAAATCAGCAACGAGAGGTTGCAGGCGGCCATGGAGCTGGCCACCGCGCTGCGCAAGGGCCAGCCGGAGCTGCCGATGGGCGACCTGCTGGTCGGCCACGTGCTGGCCAGGACCGGCAAGACCGACCAGGCCGTTGAGGCGTTCCGTGCCGCCGAGAAGAAGATCAACTCGGCCGATTCCGCGTTGCGGCTCTATTACGGCTACACCGAGCTGAAGCGGCCAAACGACGGGTTCCGCGTGCTGGAGGCATGGCTCGCCACCACGCCGGGCGACCAGCAGATCAGGCGCATTCTCGCCAGCGCGTATCTGTCGGCGGGGGAGATGTCCAAGGCCATCGCCCATCATCAGAGGCTCAAGGAGCAGGACGGCAATAACCCGATGATCCTGAACAACCTGGCCTGGCTCTATCAGAGCGTGGGCGACCCGCGCGCGCTGGGCGAAGCGAAGCGCGCCTATGAGCTGTCGCCCAAGGCGGCGGTGGTCAAGGACACCTATGGCTGGATTCTGGTCTCGCAGGGCTCGCTGGAACAGGGCGTCAAGCTGCTCGAGGAAGCCACCGCGCTGGCGCCCGACGAGCCGGAGATCCAGTACCACCTGGCGCTCGGCCGGGTAAAACAGGGCCGCAAGGACGACGCCTGCGCGCTGCTGGACACGATCATGGAAAGCGACGCCGACTTCCACCAGCGCGAGGACGCCCGCAAGCTGAAGGATGCGCAGATGTGCCGCTGACCCGGCACCTGCTGCACGTCTTTCCGGCGTTCGAGCTGGGCGGCGCACAGGTCCGCACTGCCGCCTGGATCAACGCCCTCGGGCCTTCGTTCCGGCACACCATCGTCTCTATCAACGGCCGGCTGGAGTGCCGCGACCGCATCGATCCCGCGCTCGACGTCGCCTATCCGCGGGCGCCGGGAACCGGCCTGAGCCTGCCGGGACGGCTGCGGGCCTATCGCCGATTCATCCGCGACACGGCGCCCGACGTCCTGCTGACCAACAACTGGGGCAGTATCGAGTGGACGCTGGCTGGGCGCCTCGCCGGCGCGTCGCGGATGCTGCACGTGGAAAGCGGTTTCGGCTCGGACGAAGCGGCCGGCGATTTCCGCCGCCGGGCGCTGATCCGCCGCAAGGTCCTCTCGGGCCGCGTCCGGACGGTGGTGCCGTCGCGGACCCTGCAAACGCGGGCGCTGGAGAGCTGGGGGCTCGATCCTGAGCACCTGCATCTCGTGCCCGACGGCATCCCCACCGCGAAATTCGCCGCTGCTTCACGTGACCGCGCCGCCAGGCCGGTTTTGACCGTGGGCACGGTGGCCGTGCTGCGCGAGGAAAAGCGCCTCGACCTGCTGCTCGATGCGTTCGCCGCATTACGTGCCGTCATGCCCGCCCGGCTGATCGTCGCAGGTGACGGACCGGAGCGGGCGCGCCTCGAAGCCCATGCCGACGCGCGGGGCTTGCGCGGTGACGTCGAGTTCACCGGCATGATCCGCGACGTAGAGAGCGTTTACCCTCGCTTCGACATCTTCGCCCTGTCGTCCTCGACCGAGCAGATTCCCAACACTGTGCTAGAGGCCATGGCCGCCGGCCTGCCTGTAGCGGCGACGGCGGCAGGCGACGTGCCGGTGATGGTGGCTCCAGAGAACGCGCCGTTCATTGTGCCGCTGGGTGATTTGGGGGCACTGGCCATGGCTTTGGAGAGATTGGGTCGTGCCCCTGTGCTTCGCCAGAGCATCGGCTTGGCCAACCAACGCCGATCCCAGGAGGTCTATGACGTCGCCGCAATGGTCGAAGCCTACCGCCTCCTGCTCAAGGGCTAGAGCATTTTCACTTTGAGCGTTGATAACCGGCTGCCTGGAAGAAGTTGGCGCACTCGGCCGGAAGGAAGCGGTCGAGCATGCTGCCGATGCGCTCGATCAGAGCATCGACGGTTCGTGCGGGCTCGTGCCTCAGCAAGGCCTTG
>CALQFM020000080.1 GCA_943329845.2 Candidatus Kuenenia stuttgartensis | reverse complement strand
TTGACCGCGAACTTGCGCTCAATGGCCACGCTGGAGAACGCCGTCACCGGGACCGGCACTTCCTGCACCGACTCCGCCTTTTTCTGCGCCGAGGAAATGACGGTTTCGATGCCGCCCTTCTGCGAGAACAGGCTGCCTTCGCCGGATTTCGCGGCGGGCGGATCTTGCGCGTAGGCCCCCCCCGCCGTGAGCATCGCGGCCACCACGGCCAGCGAAGCGGTTGATCTGATCGGTCTCATGGGCACCTCCCCGGTTACAAAAAACGGAGGGCGACCAGTTGGAGCCCCCCGCAGCCTTAGCGCTGGTTTGTTCTTGGTTCTTTGGAGGTTTTTACATCAGGGTGCAGTCGATAAATACAATAAACGTCTAATCTGCTTTTTATCCTTGCCACTGTGATATTTTTGCATCTCCCGCTGGTTTTTTTCGACGGGCCATCGACCGGAAGCCGCCGGCCAGGTACCGCCGCGCGAACGGGCGTTGGCCGCATTGATAATGACGATGGCGGTGTGGCATGCCGGCGTCCGAGCCAAATCACGGACTGCAGTGCCATTTTTCTTTACCTTTGCGCGGCTCCCGGCGGCGCGCTAGGCTTCGCCGCGAACCAAACGAAGACCAGGGGAGACCACCATGTCAGACGCCGCCGAGCGCGCGCTCGATCAACTCGATATCTACACCACCATGTCGCGCTATTGCCATGGCGTGGACCGCTGCGACCTCGCCATCCTGAAATCGGCGTTCTGGTCGGACGCCACCTGCAACTATTCCGACCAGGATATCGACGCCATGACCTGGGCCGAGAACTGCGTCAAGGGCATCAGCCAGATGGAGCGCACGCTGCACACCATCGGCAATCACTGGATCCAGGTCGACGGCGACAAGGCGACGGGCGAGACCTATTGCCTGGCGTACCACCTGCTGAAGAACGAGGAGGGCGTGCTGACCGACATGCTGGTCGGCGGCCGCTATCTTGACCATTTCGAGAAGCGCGGCGGCGAATGGAAGATCAAGAGCCGCCATTACGTCATGGACTGGAACCATAACATCCCGTCCACCGGCAACTGGACGACCGGCATGCTGGGCGGCCTGAATACCGGCGCGCGCACGCCCAACGATCCCTACGACCGCATCTTCGGATAAGGCCCATGGATACCATCGACTGGTTCGCCTGGCGGATCATCATCGGCCTGGGCTGCATGTGGCTGGGCGGCGGCATCTTCATCGTCAAGGGGCTGCCGCGCCAGCTGAAGCGCGGCCCGCAGCCGACGGCGCCCAAGGGCACGCCCGAGCGCTTCGGCCTGTTCTGGCTGGACCAGTATTGCTATATCGGCCTGACCCTGCTGATCGGCGGCCTCGCGCTGGTGCTGATCAGCGCGGTCGGCGGACGCGGATAGCGCCATGGACTTCGATTTCCGCAAGATGGAGCGCATGGACCGGTACAAGCTGCTGGTGTCCTCCATCGTCCCGCGCCCCATCGCGCTCGTGACCACCATCAGCCGGGACGGCATCGTCAATGCCGCGCCGTTCAGCTTCTTCAACGCGGTGAGCGCCGACCCGCCGCTGGTGGTGCTGGGGCTGGAGGTGACCGACTATGCGCCACGCAAGGACACCGGCGACAATATCCGCGACACCGGCGAATTCGTCGTCAGCCTGGTGAGCGAGGAGATCGCGCAGCCGATGAACCTGTGCGCCGCCGACTTCCCCGCCGAGGAGGACGAACTTGCCGCCGCGGGCCTGACCGCCATGCCCAGCACGGTCGTCCGGCCACCCTGGATCAAGGAATCGCCGGTCAGCTTCGAGTGCAAGCGCATGACCAGCATGGAGGTTGGCACCGGCAACCGCGTCGTCATCGGCGAGGTCGTCTACATGCACATCGACGACCGGTTCGTGGACGGCGACAAGCTGTATGTCGACGCGCCCGCCATGAAACTGATCGGCCGCATGCACGGCCGTGGCTGGTACGTCAAGACGGGGGACGCGTTCGACATGCCGCGCATCGCATACGCGGACTGGGCGGCCGAGCGCGACAGGAAGAGGGGAACGTGACCATGAACACGCCGGGCATACCGATCACGCTGTTCTATGCGGGCATCATGGGGCTGCTGGCCGTGGCGCTCGCCACCCAGGTGCTGTGGGCGCGGATCAACGCCAAGAAGCTGCCGGACTGGAAACCCGACACGACGATGCGGGTGCAGGCCAACTTCGTCGAGAACGTGCCGCTGGCGCTGATCCTGCTCTATCTGCTCGAAATGGGCGGCGCGCCCCGGCCCATCGTCCACGCGCTGGGCGGCGCGCTGGTGATCGCCCGGCTTCTCCACACCTGGGGTTACAGCAGCAATCCCGGCGCCACCTATCCGCGCCTGATCGGCGCCCAGGTGACGTTCCTGCTGCTGTCGATCATGGGCTTCGGCGCCATCTACCTGTCGCTGGCGCCGCGCCTCTAGTGCGGGCGCCACGCGATACTCGCCCACGCGCAGTACTCGACATGCAGGAATAATCCTTACCCTATCCCTGAGCTTGTCGAAGGGCCTTGCTCGAGCGCTTGAGCAAGGCCCTTCGACAAGCTCAGGGGCACGGATAAAGGGGAGGCTTGCATAACGAAAATGAGGCGCGGCCATCGACCGCACCCTCTCCGAACCAGAGTCGAGAGCCTTACCGGCCCTTCCAGTCGGGCTTGCGCTTTTCCGAGAACGCCTTCGGGCCTTCGATGAAGTCCTCGCTGTCGCGCATCGCCTGGGTCGCCGGATAGACCTCGTCGATGGCCGCTTCCAGCGTCGGCGCGTCGAAGCCCTTGTAGACCGCTTCCTTGGTGGCGCGGACCGACAGCGGCGACGCTTCCAGGATCTCGGCGGCCCAGCGGCGCGCGGCGGTCATCAGGTCGGCATGCGGCACCACCTCGTTGACGAATCCCAGGCGGAAGCCGTCGTCGGCGCTCATGCGCTTGCCGGTCAGCATCATGCCCATGGCCTGCTTGAGCGGCATGGTGCGCGGCAGGCGGTGGACGCCGCCGGCGCCCGCCATCAAGCCGACGCGCACTTCCGGCAGCGCGAACACCGCCTTGTCGGACGCGACGATGATGTCGCAGGCCAGCGCCACCTCGAAGCCGCCGCCCATGGCGACGCCGTTCACCGCCGCAATCACCGGCTTGAACAGGTCAAAGCGCGAGGTGATGCCGCCGAAACCGGTCTTGACCTTCCAGCGCTTGCCGCCGGCCGCCTGGTATTTCAGGTCGTTGCCGGCCGAGAAGGCACGGTCGCCGGCGCCGGTGACGATGGCCACCCACAGGCTGTCGTCCTTCGCGAACTCGTCGAACGCGGCCTGCATTTCCTCATGCATGGGCGAGTGGCAGGCGTTCATCACGTCGGGCCGGTTCATGGTCAGGATGAACAGGTTGCCGTCGCGTTCGGTCTTGATGAATTCGTAGCTGGACATGCGCACTTCCCCGTTGCGAGATGTGACGCCGCGCGGAGGTGAAGTTCGGGGCGGTTTTCCCTTGCGGAGCCCGGGAAAATGCCCTTTGTTGGCGCGGCCTGTAAGTGTTCCCCGGGGAGATAAAGCACATGAAGAACGGCAAGGTCAAACTGGATATCGACGGTCCGGTCGCCGTCCTCACCCTCAACGATCCGACGGCGCTCAACGCGGTGTCGGTCCCCATGCTGGAGGACATCCAGGCAGCACTCGACGCGCTAGAGGCCAAGGACAGCGGCGTTCGTTGCGTGATCCTGACCGGCGAGGGCCGCGGCTTCTGCGCCGGCGCGAATCTGGGCGGCGGCATCTCGCGCGAGCCGGGCTCGAAGGACAGCGACGCGGGCGACGTGCTCGAGCGCTTCTACCATCCGATCCTGAAGCGCCTGCGCGACCTGCCCTTCCCGATGATCACCGCCGTCAATGGCGTGGCCGCCGGCGTCGGCATGAGCTTCGCGCTGATGGGCGACATGATCCTGGCCGCCAAATCCAGCTATTTCCTGCAGGCGTTCCGCCGCATCGGCCTGGTGCCGGACGGCGGCTCCACCTACCTGCTGCCGCGCCTCGTCGGCCTCGCCCGCGCCAAGGAGCTGTCGCTGATGGCCGACAAACTGCCGGCGCCGACTGCCCTCGAATGGGGCCTGATCAACCGGGTCTACGAGGACGACGCGCTGATGGGCGAAGCCCGCAAGCTGGCCACCGAGCTGGCCAACGGCCCGACCGTGGCGCTGGGCCTGATCCGCAAGCTGTACTGGAACAGCCCGCTCAACACCTATGACGCCCAGCTCGACCTGGAACGCAACAGCCAGAAAATCGCGGGCCGCACCGAGGATTTCGGCGAAGGCGTCAAGGCGTTCTTCGAGAAGCGCCCGGCCCAGTTCAAGGGCAAGTAGGCTCGTGACCGACGGCCCGCTCTCCGGCCTTGTGGTCGTCGACCTGACCCGCGTGCTGGCGGGGCCGTACTGCACGATGGTGCTGGCCGACCTGGGCGCGCGGGTGATCAAGGTGGAGACGCCGGGGACCGGCGACGACAGCCGCCACATCGGTCCGTTCATCGCCGACAAGTCCGCCTACTTCATGTCGATCAACCGCGGCAAGGAGAGCATCGCGCTCGACCTGAAGGCCGACGGCGACCGGGCGATCTTCGAGGACCTGCTGGCCCGCGCCGACATCCTGGTGGAAAACTACCGGCCCGGCGTGATGGAGAAGCTGAACTATGGCTGGGACGTGCTGCACGCCCGCTTCCCGCGGCTGATCTATGCCGCCGCGTCGGGCTTCGGCCATACCGGCCCGTACCGGACGCGCGCCGCCTACGACATGGTGGTGCAGGGCATGGGCGGCATCATGAGCATCACCGGCCATCCCGGCGGGCCGCCGACCCGCGTCGGCACCTCGGTGGGCGACATCACCGCCGGCCTGTTCGCCACCATCGGCATCAACGCCGCGCTCTACCATCGTGCGTCGACAGGCGAAGGCATGAAGATCGACGTGGCCATGCTGGACTCCCAGATCGCCATCCTGGAGAACGCCATCGCCCGCTATTCGGCGACCGGGGTGGCACCCGGCCCGTTGGGCGCACGGCACCCATCGATCACGCCGTTCGCGGCCTACCAGGCGCAGGACGGCTGGATCATCATCGCCGCCGGCAACAACGGCCTGTTCGAGAAGCTGTGCGGCGTGCTCGGCCGGCCCGACATCCTGGCCGACCCGGATTTCACCAGCAACGATCTGCGCACCACGAATGCCGACCGGCTGGCCCACGAGATGGAATTCAGCCTGCGCCACGATACCGTAGCCAACTGGATGGAGAAGCTGGACACGGCGGGCGTGCCGAACGGCCCCATCAACAACGTGCAGCAGGCGCTCGACGACCCGCATGTGCGGGCCCGCAACATGGTGGTGACCGTGGACGACCCGGTGACGGGTCCGCTGGAGATCGCCGGCAACCCGATCAAGCTGTCGGCCTTCGCCGATCCGCCGGACCGTGGCGCGGTGCCTGATCTGGACGGCCAGCGCGCGTCCATCCTGGCCTGGCTGGGCCGCTAGCGCGCCGCAACGCAATTCAACCTTCACAAAGGCGCGGTGGTCGAAATGGCGGTTCCGTGCTACGGAATCCGGCATGAGCAGCGATCCCCTCAAGCTGCCGCCGCCGCAGCGTGAAACCTTCCTCACCCGGGCACTGGACCGTGTGCGCCGCGCCTGGCAGGACGTGCGGGAGGGCTCGGCCGCCATCGGCACCGACCTGCCCGCCGCCAGGCTCGAGGCCGTGCGCCGCCAGATCGCCGACTGCATCGGCGGGCCCGGCGGCGAGTTCGCCGCCCGCGCCCGTGCCGCCGATCTGGGACGACTCTATCTGTCCTTCGACGACACCGGCCGCCGCCGCTTCCTGACCTTGCTGGCCGAACGCTTCGCGACCGACGGCGACGCGATGGCCCGCGGCGTCGATGCCTGGCGCGACGCCGGCACGGTCGAGGCGCGGGTCAAGGCCGAGCGCCGCATGAAGGAGGCGCTGACGCCGCCGCGGCTGCGCCTGCTGCGCCAGTTCAACGCGCTGCCCCAGGGCGTGAAGTTCCTGGTCGACCTGCGCGCCGACCTGCTGGCCGTGCGGGACATGTCGCCGCAGCTCGCGGCCCTCGATGACGATCTACGCGAACTGCTGGAATCCTGGTTCGACCTGGGCTTCCTCGACCTCCGCCAAATCACCTGGCAGTCGCCGGCGGCCCTGCTGGAGAAGCTGATCGCCTATGAGGCGGTGCACGAGATCAAGTCATGGGAGGACCTGCGCAACCGGCTGGAATCCGACCGCCGCTGCTTCGCGCTGTTCCATCCGCGCATGCCCGAGGAACCGCTGGCCTTCGTCGAGGTGGCGCTGGTCAAGGGCCTGGCGGGAGACGTCCAGGCGCTGCTCGACCGCGACGCGCCGACCGGCGACCCGGAGACCGCCGACACCGCCATCTTCTATTCCATCTCCAACACCCAGCGCGGCCTGCAGGGCGTCAGCTTCGGCGAACACCTGATCAAGAAGGCGGCCGAGGCGCTGGCCCACGACGTGCCCGGCCTGAAGCAGTTCGCCACCCTGTCGCCGGTGCCGGGTTTCCGCCGCTGGCTGGACAAGGCCGCCGCCAAGCACGCCGGCGCGATCTTCCAGCAGCCGGGCGACGCTGACCGCCACCTGTCGCTGAAGTCGCTGGCCCAGGGCGACATCGCCGACACGCCGGGAACCCGCGACTTCATCCACCGCATGGCCGGCTGGTACTTCGCCCAGCGCAACAGGCAGAACCAGCCGATCGACCCGGTTGCCCGATTCCACCTGCGCAACGGCGCCCGGCTCGAGCGCTTCAACTGGCCTGCCGACCGGTCGGCCAACGGTTGGACGCAATCCTACGGGCTGATGGTCAATTATCTCTATAACCTCAACCGCGTCGAAACCAATCATGAGAGCTATGTGCGGGACGGAACTGTGGTAGTCTCCCGCCCGTTGAGGGAGCTGACACAGCGAACACACGCCCTTGAATCATAGATTTTGGGTGCTTTGGCCCTGCCATACACAACAAAATGATTCATCAGAGGGTAATTGTGTGCACTTGTTGTTTGTAAGATTCCATCGGATGTGCAAAAGTTGCTCGTCCTGTAGTCGTCTCTGGGAAGAGGAGTAAAATCGAATGAAAGGGATGTGGAAAATCGTTCTGCCGGTAGCCGTAATTGGCCTGGCACTTTCCGCTTGCGAAAAGAAGACCGAAGAAGCCCCGGCTGAAGCGCCGGCGGCAGAGGCACCGGCTGAGCCGGCGCCAGAAGCCGCGCCGGCTGAGCCGGCCGCTGAGGCCCCGGCCGAAGCTCCGGCCGATGGCATGGCTCCGCCCGCCGATGGCGCGGCTCCGGCCGAGACCAAGGAAGGCGCGCCGACTCCGTAAGGACGGCATCTTCTTGAGTTCAGGAAAGGGCTTCCGGACCATCCGGGAGCCCTTTTCGTTTGCGCTTTCCGCCGCGTAAGGCGCCACGCGATGCCGGAATCGGCATAGGGGCCGGCCTGCCGGGCCGCTATAGTGCCGCGCCATGGCGATGCTGCACTACCTTCGGACCCACCCGTTCTCGACGATGGCCCTGTGCAACATCGTCGGCGACCTTTGCTATGTGGGCTTCGCGTTCGATTCGGAACACGCGGTGAGCCTGCCCAAGCTGGCCGGCGCGCTGTTCACCATCGTCGCCCATACCATCCTGCTCGCCTATGGCGACGACCAGGCGCGCCACATCGCCGGGGAAAAGGGACTGCTGTCCGGCATCGTGCTGCGCCTGCGCGGACGAGCCCAGCGCCTGCTGGTCGGCCTGCCCGACGGGCTGCGGAAATGGGCACGGGTCAAGCCCATCGGCGTCAGCTTCTCCATGCTGGCGCTGAACGGCGTCGGCCTGTTCGCCGACGCGGCGCACCATGCCGACACCGCGGACTGGGCGAGCGCGTCGCAACTGGCGCTGGGCGTGTTCATCGTCGTCGGCTGCGCGTGCTTCGCCGCGGCCGATTTCGTTCGCGGCCAAAAGACCGCCGATATCCTCACCACCGCCGCGCCGGTGACCCTGACCCTGGCTACCGTCGCGAGCTGGGCGCTGGCCGCCACCACGCTCAACCCGTTCGTCATCACCTCCGTCCTGGTGTTCGGCATCTCGAACCTGGCGGGCTACTTCACCCGGATCGAGAAGCCGCTGCCGGCGAGCGAGACATGAAGCGCCTCTATCCCGAGATCGAACCGTACCAACGCGGCCTGCTGGACGCGGGCGGCGGGCACCTGGTGTACTGGGAAGCCTGCGGCAATCCGGCAGGCAAGCCGGCGGTGGTGCTGCATGGCGGCCCCGGTTCCGGCTGCACGCCCGGCATGCGCCGGCTGTTCGACCCGAGCGCGTACCGGATCATCCTGTTCGACCAGCGCGGCAGCGGCCGGAGCACGCCCCATGCCGGCGAGCCCGGCGTCGACCTGTCGGCCAACACCACCCCTCACCTGCTCGCCGACATCGAGAAGCTCCGCCTGGATCTGGGCATCGACCGCTGGCTGGTCTGGGGCGGGTCGTGGGGCACGACATTGGCGCTGGCCTATTCCCAGGCTTATCCCGAGCGGGTCAGCGAAATAATCCTGTGCAGCGTGACCACCACGACACGCCGCGAGATCGACTGGATCACGCGCGGCGTCGGCATGTTCTTTCCCGACGCCTGGGCACGGTTCAGCGACGGCCTTCCCGAGGCCGCCCGGACCGGCGACATGGCCGCCGACTATCACCGCCTGCTGATGGATCCGGACCCGGCCATTCACGAGAAGGCCGCGCGGGACTGGTGCGACTGGGAAACGGCGATCGTCGCCACCCACCCTGACCACACCCCCCATCCTCGCTACCAGGACCCGCGCTTTCGCCTGGGCTTTGCCCGGCTGGTTACGCATTACTGGAGTCACGCCGCCTGGCTGTAGGACGGCGTGCTGTTGCGGAACATGGACGGGCTTGCGGATATTCCCGGCATCCTGATCCACGGCCTGCTCGATCACGGAACCCCGCTGATCACCGCGCGCCGCCTTGCCGGCGCGTGGCCCGGCAGCGAGCTGGTGGTGGTCGGCGGCGCCGGCCACGACGCCCGCGACCCGGGCATGAACGAGGCCGTCATCGCCGCAACGGACCGGTTCAGGGACTGACGGGCCGCGCGGCACGCGGAACGACGGCCCACCCGCCTTCGGGTCCGGCCGGCGTCACGCCGTTGGCGTCACCCGCATGATCGTCTTGCCGATGCTTTCGCCCTGGTAGAGCCGGTGCAGCACCGACGGGTAATCGGCGATCGCGCCGTCGATGATGTTCTCGCGGAAGCGCAGCCGCCCTTCCTTCATCCAGCCCGCCATTTCCCGGCGCGCCGCGGCGTAGCGGCTTTCATAGTCGAAGATGATGAAGCCCTCCATGCGCGCCCGCAGCGTCGCCAGGGCCAGGTAGTTCTTCGGCCCGTAGATCTCGTCCTCGTTGTACTGCGACGTCGCGCCGCAGACGATGATCCGCCCATGCATGGCGAGCCGCCGGAAGATCGTGTCGAGCAGCGGGCCGCCCACATTGTCGAAGACCACGTCGACCCGATCGGGCGTCGCCGCCTTCAGGTCGCCGTAGAAATCCGGGGAGCGATAGTTCAATGCGGCGTCGAATCCCAGTTCCCCGGTCAGCCACCGGCATTTCTCGTCCGAACCGCAGACGCCGACCGCACGCGCCCCCTTGATCCGGGCCAACTGACCCGCCACCGAGCCGACGGCGCCACTCGCGGCCGTAACCAGGACGGTCTCCCCAGGCTTCGGCTTGCCGACCTCGTCCAGCCCGAAATAGGCGGTCAGCCCGGTGAGGCCCAGTCCGCCCAGCCAGGTCGGAAGCGGTGCGATGGAAAGGTCGGCCCTGGTGAGCAGATCGCCATTCACCAGGGCGTATTCCTGGGTGCCGAGCATGCCCGTCACCTTGTCGCCGGCCGCGAATCCCGGATGCCCGGAGGCGACGACCTCGCCGGCTACGGGCACGTCGACAACATCGCCGATGCCGACCATCGCGCGATAGGATTGGCCGGCGTTCAGGTGCGTGCGCACCGAGGGATCGATGGAGATGTATTCCGCCCGCACGAGGACCTCGCCGGCCGACGGCTGTGGCTGCGGCTCCCGAGCAATGGTGAAGTCATCGTTGACGGCCTCGCCCCTGGGCCGCCGTGCCAGCCGCAACCGCGTGTTCATCAGCATCGTCGTTCCTCCCCGATATGCCGACCGTATGGGCAGCGGCCGGTCCGCACAAGACGCGGCAACGCGTGAGCCCCCCAATTGATGCGGTATAATTAACCCGGCCGCCGCCGCTCCATGAAGCAGTGGATATCCGAACGTCCCGTTTCGACGAAGCCGTGCCGCCGGTAGAGCGAACCCACCGGGTTCCAGAGCAGGTGCTCGAGCCTGACCGGCAGACCGAGATGGTCGGCCAGTGCCAGGCAGTGCGCCAGAACAACGGAGCCGGTCCCTTGCCGCTGAAACACCGGAAACAGATAGAACTCGCCAAAGCGAACATGATCGGCGAACAGCAGGAAGGACAGCGTGCCGAGCCGGTCGCCGCCCCGCCTGATCTCGAAGAACGGCTTTTCCCGATAGCGTTGGTGGTGCAGGTCGCGCTGGAGCGCCTCGTCCCATCCCCAGCGCTGGACGATGTACGGACCCATGGCCGCGCGCTTTGCCTCGAAGGCAAAATCGACGTCGCCGGCCGCGGCGCCGAGTCTGGGAAAGGTCAGATCGGGAGGAAGGTCCGGTATCTGCATGCTCGAACCTTACCGGTTCGTCGCCGCCTGGGCGACCGGCTCTGCCGCGGCGCGAGGGCACCGCGCCGCCAACATTGCCTCGGCGCGGTTTCATGGCTAGTTTGCACTGAACATCAAGGTGCCGTTGGGGCACTGGCGCCTCCCGGCATGTCCCGGCCGGCGCCTCGCGGAGTTCAGAAACCCATGGCCTTCAAACCGAACTATAACCAGCAGCGCGCCGAGCGAAACCGTTCGAAAGAACAGAAGAAGCAGGAAAAGCTGCAACGCCGCCAGAGCGACGCGGCGACCCGCGACGACGGCGAAGCGCCCGCGCCGGATCCATCCGAAGGACCGGCGGACGCCTGATTCAGGCTGGAACGTAGGTTAACCGGACCACATCCTCGCCGATCCGTTCACAGGCCATCAGACGCAGCGGCGGCCGTGGTCCGGCGAAATACGGCGTGCCGCGGCCCAGCACCACGGGGTGCAGGTATATCCGGTACTCGTCGATCAGGCCAAGCTCGGTGAGGCTTCGCGCCAGGTCCGGGCCGGCAATTTCGATCTCGCCGTCGCGCCCGGCCTTCAGCGCGCGGATCGCGCCCTCGAGATCACCGCCAACAAGCGTGGCGTTGGGGCCGACCGACTTCAACGTGCGCGAGACGACCCATTTCTGCTGGCGCCGCCACGCCGCCGCGAAGGCGCGTTCCTTGGCATCCCATTCGGGATGCTCGTCGTCCCAGTAGCGCATGATCTCGTACATCCGGCGGCCATACACGCTGCCCGCCTGCTCCTGGGCCTGCTCGATGAAGTGGCGGAGCAGCGCGGGGCTTGGCCCAAACGCCATATGGTCGACATAGCCATCCAGCGACTGGTTCATTCCGAACACGAGCCTGGCCATGGGTATGTGGCCGGACTCAGCTTTGTCACCCCACCTGTGATGACTTGGGCAGTAGATTGGGCATAGCCTCTCGGAACAGCCGCCCCAGTTCGACGGGATCGCGTTGGTTGGGGTTGGCTTCAATGATCTTCAGAAGCCGCCCCTTGAGGTCGGCCTCGTCAAAGATCGTCATCGCGGGATGGGGCGCAGACAGTTCCATAAGCACGGAATCATATATGAGCCATTCCTGGTAGGCGGATTTGTCGCCCGATTGGCATATGGGCATGGCCGTTTCTCCCCGTGGAGAAACCGAACATATGGAGATACCTCACTGCGGGGAAGGTGTGGAAACTACGTAGAGCAGCGGTGGCCGATTATCACGTGGGTCAAGGGGATAAGCGGGTAAAAGTATGACTGCTTTCCACCCTCAACGGCCAGGCTGAATCCGACCCATAACGGTCACCAAGCATCCTCATAAAATTAATCGCAAGCGGTGCTCTCGTCGGGTGTTCTTTCCAATGATGCTGAGAACTCGAACAACGCCTCCGTGCCAATGCGCTCAGTCACAATCAGCTGGTACGACACGCCCGTCCAGCCAACGCCTTGGGGAGTACGGCTCATTACACACGCGCGCAAAGGAATGCGGATGGTTTCGTGCTCCGTATCTGGAGTGAATTCCTTCGGTAATTGCCAATCCAGCGCTTCCGGCAGCGGGAACACTTGGAAGTCAGTCGGATCTGCCAATTCGCCGTTTACGACGACGAAGAGAACGTAGCGGGGACACCGGTCCGCATCGTCATGGTTTTCGTCTTGGCCACATTCGACGCCGGGTTTGCTCATGACGCGGAGGAGCCGAAGGTCGCCGTTGCCGTTCAACAATTTCCATGAACCCAAATCCTGGGCTGTACCGAGAAACTGCGCCAATGGGATGCCTTGAACTTTCTCTTGGAGAGGGTTCAGCGGTTCGGCGGCAGCTGTGCTGCCCCAAAGTGCGGTCGTGATTCCAATAGCGAGTAACCTGCGCAGGAACATAACCGAAAGCTAGCGGGCTTGGGGTCGGCTTTCCACCCTAGTCGGTCATAGGGGCAGCTTGAGCCGCTTCCGCATAGCGGACATTGTCCCGGCTCCAAAGCAAATACCAGCCAGGGCGAAAGTGATCCCGACGCTGTAGTGACCGCCACAGATTCGTCAATCTGGACGAACACATTGATTTCAAGGAGATTTTGGACAAGGCCGGCAACGAAAGCTTCGTTTTGGCAGTGGTTCCTGCAAACCATTGCAAACCACGAACCGGCGAGAAATAGCGCTAAGCCATTGATTTAATGGCGCGCCGGTGAGAATAAAGACCCGAACATCTATCTAATTGAATTCAATATTTAACCTGTCTTATTCATGAGGCGTTTGGCCCGGGCTCTGACAGCTTGGTTTGAGGTTTTGCGCTTTACGCGGGACGCAGCTTCTGGTGGCGCTGGGAGCGGCGCGATTTTGCAGGGTTTGGCGTGGTTGCGGGGACAGGTTCTGATCGG
>CALQFM020000079.1 GCA_943329845.2 Candidatus Kuenenia stuttgartensis | reverse complement strand
CGTTGCCGGCGTAGTTCGCGGCGACCTTGTAGCCGGCGTTCTTCAGCGCGATCGAAACCGCTTCGCCAATACCGCGGGTGCCGCCGGTAACCAGCGCAACACGTGCCATCTGTCGTCTCCCTGAGTTCTTCGGGTTTTTGGTCTTTTATCTGGGATCCCCCAGATGGACGGCCAATCCGTCCATGGTTGAGCGGTTTTCTGCCCGGTAAACGCCCATCGCGCACCTCCTCGTTGCGGTTTTTTGACTGGTTGCGACCTTGCCTGGGTCTGCGCCCGGGCCTTGGTGGTGATTTGCCCCGTCCAGGCGGATTTCGGGCGCACTTCGCCTGTCAGCGGGAGCAAGGCCTTGATCAAGTAGGGCGTCAACATTGCGCAACCTGTCGGCAGCGCAGGTCGTTGATCAACTCAAGGATGCGGCGGAACAGGTGATGCGGCACGGCGACTTCGGCCATCTGGAAGACCGTGTATCTGGCGTGGGCGACGACCTTGGCGCCGATCTTGACCAGCTTCTCGCGCAGCGTCGTCAGTGACCATGTCGCCATCTCCGCCGGCAGGGCCAGGGTGCGCAGGAAGTTGGCCATGTTGTAGGCCAGGGCGTGAAGCTGAAGCCGAACGGCGTTGGCCACCATCGTCCGGCACGACAGCCGGGTCCATTTGACCGCGTTCTTGCCTTCCTTGATCCATTGCTCGGCCGTGCCGCGCTGGTTGTAGAAGGCCACCACACGCTCGGCGGGGCGCGCCAGATTGGTCACCAGGAAGCCGACCCGGGGATAGAGTTCGCCCGGATGCCATTCCACCTTCGCCACCACCCGGCGTTTCTTACTCCATGATCCAGCCTGATAGCTGAAGCTGGCATGGAAGCGCTGCACGTGGTTCGGTGGGCGGCCGACTGGACGCCTCAGCAGATGGCTGATGCGCGCCTGGAGCACCGAATTGGCCTTGAGACGGATGGTATATTTGAAACCCTCGGCTTCAAGCAGATCATAGAGGTCCGGAATGGCGAAGGCGGCGTCGCCCCGGAAGAAGCGCCGCTTTACAACCGCACCACGGTAACGGGCGATCACCGGTTCGAGCACCGAGCGCCAGTCGTCGGCGCTCGCCACGTTCCCCGGACGCAGGGCGCAACGCTCCAGATCGCCGAACTGGTTGAACAGGAACAGCGGGTGATAGCAGGTGCAGGCGAAGTGGCCGTTATAGGCCGACCCCTCCTGCTCGCCGTAGACCGGGCTGACGCTGCTGTCCATGTCCAGGACCAGCACATTGGTCGGAAGGCGACTGCGCACGACGTCGATCCATTGGCCGGACAGTTCGGCCAGAGCCGCCAGATTACCGGTTTGCGCCAATACCTCGGTCTCAAAGCGGCCCATCTGACTGGCCGAAGCTGCTTGGCCCACAGTCGCCCGTCCGCCAACCACCCAGCGCATCGCCGGGTCACGGCTCAGCCGGTCGGCGTCGTTGACGTCCTCGTACCCGGCCAGCCGACCGAACACCGACTGGCGGAACTGGGCGAGGAGAGAGTGGCGGCCATTGCGACCCGTCCGGCCATCGGCCAGCGCCTGACCGGCGAGCTCACTTAGTCCGAGCGCGTCGTCGAGTTCACGAAAGGCCAGCAAACCCGCATCCGACGTGACCCTCGATCCATGAAATTCCAGCTTCAGACGGGCGTCAAATTCCACCCTTGAAACGCCCTGCCCGGCTTCACCCATCGCCGCACCCATCTTCCGCATGCGGCTCGCCATTAACGTCTTGAATCGTCTTCTATATTAGCCGATTCTTGGGCCGAAATCCGAATTTGATCTGGGGAATGGGGGCTTACACGCCTCGACCCGGAGCCGATGCCCACGCTCGCGTCGGTGCGCCGGCGGCTGAAGCCCTTCGGTTCATGGCTCTACCGGACGACGGGCAGCGGACCAGGAGGCTGGTCGCCCGCACGGCCAGCACCATCGGCTCGAAATACCGGACAGGCCAGTCGGCCTTCGCGATCGAGCCCAGCGAGCATGTCTCCGGCATTCGCCTCAACCTGGCGGGCCGTGAGCCCCAGGGGCGCATTCGAGCCGGCGCCGAGGCCGAGGCCTATTGCCGGCGGTTGACCGCCGATCTCCTGGAGATCGTCGATCCGGAGTCGGGAGAACGCCTGATCGGGGACGTCGTGCCAATCAGCGAACTCTACAGCGGTCCGGCGCTCGATGCCCTGCCCGACCTGGTGGTGTTCTGGAATCTGTCCCGAGACTTTCAGGCGGCGGCATCCCCGAAGATCGACGTCATCACCGCGGGGGGCGCCATTCGGCGAACCGGATCGCACATGCCTGGCGGCGTGCTGTTCGCCGCGGGGCCGGATATCGGCGGCGCCGGCATCCTTCCGCCGCGCCCGCTGGTAGACCTGGCTGCGACGGTTGGCTCGCTGTGCGGCGTCACGCTACCGGGTTGCGAGGGGACGCCGATCGTCAGCCGGCGACAGCAAGCGCCCGCCTGATCATCGGACATCAGGAGTTGAACCGGTCCGCAGTTCGATGGTAATTTTTTTGCAACGTTCCGTGATCATGGGCCAATAAGGTGATTTCCCTGCTGCTGGTGTGCCACTGCGTTTCGGGCGATGACAGCCCAAACGCGGTCGAGGCGCTACGACGAGCTTTGCCTGCAGCGTCGGACGCCTCAGGCTGGAATGCTCTGATCGCCGCGGCGGACCGCGCGAGCCTTGCCCCGGCCATGTGGTTGGCGCTGAAGCGAAAAAACCTGATCGGCGGCCTTCCGGAAGCGGCGCATGGCGCGTTGCAGCGCCGTCACATGATGAACGTGATACGCAACGAGCGTATCCGCCAGCAAGGCCTCAACGTGATCGGCATCTGCGAGCGCCTGGGCGTGACTCCGACGCTCCTGAAAGGCGGAGCGGCCATGTTCGAGGCCCCGCCTGAGGAACTGGGCAAGCGGTTCATGTGGGATCTGGATTTCCTGCTGCCCGCCGATGCGATCGAAACGGTCGCCGACGCCATGAAGGCGGAAGGCTACAAGCTCACCGAGGAACCCAATGACGATTGGGTCTACACCTACCCCGCCATGCGCCGTAAGGGCGACGTTTCGGACGTGGAGTTGCACCACCGCGTCGGCCAGCAGCGCTCGTTGCTCTCGGCGGCGACCGCCTTGCGCGACAGCCGCCCGCTGCCATCCGAGCACCGCCTGCATGTGCTGTCGCCAACCCACCGGGTCTGGCACAACATCTTCCACTCCCAGGTCCAGGACCAGGGTCACACGCTCGGCTTGATCCGCCCGCGCCAGCTCGTCGACCTGGAGCAGATCTGCCGGAACCACGGGAACGACATCGACTGGCCGACGCTGGAGCGGATGATGCGGAAAAGCGGCCTGGAGGGTGTGCTGACGGCGCGGCTGCACCAGGCGCAACAGCTGCTGGGCCTGCCGTGGCCGCTGGCGAAGCAGCCTGGACTGACAGCCCGCATGCGCCACCGCCACGCGATCTCGCTGCTGTCCTCGCCCCGGACCATGGCGCTGACGCAGTCGCTGCGGGCGTTGACGGCGCCGTTCAAGAAGCACCACATCGACCTGATCTATGGCTGTGGCATCCGGAATCCCGTGAACCTGGCGTTCGCGCGGCTGCGCCACGCCCGCGTCATCGCCTCGAGGCATCGGGGCAAGCTGCTCGACCGGCTGCTGGTGAAGCGACGCGCAAACACGTGACAAGGCTGGCCTGATGGACTTTGCGAGCACCTTCCGCGCTGCATCGGAGCGTTTCGACATGGCCTTCGCCCGGAGCGGCGTCACCGCCGACTACAGCGTGGGCGGTCGCCCGGTTCGCGTGCGGGTCGCGGGAACGGCGCTGGCCGACGAGGTCGATCTGCCGCTGCGCCACCTGAGTTCGACGTCGGGCGCCGCGCCCGAGATGACTGTCGACCTGTGGGACGAGGGCGAAACCGGTGTGGAGGCGGTGATGGGCGCCCCGCTCGACGAAATCCGGCCATTCGGCAACTTCACGATATCGGACGACCGCCGCTACCTGGGCGAGCAGCGGCCTTCGGGTGCCCTGTGGTACGACCGGCAAACCAACCGGGTCGTCGGCTCGGTCAAGCATATGGCGCGCCGGATGCTGGACGAGCGGGCGCGGCCGTTCCACCGGTTTCTCGCCTTGTGGCTGGGCGAGCACGGCATCCAGTTCGTGCATTCCGGCCTGATCGCCCGAAGGTCGCCGGATGGCGCCATGAAGGGCGTGCTGTTCGTGGGCGTAAGCGGTTCGGGAAAGACAACATCGTCGATCTCATGCTTCCGGTCCGGCCTGGCCTATCTGGGCGACGACGCCGTCGGCCTGGAGGAGACCGGCGGCGGCTTCGTGGGGCACAGCTTCTATGGCTCGTGCCTGGTGGACGTGGACCATATCCGTCGCTTCCCCGACCTGCGTGCCTGCTCGCTGCCACCGCGGAACGACCACGAGAGCAAGGCGGTGGTCTATTTGACGCCCATCGACGAGGCCCGCATGGCGCCACAGGTCGCAATTTCGGCCGTGGTTCTCCCGAGGGTCGTCGACCGCCCGGACACCACCATTCGTCCGGCCAGCCGCGGCCAGGCGCTGCTGTCCATGGCGCCCAGCTCGATCATGTCGCTGCCCATCGTGGGACATGACGCCATGGACCGCTTGGCCAGCCTGATCGCTGGCGTGCCGTCCTACTGGCTGGAGCTGGGACGCGATGTGGATCAAATTCCAGGAGCGGTCAACGGGCTCCTCGACCGCCTCGAAGCCGGGGACGGCCGTTGACGCCGCCTCGCATCCTGTACTGCGCCGAAATCCTGTGGCCGTCCATCGGCGGCATCGAAACCTACACGCAGGCGCTGCTGCCTCGGCTGAAGCAGCGTGGCTACGAAATCCACACGCTATCCGGCGACGGCGGGATCGGATTGCCCGACACCGAGACCGTTGACGGCGTCGTCATGCACCGGCTGCCGCTGCGCCTGGACATTGAAAGCGGCGACCCGGGCCGGCTGCTCGAGGGCATCCGCAAGGTCCGGGCGCTGAAGCAGCAGGTGGCGCCGGACATCGTCCACATCAATTTCAGCGGGCCGATCGCCTTCTATCATCTCCGCACCAAGGGCGTCGCTCCCTGCCCCATGCTCACCACGATCCACGGCCCGGTGACCGGCCTGCGCGGCGGCGCCGGGACGCTGCTGGCGGAGATGTTCGCCAGCAGCGACTGGGTCATCGCCAATTCCCGATCGGTGCTGGAAGACGTCCATGCCGCCGCGCCGGGCGTCACAGGGCGCAGCTCGGTGATCTATTACGGCGTCGATGTGGCCGACGTGGAATCGGCCGCGCCGTCGCTCTCTCCACCCCGGCTGCTCTGCATCGGGCGGCTGGTACCGGAAAAAGGCGTCGACGTGGCGATCGAAGCCTTTGCCGACGTGCGCCGGCGGTTCCCCGACGCCACCCTGGTCGTGGCGGGAGACGGCGTCGAGCGGCCCACCCTGGAGCACCGCGCACGCGAACTCGGGCTCGGCGAAGCGGTCCACTTCACCGGCTGGGTGGCTCCCGCCGACGTGCCGCGCCTGATGGCAGAGGCGAGCCTGGTCCTCGTGCCGTCGCGCTGGCAGGAGCCATTTGGACTGGTGGCAGTCGAAGCGTCGCTGCAGGGCCGGCCGGTGCTCGCCTGCTCGGTGGGCGGGCTGCGCGAGGCTGTCGAGGACGGCGTCAGCGGCCGTCACGTGCCCCCGGACGACCCGGCCGCCTTTGCCGCGGCGGCGATCGGCATGCTGTCCGACCCCGAAGGTCTCGCCGCCATGGGCGGCCGCGGCCGTGAGCGGGCCCGCCGGCTGTTTGGCATGGATGCCAATGTGGATGCCCTCGACCAGCTCTACAGGCGGCTTACGGCATGAACGCCAGGTTGCCTGGCGGCGCGGCACTGGCGGCCGAAGCGTCGTTTGCCTTTCGCGCCCGTCATGATATGGAAACAGCACGTTAAGAGGGGGAAGCATTGGGCACCAGTTACAAACTCAACGAGCCGCAGGTCACCGCCAAGGTGATGGACGGCGAAGCCGTGATCATCCACCTGGGGACCGGCATCTACTACAGCATGGACGGTGTCGGCTGCGCGGTCTGGGAGAGCATCACCTCGGGCAGCGACACCGATGCCATCGCGGACAGCCTCGCCGCTCGCTACGCCATGGACCGCCACGTGGCCGCCGCCGATATCGGCCGGTTGGTGAGCGAACTCGTCGCCCAGGAACTGGTGGTTCCCGCTGACGGTGCGCCTGGGCAGACGGTGGCGCTGAACGGCGCGCCGGCCGGCTATGCAGCACCGACGCTCCAGCGGTACGATGACATGGCCGACCTGCTCGCCCTCGACCCACCCCTTCCGGCCGCGCCGCGCTGATCTGGCGTGCCGATGGGGCAGTCCGCGCTAGTCAGTTGCGTGGTGCCCGTGTTCAACGGCGCGCTCTACCTGCGGGAAGCGATCGACAGCATCGAGGCGCAGGCGTGGGTCCCGCTGGAGATCATCGTTGTCGATGACGGCTCGACCGACGCTACTCCCGAGATCATCGCCGGCCTTGGCGGCCGGATCCGCGCGCTGAGTCAGCCCAACCGCGGACCCGCGGCGGCGCGCAACGCCGGCATCGCCGCGGCATCCGGGGATTTCATTGCCTTCATAGACGCCGACGACAAGTGGGAGCCGGGCAAGCTCGCCCTGCAGATGGCCCGGTTCGAGGCGCGGCCCGAGCTCGAAATATCCCTCTGCCAGGCCCGCAACTGGTGGATCGACGGCCTGCGGGAAGAAGCCGCCGGAGCGCCCGAAACCATGGGCGGTATCTCCGTCGCCGTGATCCGCCGCGGCATCTTCGACCGCCTCGGCACCTTCGACGAAACCCTGCGCCATCTGGACTGGACCGAGTGGTTGCTGCGGGCCACCGATGCGGATGCGGCGGTCGAGACCCTGTCCGACACGCTGGTGTTGCGCCGCATCCACTATGACAATCTGAGCCGCAATCGGGGCAGCGAGGACACGGACGAACGAATGCGCATCGCCCTGGCCCGGCTGGCCAGGCGGCGCGGCGCGCGGCCGTGACGGCTGGACGCGCGAACCGCGGTCTGAACGCCGCGCTGGCTGCGGCCATGCTGCCGGATCAGGCCGACACGCTGCTGCTGCGCGCGTGCCTGCTGGATACCGAACAAGCCCACGAGTCATGGAACGCATGGCGCGCCCTGGTGGGCGATCCCAAGGTGATGCTGGAAACCGAGTCCCGCGGGCTGAAGGGCATGCTGCCCCTGATCGACGCGGCGTTCCGCCGGCACGGGCTGCCGGGCCCGGAAGGCATGGGCATCTATCTCAAGGCCGCCACCCTTCGCGAGGAGCTGCGCACCCGCTTGATCGCGGAATTCCTGGCCGGGGCGATCGACGCGCTGGCGCAGGACCAGGTGCCGTTCACCCTGCTGGGCGGCATTGTCGCGGCTTATACTGTCTATGAACGGCCGAGCCAGCGTCATTGCCACGCCATCGATCTGCTGGTGTCCGAGGCCGACCGGGGGCGCACGGCGTCGGTCCTGGCGCGGGCCGGGTTCTCCCCTCTGGCCGGATCCGCCACCGAGTTCCGCCACACCGACGGCCTCGCCCTGCACCTGTGGCCCGACGTCGCCGTCCATCCTCATCACCGCGCGCCGGATGGCGGCGTCGCCCTTCGTGCAGAACCTGTCGACGTGGCGGGCCGTGCGGTAGCGGGCGCCTGCGCAACCGACCGGTTCCTCATGGCGCTGTCGCGTGCCTCCTCCACGCCCGAGCGCCGCAACCTTCGCTGGGCCTGCGATCTGCGGCTGACCGCGCCGCTGGTCGACTGGCCGCTGTTTCTGGTCGAGACAGCGCGGCGTCGCATGGCCCTGCCCGTCGCTCTGCTGTGCCGGCACCAGGCACAGTCCCTCGATGCGGCGATCCCCGCTGATGTGCTCACGCAGCTTGACGCGCTGGCGGCACAGGCCGGCCCGCTCGACCGCGAGGCGGCGCTGGCGGGCGCGCTGACCGGCTTGCGGGCGACGCGCCACGCGTTTGCCGCGCCGGACGTCGACGTCGCCACGCGCCTCGCCATCTGCCGCTACGTGGCGCTGCCCTCGGCCCAGTGCCTGGCATGGAGCTACGGCCCGGCCGGCGGCCTGAAGCAGGCCATGCAGCGACTATACCGGCCGGCCTCCTATGTCGTCAGCCGCACCCGCCGCCGGCTGGCGAGCTAGTTGCGTCGCCCCTGCGTTAATGCAATGGTCCTGGGCGTTTAGGGGAACCGTACATGTCCACGGCAGCCATCGAGGTCGCACCCGCCAACTCCACGGGCCGGATCGTCGTCGCCAGCTTCATCGGCACGGCGATCGAGTTCTATGATTTCTACGTCTACGCGACGGCCACGGCGCTGGTGTTCGGGCACCTGTTCTTCCCCAAGGAATCGGCAAGCGCTTCCCAGCTCCTGTCGTTCGCCACGTTCAGCATCGCGTTCATCGCCCGGCCGCTGGGCTCGGCGCTGTTCGGGCATTTCGGCGACCGCATCGGCCGCAAGTCCACGCTGGTCGCGTCGCTGATGATCATGGGCGTCTCGACGACGCTGGTCGGCCTGCTGCCCACCTACGAGACCATCGGTCTGGTCGCTCCGGTGGTGCTGTGCATCCTGCGTTTTGGCCAGGGCATCGGCCTGGGCGGCGAATGGGGCGGCGCCGCGTTGCTCGCCGTCGAGAACGCGCCGCCGGAGAAGCGCGCCTGGTTCGGCATGTTCCCGCAGCTCGGCGCGCCGGTCGGCTTCATCGCCGCCAACGGCCTGTTCCTGGCGCTCGCCGCCACGCTGGACGATGGCCAATTCCGCAGCTGGGGCTGGCGCATTCCGTTCCTGGCCAGCGCGGCGCTGCTCGCGGTGGGTCTCTATGTCCGGCTCAGGCTGGTCGAAAGCCCGGTATTCCGCGACGCCATGCAAAAGGACCAGAAGCAGCGCGTGCCGCTGGGCACCCTGCTGCGCCGGCACTGGAAGGACACCGTTCTGGGCACGCTCGCCATGGTGGCCTGCTATGCGGTGTTCTACCTGTCGACCGTGTTCGCGCTGGGCTTCGGCACCACCAAGCTGGGCTACAGCCGCGAGGAATTCCTGACCATGCTGCTGGTGGCGATCACCTTCATGGCGCTGGGCATCGTGATCTCGGCATGGGCGAGCGACAGGCTGGGCCGCAAGCCCGTGCTGCTGGCCGGGCTGGTGCTGACCGGCCTGATGGGCTTCCTGCTCGAACCCATGCTGGCGATCGGCCAGGCGTTCGAGGTAACCGCGTTCCTTTCCATCGCGCTGCTGTGCATGGGACTGATCTTCGGCCCCATGGGCGCCGTGCTGTCCGAGCTGTTCCCGACCGAGGTGCGCTATACCGGCGCTTCGGTGACCTACAACATGGGCGGCATCCTGGGCGCGTCGTTCGCGCCGCTGATCGCGCTGCAACTGGCCGAGGTCGGCGGCCTGCACTATGTGGGCTATTACCTGACGGCGACGGCGGCGCTGAGCTTCATCGCGATCCTGCTGATGCGGGAAACGAGGGATGAGTCCTTGGGATGAAGAAGAGCATGGAAAACCAAGCATTTGAGCGGCTAAAAACCGAGCTTGTCCGCACTTTCGCGGCGCCGGACTCATCCTTCAAGCCACTCACTGCGGCCGAGGTGATAGCGCGGAATCAGACCTGAGCGGTTTGCCAGTGGAGCGACGCCAGACCGCACGCTAGTGTAGTTTGGGGTTGCTATTGCGGGGAGATCATCATGGCGAACATCACACTCGCGCAGGCCAACATCATCATCGAGGCAGCGCTCGCCAAGGGGCGCGAGCTGAAGCTGCGGCCGCTGGGCGTTGCCGTGCTGGATTCCGGCGGCAAGCTGATCGCTTTCCAGCTCGAGGATAACACCTCGACCTTGCGACCCCAGATCGCCATCGGCAAGGCCTCGGGAGCACTGGCGCTGGGCATCTCGTCGCGCAAGGTCGAGGAACTGTCGCAGATCCGGCCCGGCTTCGTGTCGTCGCTCGACCGGGCGTCGCGTGACGGCGTGATTGCCGCCGCCGGCGGGGTCATCATCGTCGGCGACGACCGCCTGCCAATGGGCGCCGTCGGCGTCACCGGCGACACCTCGGACGCCGACGAGACCTGCGCCCTGGCGGGCATTGCGGCGGCGGGGCTGAAGGCCCAGGGCTGATGCGGGACCGCCGCCGGAAATTGTCATTGCCGCCGGCGCACCACGCCGAACGGCATTGCGGCCAGGCGGCGCATCTCCGGATCGTCGAACAGCTTCGGGTCCGCCAGGAAGTCGCGTGCCATGGCGAGTGAATCGTAGCCCCAGAACAGTTCATCGCCGATGGCCAGCGTCGGCACGCCGAACACGCCCCGCCCGATCGCAGCGTCCGTGTTGCGGCGTAGCGCCGTCTTGACCGTATCGGAGTTGATCAGGCTCGTCATGTGGGGGAGGTCCAGCTCCCCGCAGACGCGGGCGAGTTCGTCGGCCGACGAGAGATCCCGGCCCTGCGCAAAGATCTTGTCGAATACCTCGTCGACAGCCATCGTTGTCGAGCCCATGGCGACGATGAGCCGGAGCGAGGCCAGCGACAGGAACGGATGGGTCGGCGGAAAGCGGAACGGAATGCCCTCCTTCCCGGCAAGCCATTGGCAGTAGCGATAGGTGTGAACCCGCTTGGCAGGCACCTCGGCGGGCCCCAGTTGTCCCCAGTGGCTGAGGAGGGCGCCAAACACGATGGGAACGGGCGTTACGGGGATGCCCAGCGGCTCGCGCTGCAGCGCCTTCCACATCAGATAGGCGAAGGGGGACACCGTGTCGAAGTAGAGGATTGCTTCCTGCCTGTCCTGGCTCATCGCCGCTCCCGAGACGTCACTGGATTTCAACAATAGGCCCGCGCCTCGTCCCGATCGTGCACGAGCCCTGAGCCATCCTGATCTGAGACTACCGGCCGATCAGCATGGCCGCGATCTTTTCCAGTCTTGCGCCGAACGGTGGCCGCAGCGCGCCGCCCAAATTGACCTTCGACTGGCGCAGAACCGATTTTGCGTGGCTGAAGGTGTGAAAGCCCGCTTCTCCGTGATAGGCGCCCATCCCGCTGGGCCCGACGCCGCCGAACGGGAGATCATCGACGGCGACATGGAGCAGCGTGTCGTTGACGGTCATGCCGCCGGCCGTGGTGCGCTCGATCACCCTGCGCTGCGCCCCCGGATCGTTGGAAAAGTGATAGAGCGCCAGTGGCCGATCGTGAGCGTTGATGTAGTCGATGGCCTCGTCGAGCGCCGCATAGGTCTTCACCGGCAGCACCGGCCCGAAGATTTCCTCCTGCATGACCTTCATGTCGTCGGTGGGATCGAAGATCAGGGTCGGTGCGATCTTGCGCTGGTTGCCGACGTTCTCCGCCCCGGGATTGATCGTCTCGATGCGCGCGCCCTTGTCGCGGGCGTCCTCGATCAGGCCTTCGAGGCGATCGAAATGACGGTCGGCGACGATCGATGTGTAGTCGGGATTGTCGGCGAGAGTCGGGTACATGCGCACGATCTGCGACGACAAGGCGCGACCGAACAGATCGACCTTGCCGGCGGGAACAAAGATGTAGTCAGGCGCGATGCAGGTCTGGCCGGCATTCAGCATCTTGCCGAGGGCGATGGAGCCGGCCGCCCTGTCCAGGTCGTAGTCGTCGCCGACGATCACCGGCGACTTGCCCCCCAGTTCCAGCGTCACCGGCACCAGGTTTTCGGCGGCGGCCATCATCACGCGCCGGCCTGTCGCGGTGGAACCCGTGAACATGAGGTGATCGAACCGCTGACGGCTGAACGCGGCGGCGGCGTCAGGGCCGCCCTGGATCACCGCCACACGCTCGTCGTCGAAGATTTCCGACAGCATGGTGGCCAGCAGGGCCGAGGCGCCGGGCGTGAATTCGGATGGTTTCAGCACAACCCTGTTGCCGGCGGCAAGCGCCTGACCGAGTGGCACCAGCGCAAGCTGAAACGGGTAGTTCCAGGGCGCCATGATTCCAACGACCCCGAGTGGCTGGTAATGGATCTCGGCGCGGGCGAAGGGGTGCTGCAGCCTGTTAAGCGGCCGCTTCCGGGGACGCATCCATGATGCGAGGTGCTTGCGCGAGTGGCGCAGCGACATCACCGTCGCCAATGTCTCGGCCAGCAGGGTTTCGTGACGGCTGCGGTTGCCGAAGTCCTCGCTCAGCACCTCGGCCATCCGGTCCCTGTACTTGGTGACCTGCCCTTCCAGCGCCTTCAGGTGAGCGATGCGCTGGTCCAACGGTGGTGGGCCTTCGCGGAGGAAAGCATGGCGCTGGCACTCGACAACTCCGGTGATGATTTGCATGACGCCTCTCATGGGGATGATCCGGACAACGCCCGGTTGCCCGCACCTAAGGTCGCGCCGTCCCGGGCGGCGAAAACATTCGGCACCGGATGACCTAGGCCGGTAGAGCGGCCTGTCCAGCCGGTCAATGTCGTCCACGGCAGATACAAGTGCGCCTTCGGTTCGCTGCGTCAGCCAAAAGGAAAGGGCCGGAGCATTAGCTCCGGCCCTGATTCAAGACTGCGCAATCCGGTTCAGTTGCCGCTGATTGTATTGACGGAACTGTTGCCGATGGCGGTCGCCCCCACCGAATTACCCCGTACGGAGAAGCTGCTGCCGTTGCTGGCGCCGGAGAGTGTCGATGAAACGCCAATCCCGATGGTGACACCGCTGGTCGTGGCGCTGATCGTGGCGCCCGACGTTGTCTGCAGCGACGCGACGGAAGCCGAGGGATGCTGGAAGGTTCCGGTATCCAGTACCAGCGAGTTAACGGCTTCGTTGCCAGTGGCCGAGGAGAGTACTTCGTTACCCTCCACCGCGACCGAAGTCGTAACGAAACCCGCCGGTCCCATGTCGTCGATGCCGACAAAGGCGGAGGTGATGGTGCCGGTCACCGAAGAATCCGCCAACGATTGTCGGTTGAGCACCGCGTAGTCGGCGCCAGTGACCGCGATCTGGGCCGCCGCGCCCGGATCGATCGTCGCGCCAGCTCCACTCGATTCCTGCAGCGATGCGTCCGCTGCCGTCGACAATGCGTTCATTGCCACGTTGCCCGACGCCGAGGCGTTGAGCGCATTGCCCAATACGTTGACGCTGCTGTTCAAGGCACCGCCAAAGATATCCAGGCCGCCGGGCGTGGCTGCGGCGGTCGCGTTGATCCCGATGTCGTTGAGTGCCTGGACATTGCCAAGCTGGGCGGTCGCGTCGCTGGACGAACCGGCGCTCAATGAAACCACGTTGCGTGCCGAAAAACCTCTCGCCTGTGCGAGGATCAGGTTCTGAACAACCTTCAGGGCATCGCCGCTGAGACCGGAGGCAATTGTCCGTCGTCAGAACATTTGGCGCAGATCTCGGCTTGGTATGGGGGAGGATCGGCCTCGTCTTGGGGTTGATGCTAAGCGGCGATCTTGCGGTGCTGCAAGCGCCGATGTTCGATGGTCTGTCGCTTGATCCTTTCGCGCTGTTTG
>CALQFM020000078.1 GCA_943329845.2 Candidatus Kuenenia stuttgartensis | reverse complement strand
CAAGGCCTTGCTGAGGCACGAGCCCGCACGAACCGTCGATGCTCTGATCGAGCGCATCGGCAGCATGCTCGACCGCTTCCTTCCGGCCGAGTGCGCCAACTTCTTCCAGGCAGCCGGTTATCAACGCTCAAAGTGAAAATGCTCTAGTTGTGCTGAAGGGTAAGGTCACAGGCATCCCCGGGATAATGGCTCGCCGAATGGCGGGGCTAAACCCCTGCAAGCCCATCCACGTAAATCCGCTCGCCCGTGACGTAGGAGTTCTGCTCCGACACCAGCCAGCGCACCACGTTGGACAGGTCCTCGGGCTGGCACACGCGGCCGAACGGGGCCGTTGCGTCGGCGTCGCGCGGGTCGTTGACGCCGCGGGCTTTCAGCAGGCGCCGGCCCATGTCGGTCTCGACCACTCCCGGGGCGACCACGTTGACGCGGATGTTGTTGGCGCGCTCTTCCTTGGCGACGCCGAAGGCGATGGCCTCGATGCTGGCCTTGCCGACATTGTAGGGCGCGCCGTTGGCCATCCAGCGCCGCGTGGCCGCCGAGGACACCATGATGATGTCGCCGCGCGGGCGCTTGCGCAGGTGCGGGATCACCTCGTGGGTGGCGTAGAACGTGCCGAAGGCGTGGGTGCGCACCACGCGCTCGAATTCGTCCGGGTCGGTGTCGGCCACCGACCGGCCCTTGCTGGCGATGCCGGCGTTGTTCACCAGGATGTCGATCTGGCCGAAATCGGCGGCGACCTTCGCCACCATGTCACGCACGGCGTTGTAGTCGTCGACGCCCGCCTGGTAGATATCGGCCCGCACGCCGAGCGCGCGGACTTCCTCGAGCGTCTTGCGCGCCTCGTCCTCATTGCCCCGGTAGTTGATGGCGAGGTCGGCGCCGTCCTGCGCCAGCCCCAGCGCGATCCCCTTGCCGATCCCCCTGTTGCCGCCCGTGACGATGGCGACACGTCCCTTGAGTGACATGCTGATCCTCCCTGTTCAGGGCGGATGATAGCAGCGTTCGCGCCGAAGGCTACGTCTCGCGGCCTAGTTATACTGCGGGAACACCCGGGCGTTGGTGGCGCGCACGAACAGCCCTGAATTGACCCGGACCTCGCCGGCCTCGAAGAAGGCGCGCGGCACCTCGACCTGGATCGGCATGTCGTAGCCCTCGACGGCCAGCTCGACGCGGATGGCGCCGCCGAACGGGAACACGGCGCGGACGATGGCGGGGATGCCCACAGCATGCTCGCGCGAAAGCAGCTCGATCTCATGGGTGCGGACATAGGCGATGGCCGGCCCGTGGCGGCGCTGCGGGCCTTCGCCAACGTCCGCGTCGGCCACCGGAAATTCGGTGCCCAGCACCTCGGCGATGCCGTCGTTGAGCGTGGTCTGGAAGGTGTTTACGGTGCCGAGGAACTCGCTGACGAACGCGGTCGCCGGGTCGTCGTAGACTTCGACCGGTGTCCCGGCCTGCTCGATCTCGCCCTTGTTCATCACGACGACGCGGTCGGCCAGCTCCAGCGCCTCCTCCTGGTCGTGGGTGACGAAGATGGTGGTCAGGCCCAGCCGGTCGTGCAGCTGGCGCAGCCAGCGGCGCAGCTCCTTGCGGACCTTGGCGTCGAGTGCGCCGAACGGCTCGTCGAGCAGCAGCACGCGCGGTTCGATGGCGAGCGCGCGGGCAAGCGCCACACGCTGGCGCTGGCCGCCGGAGAGCTGCGAGGGGAAGCGCTCTTCAAGGCCGCCAAGCTGCACCAGGTCGAGCAGTTCCGTGGCGCGCTTCCTGATCTCGGCGCGGCTTGGCCGGTTCTTGCGCGGCCGCACCTTCAGGCCGAACGCCACGTTGTTGAGCACCGTCATGTGGCGGAACAGGGCGTAGGACTGGAACGCAAAGCCGATGCGGCGCTGCCCCACCGACAGGTTGGATACATCCTCGCCGTCGAACAGGATCTGGCCCGACGACGGATGCTCGAGTCCGGCGATGGACCGCAGCAATGTGGTCTTGCCCGAACCGGAGGGGCCGAGCAGCGCGACCAGTTCGCCCGAGCCGATTTCCAGCGACACGCCGCCCAGCGCCGGAAACCGGTCGAACTGCTTCGTGACGTTCTTGATCGATATACGCACGGCGGGGTTCCTAGTGGCGGTGGCCTGAGGCGAGCTGGTTTCCGTAACGCCACTCCAGGATGGATTTGATTCCGAGGGTGACGAGGGCGAGGAGTGCGAGGACGGACGCGACCGCGAAGGCGCCAACGAAACTATACTCATTATAGAGAATCTCCACATGGAGCGGCATGGTGTTGGTCTTGCCGCGGATGTGACCCGAAACCACGGAGACGGCGCCGAACTCGCCGATGGCGCGCGCCGTGCACAGCAGCACGCCATAGACCAGCGCCCAGCGCACATTGGGCAGGGTGACATGCCAGAAGGTCTGCAGGCCGCTCGCGCCTAGACTCAGCGCGGCTTCCTCGTCGGTGGTGCCCTGCTCCTGCATCAGCGGGATCAGCTCGCGGGCGACGAAGGGGAACGTCACGAACATGGTCGCGAGCACCAGGCCGGGCAGGGCGAACAGGATCTGGATGTCGTGGGCCTGCAGCCACGGGCTCAACGCCGCATGGGAGCCGAACAGCAGCACCCACACCAGGCCGGAAATCACCGGCGAGACCGAAAACGGCAGGTCGATGAGCGATATCAGCAGGTTCTTGCCCCGGAACTGGAACTTGGCGATCGCCCACGAGGCGGCAAGTCCGAACAGAACGTTGAGCGGCACGGCGATGACCGCGACCGTCACCGTCAGCCGCATGGCCGACAGCGCATCGGGCTCCTTCAGCGCGTCGAGATAGGCGCCGACGCCTTGGCGGAACGCTTCGACGAACACCAGAACCAGCGGCATGATCAGGAACAGTGCCAGGAAGACGACAGCGGTCAGGATCAGGCTGACGCGCGTGATCGCGCCCTCGTTTACGGCGCTGCGCAGGCCGATCGGTGCGCGGCTGAATACGTTAGCCATTGCCGTACCTCCGACGCGTCATGGCCTGGATCCAGTTGATCGAGATCAGCAGGGCGAACGAGATCATCAGCATCAGCGTCGCCACGGTCGTGGCGCCGGCGTAGTTGTATTCCTCCAGCCGGATGATGATCAGCAGCGGGGCGATTTCCGACACATAGGGAATGTTGCCCGCGATGAACACGACCGAGCCGTATTCGCCGATGGCCCGCGCGAACGCGAGGGCGAAACCGGTGATGACGGCCGGCAGGATCGACGGCAGGATCACCCGGCGCACGGTCTGGAAACGTCCCGCACCAAGGGTCGCGGCGGCTTCCTCCACTTCCTTGTCGATATCCTCCATCAGCGGTTGCACTGTGCGGACCACGAAGGGCAGGCCGATGAAGGTAAGGGCGATGACGATGCCGAGCGGCGTGTAGGCGGCCTTGATGCCCCACTCCTCGAGATAGGCGCCGACCCAGCCGTTCGGCGCATAGAGCGCCGTCAGCGCGATGCCCGCGACGGCGGTCGGCAGGGCGAAGGGCAGATCGACGGCGGCGTCTAGGAGGCGGCGTCCTGGAAAGCGGTACCGCACCATCACCCAGGCGACCAGAACGCCGAAGGGCACATTGATGATGGCGGCGATGAATGCGGTCCATACGCTCAGCCAGATGGCGTTGACGGTGCGCAGGTCGGTGGCGATGCGGTAGAGCTCGCTCCAGCCTAGCCCGGCACTCCTCAGCACCAGCCCGGCGAGAGGGATGAGCACGATCAGCCCCAGATAGACGATGGTAAAGCCGAGCGAAATCCCAAATCCGGGGATCACTCGTCTCCTACCCCTTGAAACGGCGGACGCCATGGGATCGAGAGTTTCCTGACTGCTTGTTAGTACCGTCACGCGGCCGGGGCGGTAACCCGGGCGGCGAATTTAAACTATAATACCGATAGGATTACCAGAGTGATTGCGGCGGCATCAGGAATTTTTCCATCCGTCCTGTCTCCCACGGTTGGAACGCACGGCATGGCAGCGGGGCGGCTCCATGCGTGGGTCGGAAGCGCTGGCAAAGCTTCATCCGGAACGCAGCCTGCCACATCCCCGAACGATTCGAAACCACCGCAGTTCCTCCGTGCGCAGAAAGCGAAACGGCCCATCCCGAAGGATGGGCCGTTCCCTGTCGTCGACCGTCGTTACCAGTCGAGCTGGAAGCGGGCGGTGAGGCTGTCGATCTTCGCCTTGCCCTGGGCGTTGGTGACGGCCTTGTTGCTGAGCGCGTCCTTTACGTCGGCATGGGCATAGTTGACCTTGATCACCATGTTGTCGTTCAGGTGCCAGTTGACGCCGCCGATAAACATCAGCTGCTTGCCGCCGAAGACGCCGGTGCCGCTGTCGTTCAGGTCCACGTAGTCGACGCGGCCCACCAGGGCGAGCGCGCCCCAGCCGCCGGCCTTGCCCACCGGACGCAGCACCTTGGTGCGGTCCCACTCGCCGGGCTTGTAGCCGCGCTTTTCGCCGGTAACGAACCAGCCCAGGCCGAAGTAACCACCCTGGAAGCTGGCGTTGTTGTCGAGCTTGCCGGTGATCTTCTTGACCTTGTCCCAGGCCCATTCCGATTCGATCCAGACCGGACCCCAGACCGCGGCCGCCTCGGCGCCGACGAACAGATCGTTGTCGGCATTGAGATTGCCCGTATCGATGTAGCGGAACGCCGACAGGCTCGACTGCGGACGCACGCGCAGGCGCGTCTGGTTGTTGTCGAGGCCGGAGGCCGGGCTGTAGTCGCGGTACAGCACCGAGGCGCCGAAGTGCAGCTGGATGTCGTCGCCGATCTTCGGGAAATAGACCGCGCGGGCCGAGAAGGCATAACCCTCGCTGTCAGCCTGTACGTCCGGGATCCTGAGCGCCGCGCCATAGGCGCCGGCATCGACGCGGAAGACGCTGCCCTGTTAGGTGATCCAGGTACCCAGCCGTCGCTGGATGTTGAAGGCTTCCGAGAAGCCAGCCGGCTCGACGAGAGAGACCTGCAGCGAGCTCGTCCACTTGTCGAGCACGTTGGTGGTCCAGTAGTTGCCGACGCTGATGGTGATCGGGTCCCAGCCGGTGTACTGGACGAAGGCATCCTTGATGTCGACCTGGTTCTGCGAGAAGTCGATCTGCAGCTTGTACTTGAAGTCGCCGAACGCTGTGCCGTCGGCGCCCAGGCGGACATCGCGGAACGTGGTCGCGTTGCGGTCCTGGCGGCCATTGTTGTCGCTGACGTGACCGAAGTCGGTCAGCACGCGGCCATGGACGTGGAGCGCGAACTGGCCGTCGTCGCTCTGGAACGTCGGGCTTGGACCCCACTTGTACTTCATGCCGACCTTCTTGTCGGCCTCGGCCGCGAGTTCCGCCTTGCGGCTCTCGACGGCGGCTGTCTTGTACTGGTCGAGCTCGGACTCGACAGCCTGGAGGCGCTCGAGAACAGCCTGGAACTGGGCTTCTGACACTTCGGCCGATGCGGCCGACGAAAGGGCGGAAAGGGCAAAAGCGACCCCACCGCCCAGAATCACTGGGCGTTTCATTGGTGTTTCCTCTTGAAGCGTTGGTTAGGGCGACATCCGCATCGGGCGGGAAGCGGAGTCGCGGTCAGGCCTTTGTTGTCGGGGCGGCGGGGCCTGGCCGCCGCCCCTGAGCGCTTAGTTACCGGGCTTGTAGATCTGGTCGAAGATGCCGCCGTCGCCGAAGAACTTGGGCTGCGCCTTGCTCCAGCCGCCGAAATCGTCCCGGATGTTGACGAGTTCCAGCTTGCCGAACCGTTTCAGGATCGCCGGGTCGACGGTCTCGGGCTTGGCCGGGCGATAATAGTGCTCGGCGATCAGCTTCTGACTCGCCGGGGTGTACAGGTTTTCGAGGTAGGCCTTGGCGACGGCGGTGGCGCCGTGCAGCTTGGCGTTGCCTTCGACAACCGCCACGCTGGGCTCTGCCAGGATGCTGAGGCTCGGCGTCACAATCTCGAACTTGTCGGGACCAAGCTCATTGATGGCAAGGAATGCCTCGTTCTCCCAGGCGAGCAGCACATCACCGATGCCGCGCTGGACGAAAGTGGTGGTCGAGCCGCGGGCGCCGGTGTCGAGCACGGGCACATTGCGGTAGAGCTTCGTCACGAAGTCCTTCGCCGCTTCCTCGCTGCCGTACTTTTTCTGCGCAAAGGCATAGGCGGCCAGCAAGTTCCAGCGGGCGCCGCCCGACGTCTTCGGGTTCGGGGTGATGACCTGCAGCTTCGGCTTGATCAGGTCGTCCCAGTCCTTGATGTGCTTCGGGTTGCCCTTGCGCACCAGGAACACGATGGTCGAGGTGTAGGGGCTGGAGTGGTTCGGCAGCGCCTGAACCCAGTTGGCGGGGATCTTCTTGGTTCCCTTGGCGACCTCGTCGACGTCGCCCTCCAGAGCCAGGGTCACCACGTCGGCGGCAAGGCCGTCGATCACGGCGCGCGCCTGCTTGCCCGAGCCGCCATGGGACTGCTCGACGGTGACGTTGTCGCCGGTCTTCGCCTTCCAGAGCTTGGCGAATTCGGCATTGTAATCCTTGTACAGCTCGCGCGTCGGGTCATACGACACGTTGAGCAGCTTGATATCCTTCGCGGCGACCGGCGCTGCGGCCAGTCCGAGGGCCACGGCGAGGGCCACAGCGGTTGCACGTATTCTCATTGGGGCGACTCCGATAGGTTGACGTAGATAATTCCTATCGAAATAATAGCCTATTGCAACAAAAAAATAGTCAGGCGCTAACAAGTTGATTTGAAATGGCTTCTACGTCATCCGAGGACATGTCCGACAGGTAGGTGTTATCGAGAATCTCGGATGCGGCATCCCGAACCCGGCGCATCATGATTCGGACGGCGCAGGTCTTCTCGTCGGTGCAGTCGGCGCATTTGCGGTAGGCGGTCAGGCTGGCGCAGGGGATCGGCGCCAGCGGACCATCCATGGCGCGGACGATATCGCCGAAGCTGATTTCCGATGGGAGCGCCGCCAGCATGTATCCGCCGTGCTTGCCGCGCTGGCTATGCACCATGCCGTGTTTCTTGAGTTCCAGCATGATCAGCTCGAGGAACTTGCGCGGAAGATTGCCCTCTTCCGCCAGTTCGACCACCTGGATAGGAACACCGGCGGGCCGCTCGGACAGAATCAGCAGGGCCTTCAGTGCGTATTTGGCTTTTTGCGAGAGCATTTAATTCCCGATAGGATCACTAGAGAATAAGCGGTAAACCGCAGCCGTCAAGGGGTTGTGTTGCATATCCGGCTTGTCGCGATTTGTTGAGTCACTTTTTACGTATCCGTGACGAATTCACGCGAACGGCCGAATGTGGCGCGCTCCCTTGACAGCAATGAGCCAGTCCTAAAAAATGGACCGCGCATCAAAATTAGGGGAGGATCGCATGCGTGTCGGCGTCGTATTTCCACAGACCGAGATCGCCGCCGACGCGGCGGTGATCCGCGACTGGGCGCAGGTGGTCGAGGGACTGGGCTTCGACCACGTCATCGCCTATGACCACGTGATGGGTGCCAACCTGGCCAGCCGGCCGGACTGGACCATGCCCTACAACCACGACACGCCGTTCCACGAGCCGATTACCCTGTTCAGCTTCCTGGCGGGCGTGACGACCACACTGGAACTGGCGTCCGGCATCATCATCCTGCCGCAGCGCCAGACGGCGCTGTTCGCCAAGCAGGCGGCCAATGCCGACGTGTTCTCGGGCGGCCGCCTTCGGCTGGGCTTCGGCATCGGCTGGAACCAGATCGAGTACGAGGCGCTCGGCGTGCCGTTCCAGGCCCGCGGCGCGCGGTTCGACGAGCAGGTGGACCTGCTGCGCAAGCTTTGGACCGGCGAACCGGTCACCTATGACGGCCGCTTCCACAAGGTGACAGACGCCGGCATCAATCCCGCGCCGGTCAGAAAGTCGATCCCGATCTGGTTCGGCGGGTCGTCGCAGGCGTCCATGGCCCGTGTCGCCCGCACAGGCGACGGCTGGATTCCGGTACTGCCGGCCGCCGCCGCCGCCGAGAAGGTGGCCGAAATGCGCGACCTGGTGAAGCGGGCGGGCCGCGATCCCGACGCGGTCGGCGTCGACAACATCATCTTCATCGGCGCCACCCTGGGCGGGCCCGTGCGCACACCGGACGATGCCGCCGCCGATCATGCCGCATGGAAGACGGCGGGCGCCACGCACGTCACCATCCACACCATGGGCGCCGGACTGAAAACGGCCGACGAGCACATCGGCTTCCTGCGGCGCTTCAAGGCGGCGATCGCGTAGGGCGCCGAGGATAATCCTGTCGCGATGGATCGCGGAGCCGGGGTGCTGTTCGCGCAGGACAGCACCGCGTATAAGACCATTATCCATTAAAGAAGTATCTCTCGACACCGGAGTTCTGCGGTTCACAGTGTAACTAAACTGTAATATTTATATTTATAGATATCATGACGCCATGAGTTCATGGAAGCTTCACGATAATATTGATCCTGATCAATGTTCTACTCTGCCCTTTCCATAGCCTTCGGCGATCAGACGCAAGCGTGCGATGGCGCTGAGCAATTCAGGCTCCGCGCCAAGGCGCAACGAGGAGGCTCTAGTGGAAGAATCGGCCAAAGTCATCGAGTTGATCGTGCCGCGCGACGTCCCGGGTGGTGCCGTAACGGCAATGCGCGATCCGCGTCCCGAGATGCAGCCCGGTTTCGGTAGCGCGCAACTCGATACCTATGACCGCGTTCTGCGCGCATTGCTGGCGCGGATCACGCATGGGCTCGCACCGAGTTCCGTCGGCGCGGCAATCGGGGACTGGGGCGTTCACATGGCCATGTCGCCGGGCAAGCAGATGTCGCTTGCCTCCGAAGTGGCCCAGGATGCCATCCGGCTCTGGATGTATGCGGCGAAAGCGGCCCTGGGTGGGCATCCCGATCTGCTGGTCGAAGCGCCCGCCGACGACAGCCGTTTTCGCGGCGCCGACTGGCGCAATTTTCCGTTCAACGTCATGGAGCAGGGCTTCTATCTGACCGAGAAGTGGTGGCGGTCCGCAGCCGGCGGCGTGCGCGGCGCGACCGGCGAGCATGAGCGGCAGGTCTGGTTCCTCATGCGGCAATGGCTCGACATGCTGGCGCCGACCAACGTGCCCGCGCTCAATCCCGAGATTGTCCGCCACACGCTGGCCGAAGGCGGCGCGAACCTGGTGCGCGGGCTGGGCTATCTGCTCGACGACCTGGACAGGCAGATCAACAAGAAGCCGCCGGCGGGGACCGACAGGTTCAAGGTCGGGGTCAATGTCGCCGTGACGCCGGGCAAAGTCGTATTCCGTAACGATCTGATCGAGTTGATCCAGTACGCGCCGTCCACCGGTGAAGTGCATGCCGAGCCCGTGCTGATCGTGCCGGCCTGGATCATGAAATATTACATACTCGACCTGTCGCCCGAGAACTCGATGATCCGGTACCTTGTGGGACAGGGGCACACGGTATTCACGATTTCGTGGAAGAACCCGACCGCGGCCGACCGCAATACGAGCCTGGACGATTATCGCCGGCGCGGGGTGATGGCGGCGATCGATGCAGTGTCCCTCATCACGGAAGGCCACCGGATTCACGCCTGCGGCTATTGCCTCGGCGGAACGATCCTGTCCATCGCGGCGGCGACGATGGCCCGTGACGGCGACGACCGGCTGGCGAGCATGACGCTGCTGGCGGCCCAGACCGATTTCACCGAAGCCGGCGAGTTGATGCTGTTCATCGACGAGGCGCAGGTGACGTTCCTCGAGGACATGATGTGGGACCAGGGCTACCTGGACCCGAAACAGATGGCGGGCGCGTTCAGCGCCCTGCGTTCGACCGACCCGACATGGTCGAGGATCATCCGGACCTATGTGCTGGGCGAACAGGAAACACCCTCGGACCTGATCGCCTGGAACGCCGACGAGACGCGCATGCCCTACCTGATGCACGCGCAATATCTTCGCGGTCTGTTTCTCGAGAACCGCCTGACCGCCGGGCGGTTCGCCGTCGACGGCCGCGTCATCAATCTCGGCGACATCCGCGTGCCGATCTTCGCCGTCGGAACGGTCGCCGACCACATTGCGCCGTGGCAGTCCGTCTACAAGATCTCCCTGTTCGCCGACAGTCCCGTGACCTTTGTTCTCACGAGCGGTGGCCACAACGCGGGTATCGTGAGCGAACCGGGACATCCGCGCCGTCACTACCAGATGATGACGCGGTTGCCCGAACATCTCTATCTGTCCCCGCAAACCTGGTCGGATACGGCGCCCATGCAGGAGGGGTCATGGTGGGTTGAGTGGCACGCCTGGCTGGTGCAACGGGGGGCCGGGGTCAGCATCGCGCCGCCGGCAATGGGCGCGCCGGACAAGGGACTTCCCGTTCTGGACGATGCGCCGGGCACCTATGTCTTCCAGCGCTGAAACCGCCAACCCCTATCGCCTCGACGGCAAGAAGGGCCTTGTGGTCGGCATCGCCAACGCCCACTCGATTGCCCATGGCTGCGCCCGCGCATTCAGGGATCTCGGCGCGGAACTGGCGCTTACCTACCTCAACGATCAGGCGCGTCCGTTTGTCGAGCCGTTGAGCGAGGCGCTCGGCGCCACCCTGTTCGAGCCGTGCGACGTGCGGCGGGAAGGGATGATCGATGCGCTTTTCGACACCATCGCCGCGCGGTGGGGACGACTGGACTTCATGCTGCATTCGATCGCCTTCGCGCCGCGCGAGGACCTGCACGGGCGGCTCACGGACTGCTCGCGCGAGGGCTTTCTGATGGCGATGGACGTTTCGTGCCACTCGTTCGTCCGCATGGTGCGGCGCGCCGAGCCCTTGATGGTCGATGGCGGTGCGTTATTCACCATGTCGTACCACGGCGCCGACAAGGTCGTGGAGCACTACAACGTCATGGGACCGGTAAAGGCCGCTCTGGAAAGCACCGTCAGGTACATGGCCCATGAACTGGGACCCAAGGAAATCCGCGTCCACGCCATATCGCCGGGCCCGATCCGCACCCGCGCCGCTTCGGGTATCGACCGGTTCGACGAGTTGCTCGAACAGGCCGCGGCGCGTGCGCCGGCGCGGCATCTAGTCACGATCGACGAAGTGGGCAGCGTCACGGCCTTCCTGGCGACGGATGCCGCTCGGCGGATCACCGGCGGAACCGTCTATATCGACGGCGGCTACAACATCATGGCATAGGCCGGCGGCGTCGGTTTATGCACGCCCGCTGTTTGGTGGACAGCCCTGCGGGCGCGTGGCATCGTGCGCGCAACCGTTCCGCAAACAGGGGAGACCGCACAATGGAATACCGTAATCTGGGTAATTCCGGCCTGAAGATTTCGACCATCAGCCTGGGCACCAACAATTTCGGCGGCCGCACCGACATGGCCGAGACCCAGGCCGTCGTCGACAAGGCGCTCGACCAGGGCATCAGCATGTTCGACACCGCCGATGCCTATCCGACCGACCCGCATCTCTGGGGCAAGTCCGAGGAGTTCCTGGGCAAGGCGCTGGGCGCCCGCCGCAAGGACATCGTGCTGGCCAGCAAGTTCGGCATGCCGATGGGCGCCGGCCCTTACATGAACGGCGGCTCGCGCCGCTACATCATGAACGCGGTCGAGGCGAGCCTGAAGCGCCTGGGCACCGACTATATCGACCTGTACCAGATGCACTTCCCCGACGGGTCGACGCCGCTGGAGGAGACGCTGCTGGCGCTGGGCGACCTGATCCAGCAGGGCAAGGTCCGCTACATCGGCTGCTGCAACTTCAAGGGCCACGTGCTGGTCGACGCCGTGCGGACCGCCCAGAAGCTGGGCGTGCCGCAGTTCATCTCGGTCCAGAACTTCTACAACATCCTGCGCCGCGACGTTGAGGACGAGCGCCTCGCCGCCGCCAAATATGTCGGCGTGGGCTTCCTGCCCTACTTCCCGCTCGCCTCGGGCATGCTGACCGGCAAGTACAAGCGCGGCGAGAAGCCGGCCGCCGGCACCCGCTTCGGCGAGGGCAGCAACATGGCCGGCCTGGGCGGCCTGGAGATGAACGACCGGAACTTCGACCTGGTCGAGAAGATCGAGGCGTTCGGCAAGGAGCGCGGCCTGAGCGTGCTGGAAATCGCCGTCGCGTGGCTGCTGGCGCAGCCGGGCGTCACCTCGGTGATGGCGGGCGCCACCAAGCCGGAACAGATCGAACAGAACGTCGCCGCCGCCGGCGCCAAGCTCTCGGCGGAAGACGTGAAGGCACTGAACGACATGACCAAGCCGCTCGGCGGCCTGCCGTTCTGATCGGGTAAAATATCCGCCCGGTCCGCCGGGCGAAACACGATCGAGAGAGCCGTCCGCCATCCGTCAGTGTCCTTAGGGGCAATGGAGGAGACGCGGGCGGCTCTCGTCTGTTTTGGAGACAGTGACGAGGATTCTGGCATGAGGATTCCGATTTTCCAGGTGGATGCGTTCACCGAAACCCTGTTCGGCGGCAATCCCGCCGCAGTCTGCCCGCTCGACGCCTGGCTGCCCGACGCGACCCTCCAGGCCGTCGCCGCCGAGAACAATCTATCGGAGACCGCCTTCTTCGTTCGCGACGGCGGCGACTTCTGGCTGCGCTGGTTCACGCCCGGCGCCGAGGTGCCGCTGTGCGGCCATGCCACGCTGGCCAGCGCCTTCGTCATCATGACGCTGCTGGAAGCGGGACGTGACGCGGTGACCTTCCACACGCTGAGCGGCCCGCTGAAGGTGGTGCCCGACAGCGACGGCTTCGCCATGACCCTGCCGCGCAAGACGCTGGGTCCGGTGACGCCGCCCGCCGGTCTGCCCGAGGCGCTGGGCGGGGCGCCGGCCGAGTGGCTCGCCGGGGAACGGGAATACGTGGCCGTCTATGAAAGCGAGGCTCAAGTCCGGGCGCTGACGCCCGACATCAGGGCGTTCGCCACGTTCGACCGGTCCTATGTCATCGCCACGGCGCCGGGCGAGCGCACCGACTTCGTGCTGCGATTCTTCGCACCGGCCGTCGGCGTCGATGAGGACCCCGTCACCGGCTCGGCCCAGTGCACCGCCGCGCCCTACTGGTCCGGCAGGCTGGGCAAAGACACGCTGACCTGCCACCAGGCCTCGGCGCGCGGCGGGCTGCTGCACAGCACGGTGCTGCCCGACGCCGTCCGGGTGTCCGGCAGCTGCGTTCTCTATCTGGAAGGATCGATTGTGGTTCCGCGTGGGCGGAACGGATGAGGTGGCCGCTAGCCCCAGAGAACCAGCGAGACAGCGCCAGCGAGCAGCGCGAACGCGTTGATCAGACCAAAAGCCTTAGTCATTTTCCTGCAGCCCCATGCCGGAACATCGTTGTTCCGGTGCAGGACTGTATATGGCGTGTCGGAACAGCCCTGCAACATCCTGACATCTGAGGGAAAAGTATGACCGCACTGCGGAAATAGCATGGGCCGTTTCAGCGGTGCTGATTCCGCGCGCCGCGGGTCGAGACATGGAAGTCGGGCGGCTTGCCGGCGAGCCAGCCGACGAACCGGCTGACCTCCGGATGGGCGCGCAGGGCATCCACGGTGGCGTAGGACCGCGCCAGCAGCGCCTCGCTGAACAGGCTGTGGATCTTGCGGTGGCAGATCGGGTGCAGCAGCACGGTTTCCCGACCGCCCTTCAGGCGCGGCACCAGGTGATGCCGCTCGCGCCGGTGGCCGAGCGGACGGTCGCAAAGCGGGCAGATGTCGGTACCGGGCTCCATCAGGAGCCATTAAGGTCGAGCGCCTGAGAATCGTCAACCGGACGCAAGCCATGGACCTGCACGAACTCGCCGACCATTGCTGGCACCTGCTGGAACAGGCGCCGAACAGCCGCGACTCGCCGTTGCGCACGCCGGTTCTGGCCAGCGGCCAGGGCGAGGCACGGACGGTGGTGCTGCGTGCGGCGGACGGCGCGGCGCGGACGCTGACCATATTCACCGATGCCCGTTCGGCGAAGGCCGCCCAGCTGGCGGCCGATCCACGCGTCTGCCTGGTGTTCTACGACCCGGCGAGCGGTGTCCAGCTCCGCGCCTGGGGCGACGCGTCGGCGCATGCGGGCGACGCGGTCGCCCGTTCCTGCTGGGATGCCGCGCCCACCCTGACGCGCCGGCCCTATCTGTCCGCGCCGGGGCCGGGCCTGCCGCTAGATGCGCCTGGCAATGGCTTGCCGGATGCCATGGACGACGTCGAGCCGGGCTATGCCAACTTCCTCGCCGTCGTGATCCGGGT
>CALQFM020000077.1 GCA_943329845.2 Candidatus Kuenenia stuttgartensis | reverse complement strand
CAGCAACGCTATCGTCGACCATGGCGGGCGTGGCACTTTCTGTCCGGTGTTCGAGAGTGGTCTAAGCGCCTATTCTCTACACCAAATCAGTAGGTTAAGCTACGTTCGCCGACCCGGAATAGCCCGGCTGATGAATAATTCGGGTTAGGAAGTTTTAGAGCTTACGGACTGGGCAAATCCCAAGCCCAGGATCAGCGAAAAAGCTACCGCGATGGCGGGAATCTGCAAAGGGAAATCAACCATAGAGTGTATCAACGCGACCGCCGCGACGGCTGCCGCGAGCGCCGGGATATGCTGGTCCCGTTGTCTTACTCGGGCGCCCCGCCAACATGCGACGACGGGCCAGAGGATGGCGGCGAACAGGAGCGCGGCCGATGGAATGCCCAGCTCGAGGACATTTTCCAGCACCGTGCTATGGGCAAACTCCACGACGCTGAAAAGGTCGTGCTGGTCATACATCCGGTAAAGCGCCGGGAACCCGCCGTAGCCGTAGCCCAGCACCGGCGACGTCTCGATGGCGCTCATGGCATTCTGGTATATTTCCATCCGACGCTGGCCGGTCTCGGCCTCAACCGTGCCGAGGCGATCGGTAAAACGGGCCAAGGTCGGGGCGAAGAACGCGCCCGTGACCAACGCCGCCAGCGCGACGGCCGTTATGGTGTGGCTGATCCTGGGTTTGCTGCGTCTAATCAGCGCCGCCCACAGCACCGTCAGTCCGACAGCCAGCGCCAGCAATCCGCCGCGTGACTGGCTGAGCATCACTGCCATGGCATACACCATGCCCGAGATCATCAGGAACCAGTTGCGTGAAACCGCCGTATCCAAGAAACGCCGTAGCTTCTCGCGCCGATCCGTCTCAGGCCGCCACAGTCCGCGCGTTTCGCCTGCGATCAGGCCGATCGCGCAGATCAGGCCCATGGCGGCGAAACTGGCGAGATGATTGGGATTGACGAAGGGAATGGCGAGACGGGACCCATAGCGCATCTGGACCAGCAGGAAATCCTCGTCGAACCACAGCAGGTGCGAGAGCCCGGTGCTCCAGATCAGCAGGCCCATCCCCGCCGCGGCCGCGCCAGCGAAGGTGAAAATGCGCAGCGCCCGCGCCGCCAGCTTCGCGTCGCTGCCATACTGGGCCGCGAGCCAGAAGATGGCGCCGTAGCTCAACAGGCGGATCAGCGCGAACCATCCCGCCTGCGGATCGATGGCGATGCGCCCGGCCAGCGGTTCGCCCAGCGCCTCGCTGGCGATGGCCCATATGGGATGATGCCAGGCGGCGGGCGTGAGCGCGCTGAGCTGGATGAGAATCCACGCAGCGACGAGCAGGAATGCGGCCAGCGGCCATTTCAGCCGGCTGACGCGGGCGTCCGGCCCAGCGCCGAAAGCCGTCATCACGGCCCAGCACACGGTCGCCAGTCCGGCCACCAGGGCAAGCAGGCTCCAGGCACCGATCTGCACCGAGCCGAACGGCAGCGGCGACAGCACGACGGCGGCCAGCACAACGTAGAAAGGAAGCTGATAAAGTCTCAAGGCGTATCCCGTCACGAGCCCGGATCGTCGACCGGCCGATCGCTGGCATTAGGTTGCGCTAAAAGTCCAAGGAATGATGGCTATTCTTTGGCGCCCAGACCGATCGTTGCGCCGGCGGAGGACTGCGATCACATGCCGCTGGACTTCCCGGATGCCAGAGCCCAACTAGTAGATCATGCTCAACCGCCTGTTCCAATCCAAGCGCGCCAGCGCGCCTCAGCCCGCCGACGCGGCGCGGGTCTACGCCGTCGGCGACATCCATGGCCGCCTCGACCTTTTGCGCGCGCTCTATGCGCGGATCGAAGACGACGCGAACGACGCCCCCGGACCCTGCACCATCGTGTTTCTCGGCGACTATGTGGACCGCGGACCGGACAGCGCCGGCGTGATCGAGTTCCTGCTGGAAGGAATCGATGCGCGGTTCAGTCCGGTTTTCCTGAAGGGCAATCACGAGGATTTGTGGAAGCGCTTCCTCGACGAGCCCGAAATCGGCCCGGCGTGGTTCGATACCGGCGGGGTCATGACGGTGGTCAGCTATGGTATCCGGGAAGGGCTCTCCGGCAGGGCGGCCAACTTTCCCGCCATCGCCCTGCGGCTGCGCGAGGCCATGCCGGCGGCACATCATGCCTTCCTCGACGGCCTGGCCTTGAGCCACCAGTCGGGTCGCTACGTGTTCGCCCACGCGGGCATCCGGCCAAGGGTGCCGGTCGAGCGGCAGGACCCCCAGGATCTGATGTGGATCAGGCGCGAGTTCCTGGGCGCCGACGCATTCGGCGGCCTGTGCGTGGTGCACGGGCATTCGCAGGTCACCGAGGCCGTCGACCTACCGCACCGCATCGCCGTGGACACCGGCGCCTACCATTCCGGACGGCTGACCTGCGTGGTGCTCGACGGCGCGGATCGCCGGTTCCTGTCGACGGGCGGTTAGCGGTCAACGGGACCGGGCCACGATCTCGTTCAACACCTCCTCCCAGCGGTCCACATGGCGCGGCCAGGCGAAGCGCTGGCTGGCGACCAGATGGGCCCGCGCGCCGGCCGCGCTGACCGGCGACGGATCGGCCACCAGCCGGTGCAGGATGGCGACGAAGGCCTCGTCCGAGCCGGCAAGCCAGCCCGTCTCTCCATTGTCGACGATCTCGTTACTGGCGGTATGCAGGCCCTTGATCCGGCTGTCGAGCGCCAGCACCGGCAAACCGTGCCGCATGGCGTCGATCAGCGGCAGGCCCATATGCTCCAGATTCGACGGGAACAGCAACACGTCGCAGTGCGCGTAGAATGGGGCCAGGTCCTCATGGGCGCCGTGGAACTGGATCGGCAGGATGCGGCCGTCGTCGGCGGCCTGGGTTTCGTAGACAGTGCGCTCGTCGCCCTCGCCGACCACATGCAGTTCCCAGCGCTTTCCGGCAGGCAGCGACAGTACAGCGCGGATCGCCAGGTCGAGGCGGGCGCTGGGATGCATGCCCTCGGCGACGACCAGGAGCCGCAACGGCGCAGCCGGATCGCGGCGGCGCGGCGCGGCCTCGATCCAGCTTCCCGGCGTGATCAGGGTGAAGCGCCCCATGTCCTCGATGGAAAGCTGCTCCATGATGCCTTCCATGCTGCTGCGGCTCAATCTCACGGTCGTATCCGCGTGCGTTACGGCCCAGCGCTGAAGCCGGCGCGCCGCCCGCATGGACAGCCGGTGATGCAGCTTGGGCACGGTGAAGCGCTCGACCTCTTCGGGATAGCTGAACGCATGCGGGAAATAGATCCACGGCCGGCGGCGGAACCTCGCGGCGTGCCCGCGCATGAACAGGTGCTCGGAGGCGATGGTGATGTCGGGCGCCGTCAGCGACAGGCGCCGCACGACGCGGCGGGCACGCATCAGCGAAATAGGCAGATCGAACTTCCACAGCGGGCCGCCGGCCAGTGACGCGACGGGCGCCGGATAGACCACGGCTGGCCCGTCCTGCCCCGATCCGGCCCGGGCGATGACGGTGATGCTGTGGCCGCGGGCGGCGAGAGTTTCGGTCAGCCGGCGGTCATAGGCGTCGGCGCCCGTTGTTCCGTCCATGCGGGCGGTCAGAAATCGAATGTGCATCCGGACGCCTATAGCCCAAGGGAAACGCCTTTTCCAGCCGGAGGAGGGCAGCGCGAGTGGCCGCAATGCCTTGGGACGGCGTCATGCGTCCGAGGACCAGCCTGATGCCAGCAAGCCTGCAGCCGCCTGGTGCATGCTCGCTACTCTCGCTCTCACAGGTAGACGACGGCCTGGGAGCGCCGGACGTCTCCCCGCGCGCCCACCAAAAACAATAAGACAAACGTGCTTGCTTTTGCCCAATATATGCATAACATTAAAATCCTTTTTTATCAGTAATTTAGATTGAACGGGCAGGACAGACCCCTTTCCTGAAATGCCGGAAAGCCTGTCAAAAATAGCATCTCTTATGGACGGATTGTTCAATGCGGCATAGCATGAGAGGCAACAACCAAGGGAGGGGTGGGGTTCATGGTCACGGGGGATTTCACGAACGTTCAATATCGTGGGGCCAAATTCGCCCCCCGTGACACGGATTCGAATGGTGACGGCACCCGGCCTATTGAGATGGACTCGCGGCAGAGGCGCAAACTGGCGCTGCAGCGGGCCAAGGAAAATTCCGATCCGGAACACTGGCAGACCACAAAGAGCGAATTCACGCGCGACAGCATCCTGCGCGCCATCGTCGAGTGCCTCGCCGAGTACGGCTACTCCAACCTGACGCTGGGCCAGGTGGCACGCAGGGCGGGCTTGTCGAAAGGCGCCATGCAGCACCATTTCGAGTCGAAATCCGCCGCCATCGAGGCGGCGCTGGAGTTCATTTTCCAGCAGCAGATCGAACTGCAACAATCCTACGCGCGCGGCCCATCCGAACCCACCGACGACCAGTTGCATGGCCGCCGGATCGACGCGCTGTGGGGCTTCGTGCAGGATTCGTCCTACGTGGCGTTCCTGGAGATCGCCATGGCGGCGCGGACCGACCCTCATCTGGGCGAGCTGGTGAACACGCAGTACTGGCAGTTCCGGCAGAAATCGCGGCAGCTTACCGCGGTGATCATGCCCGAGTGGCAGCACGACAAGGAAAAGTTCCACCTGGCCGGCGTGCTCGTGAACTATGTGCTGGAAGGCATGGCGCTGCGCCAGACGCTGGGCCTGTCGGACGAGGAAACCGACAAGGCGCTGCGCGAGCATCTGAAGAAGATGGTTGCGTCGCTGTTCGATGAAACCCAGGGCGTTGACGGCAGGTAAGGCGGCGCCTGGCCTGCCGGCGATCAGGCCGCCCAACGGCGCCCTTTTCAGTTCCGGCCTACCGGTACGTGGATCAGGCGGCGAGCCGCGCGGCGCTGGCCCGCGAACGGCGGCGTACCGACACCAGACCCAGCAGGCCAAGCGCGGTCAACCCGAGCGTCATCGGCTCAGGCACGCTGGCCGCCACCGGGGTGATGCTGGCTGTCATGAATTCCTTGGTATTTTCCCACCAGCCGGTCAGGGCATTGGTGTTCGCCTTGAAGCCCAGCTTGATGTAGAGCGGATTCTGGGCGACGGTGAACGGCACCTGCATCACCTGGATGCCGGTGGACGGCGCGCTGACCACCCAAGGATCGGTCGCTTGGTCGAACAGTGCCAGGCTGGTGCCATCCTGCATGAAGATCTCGACGCTTTCGAGAAAGCCGGCCGGATCGTTGGCGCCGATCATATCCAGGTCATCGAACGTCAAGCGCAGGGTATTGGCGCCGAGCGTGGTCGGCGCGAATTTCAGGAACATGTCCATGGAGCCGCTGGACGGCGCCTGGCCGCTGTAAGCGCTCGTGCCAACGCCGCTGACGCCGTAGACACCACGGTAGCCGCCGGAGAACGGTATGAAAAAGCCAATCTGGCCCGTCGCGCTGTTGTAGTCGCCCACCGTGCTGGTCATGCCGAACCCAGAGACAGGCACGCCATAGTTGACGGCGGTGGCCACCGCCGGTGCGGCGAAGGCCAGACTCACCAACATCACGATGCCTGCGACAAACCTGTTCATCTGGACCCTGGCAATAAAATCACTCGTCCGGCACACGAATCAACTTTTGCACCGCACCACGACCATCGCCGCATAGGGGTCTCAATTGCAACGAATTTTATCTAATTTGCAAGATTGGGCCGCAATTGTGCCATATTCTGGCCCATTAGAAGCTCGGCGGCCAAGGCCTTCCGAGTTGCTCGCCGAGACGATCCCCGCCATATTCGCCCGACACGACAAGGCGCATGCGGTCGAACCGCCAGCCCTCGGGCGTGCGCGTCGCCCGCATCTCGTAGCGGCCGTAGCGGTGACAGTCCGCCCGTTGGGGATAGTCGTAGAAGCGCTGCCACGAATACATGTAGCAGTGGAGCGTGGCCCTGTCGGGAGCATCGAACAGGATCTCCATATTGGTGACGTAATGGCTGCCCGAGCGCACGGTCGTCAGCGACGCCTGGATCTGCTCCAGCAACTGGTCGCGGCCGATCATCTCGAGCTCGGGCTTGTGCCCGGCATGAAAGTCGCACCTGCAGTCCTCGGTGAACAGCGTGACCATCTTCTGGCCTTCGTCGCTGTCGGCGTAGCGGCAATAGCGATGCATCAGGTCCGCGACGGCCGTGCGGTCCTTGATTTCGCGGATATCCGCCTCGAGCCCCGTCATTGTTCCCTCCCCCGTTTCGTCCACGGCCATCGACGCGGAACACGCGCTCCTGTGCCAAGTGCGAACATCCGGCGACGCATCGCCAAGTTTGCGGCCGAAGCACTATTCCCCGCAACACGTCACGCCCCGCCCTTCTGCGCGAAAGCGTGTCACGGAAGGAGGGAGAGACGTGAAATGGCCGGCGCGGCCGCTCATCGCCATAGCCTTGACGGCGCAAATCAGCCAATAATCCGCCGCCGAGGCAGGGAAGCACAGGGTGCCTGACATCACGCGAGATGACAGCCAGAAAGCTGAATCCGGGGAAAGCACGTTTCCGGCCGGGGGCCTGTTCCTCAGCCACATCCGCTTACCGAGAATCGAGCGTCACTTCGAACGGCTCGCTCGTGAAACGGAAGGGCTGGTCTAGTGGCACTTCATCAGTGACACGGCAGAAGACGCCGCCCGGCGCGCGGCCCCATGGATGCCTGACCGTCAGGCCCGCATGCTCAGGAATGGCGGTGTGCAGGGCGGCTACATGGACACCGTGATCGTGCCCCGCGCGCTGGACTTGGGGCCGCGCTTCGTCTGGGCCCTGGAATACGACGTGGACTATTCCGGTGACTGGCGGCGATTCTTCGAGCAATTCGCGGCCAGCGACGCCGACCTCCTGACCAGCACGATCACGTCCAGACAGGAAACCCCGCGCTGGCGGCATTGGCGCACGGCATCGTCACCGGCGCCGCGCCGGGACGACTATCGCGCGTTTCATCCGGTGATGCGCCTGTCGCGCCGCCTACTCGAGACCTATGTCGCACGGATAGGCGAGCCGGGCTGGGAAGGGCACTACGAATACATTCTTCCGACCCTGGCGGTAGCGGCGGGGCTCACCCTGGAAGATCTGGGCGGAACCTCGCGTTTCTGCCCTCCCGAGCGGAAGGGACGGAACTACCGCAACACGCCGGCCGACAGGAAGCTGGCGCCCGGCACCTTCGTCTGGCGGCCCGCCATGCCGTTCTACTTCCACGAAAGGCCGGAGCTGTTTCCCGAGCCGGACATGCTGCACCATCCGGTCAAGCCCGCTGTCACCAATTGGGAAACCATCGGCCGCTGGCGGCGCTGGTGGCGCGGATTCCGGACAGGGCAGTTCGCCGGCGTGCCCGCCCTCCTGCGCGGCCGGTAGACCACGAAAAAGGGCGCGGATACCGCGCCCTTTCCCATCCGCATGCGGCTTCCGCTACGCGCGGTTGGAATACTTCTTCAGTTCCAGGCTGGCGATGGTGCGGTTGTGCACCTCGTCCGGACCATCAACGATGCGCAGCGTGCGCGCGTTGGCGTATGCCGCGGCCAGGCCGAAGTCGGTGGTGACGCCGGCGCCGCCATGGGCCTGGATCGCCATGTCGACCACCTTGCAGGCCATGCGGGCGCACGCCACCTTGATCTGGGCGATGTCGGAGCGGGCGGTCTTGTTGCCCTCCATGTCCATCTTCCAGGCCGCGTGATAGACCAGCCAGCGGCACATGTTGATCTCGGTGCGCGCGTCGGCGATGCGGTCCTGCCACAGCGACTGCTCGGACAGCTTCTTGCCGAACGGTGTGCGCGAGACCACCCGCCTGCAGGTCTTCTCCAGCGCCCTCTCCGCGACGCCGATCGCGCGCATGCAGTGATGGATGCGGCCCGGGCCGAGGCGGCCCTGGGCGATCTCGAAGCCCCTGCCCTCGCCCAGCAGCATGTTGGAAGCCGGGACGCGGACGTTCTCCAGCAGCACCTGGCCATGGCCCTTGGGCGCATGGTCGAAGCCGAACACCGGCAGGTGCCGCTCGATGGTGATGCCCGGCGTGCCCGCGGGCACGAGGATCATGGACTGTTGCAGGTGGGTCGGCGCCTCCGGGTTGGACTTGCCCATCAGGATGTAGACCTTGCAGCGCGGGTCCAGCACGCCCGAGCTCCACCACTTGCGGCCGTTGATGACGTATTCGTCACCGTCGCGCTCGATGCGGGTCGAGATGTTGGTCGCATCCGAGGACGCCACGTCCGGCTCGGTCATCAGGAACGCCGAGCGGATGTCGCCGTTGAGCAGCGGCTTCAGGTATTTTTCCTTGTGTTCGGCGTTGCCGTAGCGCTCCAGCACTTCCATGTTGCCGGTATCGGGCGCCAGCGAGTTGAACACCTCGGATGACCAGCTCACCCGGCCCATGATCTCGCACAGCGGCGCGTAGTCCAGGTTGCTCAGGCCCTCGACGGTATCGCTGTGCGGCAGGAACAGGTTCCACAGCCCGGCCTGCTTGGCCTTCGTTTTCAGATCCTCGATGACCTGGGGAATCTGCCAGCGGTTCGAGCCGAACGCCGCCATCTGCGCGTCGTAGGTCGCCTCGTTCGGATAGATGTGTTCGTCGAAGAAGGCGAGCAGGCGCTGCTGCAGCTCTTTCGCCCTGGGGCTGAGTTGGAAATCCATCGGTGTCTCCCTTGGAACTGGCTCTTTCGCGGCCGTATTCATCGGCGGTTTGGCCGGGGGACACAAGGAAAAGTTAGGCGTGCAGGAAGCCTGGCCCTAATGGACCAGCGGGCCCAGAATGCCGGCCTGCGCGGCGAGTGCCGCCGCCTGGGTGCGGTTGTGGACGTTGAGCTTCTTCATGGCGTTTTCCAGGTGGAAGCGCACCGTCGGCACGGACCGGTTGATGATGGTGGCGATCTCTGAATCCGTCTTGCCAAGCGCCACCCAGGACAGGCATTCCACCTCGCGCTCGGACAGGCTGGCGTCGCCGGCCCCGGCGGCAGCGACCGGTGTATCCGCATCCGGCCGGGCGACGATGTCGAGAAACAGGATCGCCGCCATGCGAAGCTGGGTGGAATAGTCCTCGAGCACATCCTCGAACGGCCGGTCCTCGGTGCGCGCCACCCAGCTGAATGACGCCACGCGTCCCAATGGCAGATGGACCGGGATGGTGAGGCCGCCGGCGATCTGGCGCTGCGGGGTGAGATGCCAGTGCTTGCCGCGCGTATCGCCCGCCAGCGGCGTCATCGCCACCATGTCCTTCGACCGCCAGATGAAGGGCCTGTTGGAATAACGGCATACATTGCCGATCGGGCTGATCAAATTCAGCCGGTTGCGCTCCCAGTCCTCGCGGAAGTCGGCGCCCCAGCCGAACAGCTCGGCATAGGTGCGCCCGTCCGGCGCGCGGGTCAGCAGCGGATCCGAATAATCGGCGATGCACGATGGATAGGGCAGGCCGATGACCGCGCCGATCTGCTTGGCGATGGCGACCGCCTCGCCGGTGTCCTGCGTGCGCTCCAGCGCGCGCACGAGCGGCGCCAGTGGATCTGGTTCGCCCCCCCCCATGCCTGTCTCCCCTTCGGATCGTCGCCTTCGGGCGGATGATAGCGATCCGCCGCCGGGCCGTCACGGCACCTCTGTCGCCATTGACCGTAATCAATGTTCGCGCGGCCTGTGTCCCACACAATTCCTCCGTCTTTACCGATGGAGACAGCAATGCCACACGCCGAAATGGTCCTGGTCATCCCCGTGATTTCGTTCACATTCCTGGTCATGGGCTGGATTGTGCTCCAGTTCCGGGGCTACCTGAAGCAGCGGGAGGCACTCTTGGTGTCCCGTGCACCGCCGCGGGAGGAGGCCTACAATCACCTCCACCGGGACGCCGCCTGAGCCATTGCGGCAGAACCATATATCCTCGTGCCTCGCCCGGTCGTGGCGCGAGGATATAGAACCCCCTGTTGTCAGGCGCGATTTTGGGGCAATCTGGCTTCCGTCCGAACTTTCAGCTCGGATAAGAAAGGAAGCGAGGCTTGCAAACGTCCGCCCAGAGCATGTCGACGATCCGGCTCGTACCGCGCGCAGGGCTCTGCCAGGCATGCCAGGTGCGTGGCATTGCCGCCTGCGCCTCGCTGGATGACGGCGACCTGCAACGGCTCGCCGCCATCGCGACACAGAAGGAATACGCCGCGGAAGCGACGATCTTCGAGCAGGGTGACGAGCCCAGCTTCATCTACAACCTTACCGAAGGACATGTCAGGCTCACCAAGACGCTGGCGAACGGCCGACGGCAGATCATCGGCTTCGTGTATCCCGGCGGGATGCTCGGACTTGCCGTCCATGGCGCCTATGTCTGTTCGGCCGAGGCCATCGGACCGGTCAAACTGTGCCGGTTTCCGCGTCCCAGGCTGCTGTCGCTGCTCGACGAGCTGCCCTCCCTGAAAACCCGGCTTCTCGACATCGCCGCCGACGAACTGGGCGACGCGCAGGAGCAGATGCTGCTGCTGGGCCGCAAGACGCCGCTCGAGCGAGTCGCGTCGTTCCTGTGGCGCCAGCACCAGGAAGCGATCCGCTGCGGAGACTCGACGCTCAGCATCGATCTGCCGATGAAACGAGCCGATATCGCCGACTATCTGGGCACGACCATCGAGACGGTGAGCCGCACATTCACCAAGCTGCGCGCGGACGGACTCATCAAGCTCGAGCACGCCAACAAGGTGATCATCCTCGATCTGGACGGTCTCGAGGAACTCGCCGAAGGCCTCTGACGGCGCCACGCCGCGCCCCGCCGCGACAAATTCAGCACACGCGCTTGATTCAAATCAATGCCCGGCGAGCCCCGTCGGAACATCAAGGACGCACCACCTATCTTGAGGAGTGCGGGAATGGTTGCGATCGTAAGGGTAAAGGACAGCGTGTGGACGCCGGTGGAGAAGGCTCCTGAACCGGAAATGGGTTCGGAGGTGCTCCCCAAGGAACGCTACACGTCGCCGGAGTTCATGAAGCTCGAGTGGGAGCGCATGTGGACCAAGGTGTGGTTGATCGGCTGCCGCGAGGAGGAAATCCCGGAGGTCGGCGACTACGTGACCACCGAGATCGGCGAGGAATCGCTGCTGATCGTGCGCGGCGAGGACGGCAAGCCGCAGGTGATGTACAACATCTGCAATCACCGCGGCAACCGGGTGAAGTTCGACGAGTGCGGCAACTCACAGACGCTCGTCTGCGCCTATCATTTCTGGGAATACGATCTGACCGGCAAGCTGATCAACGTGCCGGACGAACAGGATTTCCACCAGGGGTGCCCGTCCGAGAGGCTCAGCCTGAAAACCGTCAGGACCGAAGCCTGGGGCGGTTTCGTGTGGTTCAACCTGAACCCGGACGCCGAGCCGCTGTCCGAGTATCTCGGCGTCATCCAGGAGCACCTGGATCCCTACAATCTCCAGGACATGTACACCACCATGGACGTGACCGTGGAATGGGACTGCAACTGGAAGACGTCGGTCGACGCGTTCAACGAGGTCTATCACGTCCAGGGCATCCACCCGGAACTGTTCTACACCATCGACGACGTCGACGTGCAGATCGACCTCTATGAGCGCCATAACCGCTATCTGGTGCCGTTCAAGACCTACAGCCCGCGTATCGGCGAAGTGCTGGAGGAGGTGCCCGAGGTGCTTGCCGGCGAGCTGCGCGCCCTCGACATGAACCCGGACGACTTCAAGGGCCGGGTGTCGGATGTGCGCCGCGCCGTGCAGCTGCACAAGCGGGCCAATCAGGAGAAGCTGGGCTACGACTACTCCGCCTTCAACGACGACCAGCTGTCCGACGACTACCACTACTACATCTTCCCGAACATCACGATGAACATCCATGCCGAGCATGCGCTGTTCTTCCGTCAGCGGCCGCACGAGACCGACCCGGACAAGATGTATTTCGACGTCCGCATGTTCCAGCGTCCGCCGAAGGGCAAGAACCGTCCGCCGATGCCGGACCACGAGCACGTCAAGCATGGCGAGCGGTCCCTGGGCCTGGTTCTCGACCAGGACTCGGTGAACCTGCCGCACGTCCAGAAGGGCATGCATTCGGCTTCGTTCGAAGGCCTGTGGATCTCCAACCAGGAGCGCCGCATCCGCCACATGCACAAGACCCTGATGGATTACATCAACGGGCACTACGCCAACGACCGCTAAGGCCGTGGCGGCTGTGGCGGCCCTGGAGCAGCCACAGCCGCCCGTTGCCCGACCTCGTTGCCGCGATTCCCAAAAGAGGAGACCGAGATGTCCGCGACCCTGACTTTCCAGGCCACACAAGGCATCGCCAGATTGACGCCCGTCCATCTCGAACTGGCGTCGGCTGCCCTGCTGCGCGGCGGCGCCTCGGGCCTGAAGCCCCGCTGGCTCACGCCGAACGTCAACGCCGAGCTTCGCTACAACGGCATCGACGGCGACAAGGCCATCGAACTCGCCGCAGCGGCGCTCAAGGGCTCGGGCCTGGTGATAGCCAACAAGCCGGAGGCCTGACCGGGCGCCTGTTGATCCAGGCTAATCTTTCGGCCGACAAAGAAACCTAAGCAGGCGAGTTTGCCGATACCGGCGGACTCGCCTGTTTGGTTTAACATATGGCATATTACCAAGCTTGAAGCGCACGACGCGAAACCGGGGAGACTGACGACATGACCGCCCGCACCGATAGCTGGTACGCACAGCCCGCCGAGAAGTGGCCCGATCCGCAACTGAAGGGTCACATCATTCCGGGCTACCGCTACCATTCGAAGGAATTCTTCCACCAAGAGTGGGAGAACATGTGGACCAAGGTTTGGCTGCTGCTGGGCCGCGAGGACGAGATCCCCGAGCCGGGCGATTACCAGCAGGAAGAAGTGGGACCCGAATCGATCCTGATGGTGCGCCAGCAGGACGGCTCGGTTCGCGCCTTCTACAATGTCTGCCAGCACCGCGGCGCGCGGCTGGTGTTCAACGAGCTGGGCACGGTCGACGCCTTCACCTGCCCGTATCACGGCTGGCGCTGGGAGATCGACGGCAGCCTGACCTTCGCGCTGGACCCCGAGGATTTCCCGGAGGGCGATCCCTGCGGCAAGCTGACCCTGAACGAGATCGCCTGCGACACCTTCGCCGGCTTCATCTGGGTCAACATGGACCCCGACTGCGTGTCGCTGAAGGAATTCCTCGGCCCGATCTGGGACGACTGGTCGGCCTACGAGATCCACACCTGGAAGCGCTACCTGGCGCTGACTGCCACGGTCCCCTGCAACTGGAAGGTGATCCTGGACAATTTCAACGAGTCGTATCACCTGCCCACGGTGCATCCGCAGGTCGACGGCGTCGTGGAAGAGAACTACCAGTGGACCCAGTTCGACATGTCGGAAGAGGGCCACAACCGCATGTGGATGCAGTCCGGCACGCCGTCGCATTCGCTGGCCAAGCGCGGCGAGGAATTGCTGAAGCCGGGGCTGGCCTACATGCTGGAGCAGTGGGGCCTGAACCCGGACGATTTCCGGGGTGGCCGGGAATTCGAGACCCGCGAAGCGCTGCAGAAGGCCATGCGCGTCAAGGGCAAGGAAATGGGCTACACCCAGTTCGACAACCTCAAGGACCACCAGCTCACCGACACCTACCACTACACCCTGTTCCCGAACTTCGCGGTATCGGTGTGGGCGGACGGATTCCACTTCCTGCGCGCCCGGCCGCACCCCACCGACCCGGGCCAGTGCCTGTTCGACAACTGGTGGTACGCGCCGGCGCCGGAAGGCCTGACGACGCCGGTGATGACCATCAACGGCCCGGTCGAGCGCGACGCCGAGGTGGAGCACGAGGTGTTCAACTATCTCGACCGGAGCCTGTCCAACCTGATCGACCAGGACATGGGCATCACCACCGGCCAGCAGCTGGGCTTCCGCAGCCGCGCCTACAAGGGCGTGTACCTGGCCAAGCAGGAGCACCGCATCCGGCGCTATCACGAGGTGATCGACGAATACATCGAAGGCAAGCGGCCCGCGCCGAGGCGGTCCAGCGCCATCGCGGCGGAATAAGGCCAACATGCAGGACGGGAAAGGGGCGCTGCGGCGCCCCTTTTTCCGTTTTGGGCCACTCTGTCATCATCCTTCTGACCACGAACGAATAGGTGGTCTCTAGCCTGTCTTATTCATGAGGCGTTTGGCCCGGGCTCTGACAGCTTGGTTTGAGGTTTTGCGCTTTACGCGGGACGCAGCTTCTGGTGGCGCTGGGAGCGGCGCGATTTTGCAGGGTTTGGCGTGGTTGCGGGGACAGGTTCTGAT
>CALQFM020000076.1 GCA_943329845.2 Candidatus Kuenenia stuttgartensis | reverse complement strand
GAAGGCACCGAGATGGTGATGCCGGGCGACAACATCTCGATGGAAGTCGAGCTGATCGTGCCGATCGCCATGGACGAGGGCCTGCGCTTCGCCATCCGCGAAGGCGGCCGCACCGTCGGCGCCGGCGTCGTCGCCAAGATCCTGAAGTAGAATTTTTTCAGCCACCGCACGGTTGACAATCGAGCCCCGTTCACAATAGAAGGTGCGGCTCGAAACAAATCAACGGCTCCGGGGACGGCTTCTTGCCGCCCCCGGGTGCTTTGTGGACGGTGCGGCGGCGAGCGAATCAACGGCTTAGGACAGCCTTAGGAGTGTAGCTCAATTGGTAGAGCACCGGTCTCCAAAACCGGGGGCTGGGGGTTCGAGCCCCTCCACTCCTGCCAATATTTACGCCAACGCCACGGCGGGTAGACAGACGGGTACGCGGGTACGCTGAGGACAGATGGCAAGGACGAATCCAGCACAATTCATGCGGCAGGTCCGCCAGGAAGTCTCGAAGGTGGTGACGCCTTCGTGGAAGGAAACCTGGGTGACCTCGCTCATGGTATTCATCATGGTGGTCGCCGCGTCAGTGTTCTTCCTGCTGGTCGACATGGGCTTTGCCCAGGCCGTCAAACTCATCCTGCCGAACCACGGCTGAGCGAAACGGAACCGACATGACCGCCAGGTGGTACATCATCCAGACCTATTCCAATTTCGAGAAGAAGGTCGCCGAATCGATCAGGGAGCAGGCTGCCCTCCAGGGCATGGCCGACCTGTTCGAGCAGGTGATCGTCCCGATGGAAGAGGTCGTGGAGATCCGGCGGGGCCAGAAGGTCAACGCCGAGCGCAAGTTCTTCCCCGGCTATGTGCTGGCGAAGATGGACATGACCGACGAGACCTATCACCTGGTGAAGAACATCCAGAAGGTCTCCGGCTTCCTGGGCTCGGGCAACAAGCCGATGCCGATCACCGACGGCGAGGCAGCGCGCATCCTGAGCCAGGTCCAGGAAGGCGTCGACCGGCCGAAGCCGTCGATCCGGTTCGAGATCGGCGAGCAGGTGCGGGTCACCGACGGTCCGTTCACCTCGTTCAACGGCCTGGTGGAAGACGTCGACGAAGAGCGCGCGCGCCTCAAGGTGTCGGTGTCGATCTTCGGCCGCGCCACGCCTGTCGAGCTGGAATACGCCCAGGTCGAAAAGACCTGATTTCGAGTTTCCGGACGTTTCGACGTCCAAAGGTGCGGGAGGTTGCCATGACCGGACCGCGCATCCCTGGGTAGCCTCGAAAGCGGCGCCCGCCCGTAAAGAAAGGAAGGGAAGTCCATGGCGAAGAAGATTACAGGTTACATCAACCTGCAGGTCAAGGCCGGCAGCGCGACGCCGTCGCCGCCGATCGGCCCGGCGCTGGGTCAGCGCGGCGTGAACATCATGGAATTCTGCAAGGCGTTCAATGCCGCCACGCAGGAAATCGAGAAGGGGACGCCGATCCCCGTGGTGATCACCGTGTACGCCGACCGCAGCTTCACCTACATCACCAAGACGCCGCCGGCGTCGCACTTCCTGAAGCAGGCCGCCAAGATCAACTCGGGTTCCAAGACCCCGGGCAAGGCTGTCGCGGGTTTCGTGACGCGCGCCGACATCCGTTCCATCGCCGAAGCGAAGATGAAGAATCTGAACGCGAACGACGTGGACGCGGCGATGAAGATGATCGAAGGCTCGGCCCGTTCGATGGGCCTCGAGGTCAGGGAGTAGTCCGATGGCGAAACTGTCAAAGCGTCAGAAGGACGAGCGCAAGATCGTCGATTCGAACAAGACCTACTCGCTGGACGAGGCGGTCGGCATCCTGAAGCAGAATGCCAAGGCCAAGTTCGACGAGACCATCGAGGTCGCCATGAACCTGGGCGTCGATCCCCGCCATTCGGACCAGATGGTCCGCGGCGTGGTGCTGCTGCCCAACGGCACCGGCAAGGATGTTCGCGTCGCCGTGTTCGCCAAGGACAAGAAGGCCGATGAAGCCCGTGCCGCCGGCGCGGATATCGTCGGCGCCGACGACCTGGCCGAACAGATCCAGGCCGGCAACATGGATTTCGACCGCGTGATCGCCACCCCGGACATGATGGCCCTCGTCGGCCGCCTCGGTAAGGTGCTCGGCCCGCGCGGCCTGATGCCGAACCCGAAGCTGGGCACCGTGACGCCGGACGTGGCGGGCGCGGTCAAGGCGGCCAAGGGCGGCCAGGTCGAGTTCCGCGCCGAGAAGGCCGGTATTGTCCATGGCGGCATCGGCAAGGCCAGCTTCACCCAGGAAGCGCTCGCCCAGAACATCCGGGCGTTCGCCGACGCGGTGATCAAGGCGAAGCCGACCGGCGCCAAGGGAACTTATGTGAAGAAGGTGTCGCTCACCTCGACCATGGGTCCGGGCATGAAGATCGACGTGGCGAGCCTGAGCGCTCAGTAACGAAATTTCCGGGCGCCTCGGCGTCCGGAGACAGGGCGGCACGTTACGCCGCCCGCCTGTCCAAGACCGTAGGCGCCGCGCAAGCGGCTTAATCGGATGCGCCGGCCTGCACAGACGGGGGAACGAGACTTGAAGCTTTTCGGTCCGGGTACCATATCCCGGGCCGCTCCTGGCAGGGAGGCCTTCGGGCGGGCATCGGGTTCACGGCCCTGGGACAGGGTAACCGGGTCCGGTCGGCGGTTCGCCGCAGTCCGGACTTCAATGTGGCCGCGCGGCAGGGACTGTCCCCGTCGCGCTTACACTGGAGAGTGAAAGTGGACCGAGCCCAAAAGGCGGAACTGGTCACCGAACTCAAAGGCGTCTTCGACAAGACGGGCCTCGTGGTAGTGGCACACTACTCCGGGCTCACCGTTGCCGAAATGACGGCTTTGCGCGTGCAGATGCACGGTGTCGGTGCGCAGTTCCGTGTGACGAAGAACAGGCTGACCAAGCTTGCTCTCGAGGGCACCAAGTGCGAGTCCATATCCCATCTGTTCACCGGGCCTACGGCGATTGCCTACTCGGATGACCCCGTGGCGGCAGCCAAGGTGTCGATTGAATTTGCCAAGAAGAACGAGAAGCTGATCGTTCTGGGCGGCGTGATGGGCAAGACGGAACTGGATGCGAATGGCGTAAAGGCCCTCGCGTCGCTGCCGTCTCTGGACGAGTTGCGAGCCAAGATCCTCGGCGTGCTCAACGCGCCGGCGACCAAGGTGGCGGGCGTGCTTCAGGCACCGGCCGGCCAGCTGGCTCGCGTATTTGCTGCCTATGGGAATAGCGAGGCCGCCTGATCGGTTAATCCCGACATGGCCTTAATCTTTGGAGATACAAAATGGCTGACCTGCAGAAACTGGTAGACGAACTCTCGACCCTGACCGTAATCGAAGCCGCCGAGCTGTCGAAGCTTCTCGAAGAGAAGTGGGGCGTCTCGGCCGCCGCGCCGGTTGCCGTCGCCGCCGTTGGCGGCGCCGCGGCTCCGGTGGAAGCCGTCGAGGAGAAGGACTCCTTCGACGTCATCCTGCTCGGCTCGGGCGACAAGAAGATCAACGTGATCAAGGAAGTCCGTGCGATTACGGGCCTGGGCCTGAAAGAGGCCAAGGACCTGGTCGAAGGCGCGCCGAAGCCTGTGAAGGAAGGCGTGAACAAGACCGAAGCGGCTGACATCAAGAAGAAGCTTGAAGAAGCCGGTGCCACGGTCGAAGTGAAGTAGTCTTCGCTGCGGAATTGGGCAGGCTCTCCTCACCGGGGGAGCCTGCCCGTTTTGGTTATTTACGCACAAAATCGCCGATTTTTTCGTCGGCTTGAGTACTGAGCGGTCAGAGAAGGATCAAGGATGGCAAACTCGTTCACCGGTCGTAAGCGGGTCCGCAAGTTCTACGGCAATATCAGAGAAGTTGCCTCGATGCCGAATCTGATCGAGGTGCAGAAGAATTCCTACGACCAGTTCCTGCAGAAGGACACGGCGCCCGATCAGCGCGACGATGCCGGCCTGCAGGGCGTGTTCAAGTCGGTGTTCCCGATCTCCGACTTCGGCGAGACCGCCTCGCTGGAGTTCGTGCGCTATGAGTTCGAGCAGCCGAAATACGACACCGAGGAGTGCCAGCAGCGCGACATGACCTACGCGGCGCCGCTCAAGGCGACGCTGCGGCTGATCGTGTTCGAAGTCGACGAGGATACCGGCGCCAAGTCCGTGCTCGATATCAAGGAGCAGGAAGTCTACATGGGCGACATGCCGCTCATGACCTCGAACGGCACCTTCATCATCAACGGCACCGAGCGGGTCATCGTCTCGCAGATGCACCGTTCGCCGGGCGTGTTCTTCGATCACGACCGCGGCAAGACCCATTCCTCGGGCAAGTTCCTTTTCGCCGCGCGGGTGATCCCGTACCGCGGCTCGTGGCTCGACTTCGAATTCGACGCCAAGGACATCGTCCACGCCCGCATCGACCGCCGCCGCAAGCTGCCGGTGACCACGCTGCTCTATGCGCTGGGCATGTCGAGCGAGGACATCCTCGGCTACTTCTACAAGCACGTCACCTATACCCGCGCCAAGGACGGCTGGAAGCGGCCGTTCGACGCCCGCACCATGCGCGGCGCCAAGCTGCCCTATCCGATCGCCAACGCCGATACCGGCGAGATCATCCTGCAGGCCGACGAGAAGCTGACGCCGCGCGCCGCGCGCCAGCTCGAGAAGCAGGGCCTGACGGAAGTCCTGGTGCCCGCCAAGGATCTGGTCACCCGCTATCTCGCAACCGACCTGGTGAACGAGCAGACCGGCAAGATCTACCTGGAAGCCGGCGAGGAAATCACCGAGGCGCATATCGCGATCTTCGAGGATGCCGGCATCGTCGAGGTGCCGACCCTCGACATCGACCACATCAACGTGGGCGCGCACATGCGCAACACCATGCTGGCCGACAAGGTCGAGAGCGCCGAGCACGCGCTGGTCGAGATCTACCGGGTCATGCGCCCGGGCGAGCCGCCGACCAAGGAGACCGCCGAATCCCTGTTCGACGGCCTGTTCTTCGACCCGGAACGCTACGACCTGTCGTCGGTCGGCCGCGTGAAGATGAACATGCGCCTGGGCCTTGAGGTTGAAGACACGGTCCGGACGCTCCGCAAGGACGACATCCTGGCGGTGATCAAGACCCTGGTCGAGCTGAAGGACGGCAAGGGCGAGATCGACGACATCGATCACCTCGGCAACCGCCGGGTGCGCTCGGTCGGCGAACTCATGGAGAACCAGTACCGCATCGGCCTGCTGCGCATGGAGCGGGCGATCAAGGAGCGCATGAGCTCGGTCGAGATCGACACGGTCATGCCGCATGACCTGATCAACGCCAAGCCGGCCGCCGCCGCGGTGCGCGAGTTCTTCGGCTCGAGCCAGCTCAGCCAGTTCATGGATCAGACCAACCCGCTGTCGGAAGTCACCCACAAGCGCCGCCTTTCGGCGCTTGGCCCGGGCGGCTTGACCCGCGAGCGCGCCGGCTTCGAGGTGCGCGACGTGCATCCGACCCATTACGGCCGCATCTGCCCGATCGAGACGCCGGAAGGCCCGAATATCGGCCTGATCAACTCGCTCGCCACCTTCGCGCGGGTGAACAAGTACGGCTTCATCGAGTCGCCCTACCGCAAGATCATCGACGGCAAGGTCAGCGACGAGGTCGTCTACCTGTCGGCCATGGAAGAGGGCAAGTTCACCATCGCCCAGGCCAATGCCGGGCTGGACGCCGAAGGCCACTTCACCAGCGACCTGGTGTCGTGCCGCGAGGCTGGCGAATTCGTCATGGTGGCGCCGGAAGAGATCACGGCCATGGACGTGTCGCCCAAGCAGCTCGTGTCGGTCGCCGCGGCGCTCATTCCGTTCCTCGAGAACGATGACGCCAACCGCGCGCTGATGGGCTCGAACATGCAGCGGCAGGCGGTGCCGCTGGTCCGCGCCGAGGCGCCGCTCGTCGGCACCGGCATGGAAGAGGTCGTGGCGCGTGACTCGGGCGTGACCGTCGTCGCCAAGCGCGACGGCATCATCGACCAGGTGGACTCGACCCGTATCGTCGTCCGCGCCACCAACGAGGTGGATCCGGGCTCGTCGGGCGTCGACATCTACAACCTGGTGAAGTTCCAGCGATCGAACCAGAACACCTGCATCACCCAGCGTCCGCTGGTCCGCGTCGGCGACGTGGTCAAGAAGGGCGACATCATCGGCGACGGTCCGTCGACCGATCTGGGCGAACTGGCGCTAGGCCGTAACGTGCTCGTCGCGTTCATGCCGTGGAACGGCTACAACTTCGAGGACTCGATCCTGATCTCCGAGCGGATGGTCAGCGAGGACGTCTTCACCTCGATCCACATCGAGGAATACGAGGTGATGGCCCGCGACACCAAGCTGGGCCCCGAGGAAATCACCCGCGACATCCCGAACGTCGGCGAGGAAAGCCTGTCCCACCTGGACGAGGCCGGCATCGTCTATATCGGCGCCGAGGTGAAGGCGGGCGACATCCTGGTCGGCAAGGTGACGCCGAAGGGCGAGTCGCCGATGACCCCGGAAGAGAAGCTGCTGCGCGCCATCTTCGGCGAGAAGGCCTCCGACGTGCGCGACACGTCGCTGCGCGTTCCGCCGGGTGACTCGGGCACGGTCGTCGAGGTGCGGGTGTTCAACCGGCACGGCGTCGAGAAGGACGAGCGCGCCCGGACCATCGAGCGCGAGGAAATCGAACGTCTCGCCAAGGATCGCGACGACGAGCTGGCGATCCTGGAGCGCAGCTCCTACGCCCGTCTCGAGGATCTGCTCATCGGCCAGTCGGTCGCCAAGGGCCCGAAAGGCTTCAAGACCGGCGCCGAGGTGAGCAAGGACCTGCTGAAGGAGCTGACCAAGGGCCAGTGGTGGCAGGTCGCGGTGAAGGACGAAGGCCGCCAGGCCGACATCGAGGCCCTGCGCAAGCAGTTCGACGACGCCAGGGACCGGCTGCAGAAGCGGTTCGAGGAGAAGGTCGAGAAGCTGCAGCGCGGCGACGAGCTGCTGCCCGGCGTGATGAAGATGGTCAAGGTGTTCGTCGCGGTGAAGCGCAAGCTGCAGCCGGGCGACAAGATGGCCGGCCGCCACGGCAACAAGGGCGTGATCTCGCGCATCGCGTCCATGGAGGACATGCCGTTCCTCGCGGACGGCACCGTGGCCGACATCGTGCTGAACCCGCTCGGCGTGCCGTCGCGCATGAACGTCGGCCAGATCCTGGAGACCCATCTGGGCTGGGCTTCGGCCGGCCTGGGCCGCCAGGTGGCCAAGATGCTGGAGGATGTCCAGCGCGCCGGGTCGACCGGCGCCTTGCGCTCGCACCTGAACGACCTATATGGCGATGCTCAGTACAACGAGGTCATTCGTGACCTCGACGAGGAGCAGATCCGCGAGCTGGCGAAGAACCTCAGCAAGGGCATTCCGTTCGCCACCCCGGTGTTTGACGGCGCCAAGGAACCCGACATCGTCGATGCGCTCGTCAAGGCGGGCCTCGACGGTTCCGGCCAGGTCGTGCTTTACGACGGCCGTACCGGCGAGTCCTTCGACCGCAAGGTCACCGTCGGCTACATCTACATGCTGAAGCTGCACCATCTGGTGGACGACAAGATCCATGCCCGCTCCATCGGCCCCTACAGCCTCGTGACCCAGCAGCCGCTGGGTGGCAAGGCCCAGTTCGGCGGCCAGCGCTTCGGCGAGATGGAGGTCTGGGCTCTGCAGGCTTATGGCGCCGCCTACACGCTGCAGGAGATGCTGACTGTGAAGTCGGACGACGTGGCCGGCCGTACCGGGGTCTACGAGGCGATCGTCAAGGGTGACGACACCTTCGAGGCCGGCATTCCGGAGTCCTTCAACGTGTTGGTGAAGGAAATGCGGTCGCTGGCGCTCAATGTCGAGCTTGTCACCATCGAAGACTGACCAGTTGACACGGCTGGTACACTAGGTCGCGAACACATCTTACCGAGCAGGGTCCGCTTCGGATCCAGTCGAGGAGCAGAACATGAACCAAGAGGTCACTAACCTCTTCAGTCCGCAAAACAAGGCCCAGAGCTTCAACTCGATCAAGATATCGATCGCGTCACCGGATCGTATCCGGTCCTGGTCCTTCGGTGAGATCAAGAAGCCCGAGACCATCAACTACCGGACCTTCAAGCCGGAACGCGATGGCCTTTTCTGCGCCCGCATCTTCGGTCCGATCAAGGACTACGAGTGCCTGTGCGGCAAGTACAAGCGCATGAAGTATCGCGGCATCGTCTGCGAGAAGTGCGGCGTCGAAGTGACCTTGTCGAAGGTGCGCCGCGAGCGCATGGGCCACATCGAGCTGGCTGCGCCGGTCGCGCACATCTGGTTCCTGAAGAGCCTGCCGTCCCGCATCGGCCTGCTGCTCGACATGACCCTGAAGGATCTCGAGCGCATCCTGTATTTCGAATCCTACGTGGTCATCGAGCCGGGCCTGTCGGCGCTGAAGAAGGGCCAGCTGCTCAACGAGGAAGAGTACCGCGACGCCCAGGACAGCTATGGCGATGACGCCTTCACCGCCGGCATCGGCGCCGAGGCGATCCGCAACATGCTGGAAGGCCTCGACCTGTCGATCATCCGCGAGGAGATTCGCCTCGAGCTGTCGGAGACCAAATCCGAGCTGAAGCCGAAGAAGCTGATCAAGCGGCTGAAGGTGGTCGAGGCGTTCATCGAGTCCGGCAACCGCCCGGAATGGATGATCCTCACCGTCGTGCCGGTGATTCCGCCGGAGCTGCGCCCGCTGGTCCCGCTGGACGGCGGCCGCTTCGCCACGTCCGACCTGAACGACCTTTACCGCCGCGTCATCAACCGCAACAACCGCCTGAAGCGGCTGATCGAGCTGCGCGCGCCGGACATCATCGTGCGTAACGAAAAGCGCATGCTGCAGGAGTCGGTGGACGCGCTGTTCGACAACGGCCGCCGCGGCCGGACCATCACCGGCGCCAACAAGCGCCCGCTGAAGTCGCTGTCGGACATGCTGAAGGGCAAGCAGGGCCGGTTCCGCCAGAACCTGCTCGGCAAGCGCGTCGACTATTCCGGCCGTTCGGTGATCGTCGTCGGTCCCGAGCTGAAGCTGCACCAGTGCGGCCTGCCGAAGAAGATGGCGCTCGAGCTGTTCAAGCCGTTCATCTATTCGCGGCTCGACCAGAAGGGTCTGTCGACCACCATCAAGCAGGCCAAGAAGATGGTCGAGAACCAGCGTCCCGAGGTTTGGGACATCCTGGACGAGGTCATCCGCGAGCATCCGGTCATGCTGAACCGCGCGCCGACGCTGCATCGCCTGGGCATCCAGGCGTTCGAGCCGGTGCTGATCGAGGGCAAGGCGATCCAGCTTCACCCGCTGGTGTGCTCGGCGTTCAACGCCGACTTCGACGGCGACCAGATGGCCGTGCACGTGCCGCTGTCGCTGGAAGCGCAGCTCGAGGCCCGCGCGCTGATGATGTCGACCAACAACATCCTCAGCCCGGCCAACGGCAAGCCGATCATCGTGCCGAGCCAGGACATCGTGCTGGGTCTCTACTACACGACCCTGCAATACGATCACGAGCCCGGTGAGGGCATGACCTTCGCGAACGTCAGCGAGATCCGCCAGGCGCTCGACAACAAGGTCCTGTCCCTGCACGCCAAGATCAAGTGCCGCTACGACACCGTGGACGCGGACGGCAACCCGATCACGGTCCGCGTGGAATCCACGCCGGGCCGCATGATCCTCGCCCAGCACCTGCCGAAGCACCCGAAGGTGAGTTTCGACGTCATCAACCGGACGCTCGGCAAGAAGCAGATCTCGGAAGTGATCGACATCGTCTACCGCCACTGCGGCCAGAAGGAGACGGTGCTGTTCGCCGACGCGATCATGGGCCTGGGCTTCCGTCAGGCGGCGCTCGCCGGCATCTCGTTCGGCAAGGACGACATGGTGATTCCGGAAACCAAGACCGCCGAGGTCGACAAGACCCGCGCGCTGGTGAAGGAGTACGAGCAGCAATACGCCGAGGGTCTGATCACCCAGGGTGAGAAGTACAACAAGGTCATCGACGCCTGGGCCCAGTGCACCGACCGCGTCGCCGACCAGATGATCCAGCGCATTTCGTCGATCCAGGTCGACGAGGAGACCAAGCGCACGAAGCCGATCAACTCGATCTACATGATGTCGCACTCGGGCGCGCGTGGTTCGCCCGCCCAGATGAAGCAGCTTGCCGGCATGCGCGGCCTGATGGCCAAGCCGTCGGGCGAGATCATCGAGACGCCGATCATCTCGAACTTCAAGGAAGGCCTGACCGTGCTCGAGTACTTCAACTCGACCCACGGCGCCCGCAAGGGTCTGGCCGACACGGCGCTGAAGACGGCGAACTCGGGTTACCTGACCCGCCGTCTGGTCGACGTGGCGCAGGACTGCATCATCATCGAGCGGAACTGCGGCACCACCAGGGGCCTGACCATGTCCGAGGTGATGGAAGGCGGCGAAGTCATCGAGCCGCTGGCCGAGCGCATCCTGGGCCGTTCGTCGGCCGAGGACATCATCGACCCGGTCTCGGGTGAGGTGCTGGTCGGCGCCGGCGAGACGCTGGACGAGATCGCGGTCGACAAGGTCGAGCGCGCGGGCATTTCGACCCTCAAGATCCGCTCGGTGCTGACCTGCGAGTCCGCCGGCGGCGTCTGCGGCGCGTGCTACGGCCGTGACCTGGCCCGCGGTACCAAGGTGAACATCGGCGAAGCCGTCGGCGTCATCGCGGCGCAGTCGATCGGCGAGCCGGGTACCCAGCTGACCATGCGCACGTTCCACATCGGCGGCGCGGCGCAGTTCGCCGAGCAGTCGTCGGTGGAAGCGACCAGCGACGGCACTATCACGCTCGAGAACCGCAACGTGGTCGAGGATTCGCAAAAGCGCCTTATCTCCATGAGCCGCAATTGCGAGATCGTGGTGTCCGACTCAACCGGTCGCCAGCGCGCCCGCTACAAGGTGCCCTACGGCTCGCATCTGCTCGTCGACGACGGCAGCCCGGTCAAGCGCGGCACCAAGCTGGCCGAATGGGATCCCTACACCATCCCGATCATCGTCGAGCGCGGCGGCATCGCCCGCTACGTCGATCTGGTCGACGGCGTGTCGATCCGCGAAGTGCTGGACGAAACCACCGGCATCTCGCAACGCGTCGTCATCGACTGGCGTTCGCAGCCCAAGGGCGTCGACCTGCGTCCCCGCATCACCCTGCGGGACAAGGCGGGCGAGCTCGTCCACCTGTCGAACGGCCTCGAAGCCCGCTACATGCTGTCGGTGGATGCGATCCTGACCGTCAATGACGGCGTCGACCTGCATGCCGGCGACGTGGTCGCGCGTATTCCGCGTGAAGCGGCGCGTACCCGCGACATCACCGGCGGTCTGCCGCGCGTGGCCGAGCTGTTCGAGGCCCGCCGGCCCAAGGATCACGGCATCATCGCCGAGAACTCGGGCTATGTGGAGTTCGGCAAGGACTACAAGAACAAGCAGCGGATCGTGATCAAGCCGAAGGATGGCGACGGCGATCCCGTCGAGTACCTGATCCCCAAGGGCAAGCACATCAGCGTGCGCGAGGGCGACTACATCGAGAGCGGCGAGTACGTGCTGGAAGGCAATCCGGTGCCGCACGACATCCTGCGCGTGCAGGGCGTCGAGGCGCTGGCCAACTACCTGGTGAACGAGATCCAGGAGGTCTACCGGTTGCAGGGCGTGAAGATCAACGACAAGCACATCGAGGTGATCGTTCGCCAGATGCTGCAGAAGGTCGAAATCCTCAACCCGGGCGACACGACCTTCCTGAAGGGCGAACAGGTCGACCGGACCGAGTTCGACGAACTCAACGAGAAGACCCAGAAGGAAGGCGGCAAGATCGCCACCTCCGAACCGGTCCTGCTCGGCATCACCAAGGCGTCGCTGCAGACCCGTTCGTTCATCTCGGCGGCGTCGTTCCAGGAGACCACCCGCGTCCTCACCGAGGCGGCGGTCAACGGCAAGATCGACCGGCTGTACGGCCTGAAGGAGAACGTCATCGTCGGCGGCCTCATCCCGGCCGGTACCGGCAACATGATGAACCGGCTGCGCCAGGTCGCGCACCGCCGGGACCGCGAGTATCTCGATGCCCAGCAGGCCGAGCAGCCGGAAGTAGCCGGGATGATCCCGGCCGCCGAGGCAGGCCCGGCGGCGCCGGCGGCCGAGTAGGCCATTCGCACATCGCGTTCGGGAAAGCGCGCGGCTCCGAAAGGGCCGCGCGCTTTTCGTTTCTGGGCCTGTCGGCTTCCTCAGCCGAACCCGTGACGGTGTTGTGGCAGGTCGTCCTGGATCGTGAACCAGTCGGCCTTCGATTCGGTCCACACATGGCCGGTGACGACAACACCGTCCGGCGCTTCCAGTCCACCCAGCCTGATTCGGACATGGCCGGGATCGCGCGCCAGCCTGGCAAATACCGGCGAGCCGCAATTCCCGCAAAAACAGCGGAACGCGCCGGGCGATGCCTCGTATTCGCGGATGCTTTCCGCGCCAGCCAGCAACGCGAATCTTTCCACCGGAACAGGCGCATTGGCCGAGAACGCGCTGCCGGTGGCACGTCGGCACATGCGGCAATGGCAATACCGCACCTCGCCCAGCGGCCCGGTCACCCGGTAGCGGACCATTCCGCAGAGGCATTGTCCCGTCGTTGTCGCCATTGCACCCTCCCTGATGGAACAGTCGCAGCATAGCAGCGTTGCGGCGGGCGGATTTAGTCAGGATTTCCGCCGCATTGGCGGCTTTGGCGCGGTGCCAACAATCTGCGATCTAACGCTTGACGGAGGGGCAGGTCGCTCGTATGTTCCGCGCCTCTCGAGGGTGCAGGCTGTAGGCCAATTCCTAGACGCTGCGCTGTGACAGTCCCAGTAGTGGATGTCAGCCTCTTCCGATCACCCCGAGAACAAATCAGCGGCAGCCGCTAAAGCGGTGGCATGCCGTTGGTTTTTTGCTAGTTGAACGCGGCATGTGCCGCGCCTGTTGAAGATGGACGCCAAAGGGTTCACATGCCGACGATTAACCAGTTGATCCGCAAGCCGCGCCAGCAGCCGGTGAAACGCAATAAGGTTCCGGCGCTCGAAGCTTGTCCGCAGAAGCGCGGCGTTTGCACGCGCGTCTACACGACGACCCCGAAGAAGCCGAACTCGGCGCTCCGCAAGGTCGCCCGTGTGCGCCTCACCAATGGTTTCGAGGTCACCAGCTATATCCCGGGCGAAGGCCACAACCTGCAGGAGCACTCGGTCGTGCTGATCCGCGGTGGCCGCGTGAAGGATCTTCCCGGTGTCCGATATCACATCCTGCGCGGCGTGCTCGACACGCAGGGCGTCAAGGACCGTCGTCAACGCCGTTCGAAGTACGGCGCGAAGCGTCCGAAGTAAGGAGAGCCAGTATGTCGCGCCGTCGCGCCGCTGAAAAACGTGAAGTCCTCCCCGACGCCAAGTACGGCGACGTGGTGGTTTCCAAGTTCATCAACAACCTGATGTTCCACGGGAAGAAGTCCGCTGCCGAAGACATCGTCTACGGCGCCTTCACCCGCATCGAGAAGGTCGGCAAGAACGAGCCGGTCCGCGTTTTCCACGACGCGCTCGACAACGTCCGCCCGCAGATCGAGGTTCGGTCGCGCCGCGTCGGTGGTGCCACCTATCAGGTGCCGGTCGAGGTTCGCTCCGACCGCGCCCAGGCGCTGGCCATCCGCTGGCTGATCGAAGCCGCCCGCAAGCGGTCCGAGAACACGATGGAAGAGCGCCTGTTCAAAGAGCTCATGGAAGCCAGCGACAACCGCGGCTCCTCCGTCAAGAAGCGCGAAGACACGCATCGTATGGCGGAAGCCAACCGCGCTTTCTCGCATTACCGCTGGTAACCGGCAAAACTTGAAGGCTTGATTCAGATGTCCCGCACCACCTCGCTCGACATGTATCGTAACATCGGCATCATGGCGCACATCGATGCCGGCAAGACGACCACGACCGAGCGTATCCTTTACTACACCGGCCGCAGCCACAAGATCGGCGAAGTCCATGATGGCGCCGCCACCATGGATTGGATGGAGCAGGAGCAGGAGCGCGGCATCACGATCACGTCGGCCGCCACCACCTGTTTCTGGCGCGACCACCGCATCAACATCATCGACACGCCCGGCCACGTGGACTTCACCATCGAGGTCGAGCGCAGCCTGCGCGTGCTCGACGGCGCCGTCGCCGTGTTCGACAGCGTCGCGGGTGTCGAGCCCCAGTCCGAGACCGTGTGGCGCCAGGCCGACAAATACGGCGTGCCGCGGATGTGTTTCATCAACAAGATGGACCGCACCGGCGCCAACTTCGATCGCACCCTGAGCATGATCCGCGACCGCCTGGGCGCGACCGCGCTGGTGGTCCAGCTGCCGATCGGTTCCGAGAGCGACTACAAGGGCCTGATCGACCTGGTGAAGAACAAGGCCGTGATCTGGCGCGACGAGACGCTGGGCGCCGAGTTCGATTACGTCGACATTCCGGCCGACCTCGCCGATGCCGCCGCGACCGCCCGCCTCGAGATGCTCGAGCTGGCCGTGGAGCAGGACGAGGAAGCGCTCGAGCTGTATCTGGACGGCAACGAGCCGGACGAAGAGACGCTGAAGCGCTGCATCCGCAAGGGCACCATCGGCGGTGCGTTCGTGCCGGTGCTGAACGGCACCGCGTTCAAGAACAAGGGCGTGCAGCCGCTGCTCGACGCCGTCGTCGATTTCCTGCCGTCGCCGCTCGATGTGAAGCCCTATGTCGGCCTCCTGCCGGACAGCGACGAGACCACCGAGCGCAGCGCCGACGACTCGCAGCCTTTCGCCGGCCTGGCGTTCAAGATCATGAACGATCCCTTCGTCGGCTCGCTGACCTTCGTGCGCGTCTATTCGGGCGTGGTCGAGAGCGGCACCCAGGTGCTGAACTCGGTGAAGGGCAAGCGCGAGCGCGTCGGCCGCATGCTGCAGATGCACGCGAACCATCGCGAAGACGTCAAGGAAGCCCGCGCCGGCGACATCATCGCCTTCTGCGGCCTGAAGGAATCGACCACGGGCGACACGCTGTGCGATCCGGTGAAGCCGGTCGTGCTCGAGCGCATGGAATTCCCGAACCCCGTCATCGAGGTGGCCGTCGAGCCGAAGACCAAGGCCGACCAGGAGAAGATGGGCGTCGCCCTGCATCGCCTGGCCCAGGAAGATCCCTCGTTCCGCGTGTCGGTCGACCACGAAAGCGGTCAGACCATCATCAAGGGCATGGGCGAACTGCACCTGGAAATCATCGTCGATCGCATGAAGCGCGAGTTCAAGGTCGAGGCGAACGTGGGCGCGCCGCAGGTGGCGTACCGCGAGACCCTGACCCGCCGCGCCGAGGTGGACTACACCCACAAGAAGCAGACCGGCGGTTCGGGCCAGTTCGCCCGCGTGAAGATCGTCATGGAACCGGGTGAACCCGGTACGGGCGGCGTCTTCGAATCGCTGATCGTCGGCGGCTCGGTGCCGCGCGAATACATCCCTGGTGTCGAGAAGGGCGTCCACAGCGTTGCCGACACCGGCGTGCTCGCGGGCTTCCCGGTCATCGACTACAAGGTGTCGCTGATCGACGGCGCGTACCACGACGTGGACTCCAGCGTACTGGCGTTCGAGATCGCCGGCCGCGCGGCGTTCCGCGAGGGTGCACAGAAGGCGGGTATCCAGCTCCTCGAGCCGATCATGGCTGTCGAGGTGGTGACCCCGGAAGATTATGTCGGCGACGTGATGGGCGACCTGAACAGCCGCCGCGGTCTCGTCGAAGGCACCGACATGCGCGGTAATGCCAACACCATCAAGGCGTCGGTCCCGCTCGCAAACATGTTCGGCTACGTCAATACCCTGCGGTCCATGACCCAGGGCCGCGCCCAGTACACCATGCAGTTCTCGCACTACGCGCCCGTTCCCAAGGCCGTCAGTGACGAGGTTGTCGCGAAACGCGCGTAACGCAGAGAAATTGGAAGGATAAAGCCCATGGGTAAGGGAAAGTTTGAGCGGAACAAGCCGCATTGCAACGTCGGCACGATCGGCCACGTTGATCATGGCAAGACGTCGCTGACGGCGGCGATCACGAAGGTGCTCGCCGAGACGGGCG
>CALQFM020000075.1 GCA_943329845.2 Candidatus Kuenenia stuttgartensis | reverse complement strand
GCAGCAAAGCCATGTGGTGCGCCTGGAAACCCGCAACGCCAACCTCGAAGGCAATGGCGAGGTGAGCATGCGCGCCCTTGTCAAGAACAGTCTGCGGATGCGGCCGGACCGCATTGTGCTGGGCGAGGTGCGCGGCAGCGAAGTCATTGACATGCTGCAGGCCATGAACACCGGCCATGACGGCTCGCTCAGCACGGTCCACGCCAACTCGTCGCGCGAGGCGCTGATCCGCATCGAAAACATGATTTCCATGGGCGGCCACTCCATGAGCGAGCGCGGCCTGCGCACCCAGATCGCCAACGCCATCGACATGATCGTGCAGATCGAGCGCATGCGCGACGGCATCCGCCGCATCACCCAGGTTTCCGAAGTCCTCGGCCTCGAGGGCGATGTGATCCTGATGCAGGATCTGTTCACCTTCGATTATGGCGGCACGCTGCATGAAGGCCGCCTGGTCGGCGACTTCCGCTACACCGGCCTGCGGCCTGCCTTCCTCAAGAAGGCCGGGTATTTCGGTTACGACCGGGTGCTGCTGGCCGCGCTGAACGAGAACGCGCAATGATAGAACTCCTGCAGGCCAATTCGCTGTTGCTGGGCGGTCTCTGTATCGTCCTGATCCTGGTGATCATGGCGTTGATGACGATGGGCTCGGCCGACGAGCGGCGCCTGCAGAAGCGGCTGTCGCAGGTGGCCGTGACCGGCGGCCTGCCCGGCGCGAAGCCGGGCAAGAAGTCCGATCCGTCGTCGCCGACGTTGAAGGCCGCGGCCAACCAGCGCCGCGCATCGAAGGCGGCGGAAGGCGGCGGCATGGGTTCGCTGCTGCCGAGCGTGGATCTGCTGACGCTGAAGCTGGAACGCGCCGGACTGAACATCAGCGTCTCGACCATGCTGATCATCGCCGCCGGACTGGCGCTGTTCGCGCTGCTGCTGTTCGCGCTGGTGCTGAAGCTGGGCTTCCTGGTGTCGCTGACCGGGGCGCTTGCCGTCGGTATCGCGCTACCGAGCTATTTCGTCTCGTCGGCCGGCAAGAAGCGTGGCGCGCGCTTCCTGAAAGACCTGCCCGATGCCATCGACCTGATCGTGCGCAGCGTCAAGTCCGGGCTGCCCGTGTCCGAGGCAATCTTCGCGATCTCCCGCGATCTCAAGGGTCCGGCCGCGGTCGAGTTCACCAAGATCAGCGATCAGATGCGTATCGGCATTCCGCTGGAAGACGCATTCGCCCGCTCGGTGAGGCGCATCGGCCTGAGTGACTTCGCCTTCCTCAGCATCTCGCTGTCGATCACCCAGGAGACGGGCGGCAATCTGGGCGAGACCCTGACAAACCTGTCGCGGCTGCTCCGCCTGCGTCAGCAGATGCATTTGAAGATCCACGCTTTGACATCCGAGGCCCGGGCCTCGGCGATCATCGTCGGCAGCCTGCCGTTCCTGGTGGTCGGCGCCCTGATGGTGCTCAACCCCGACTACATCAACACGCTGTTCACGGATCCCACCGGCCACAAGGTGCTGTATTTCGCCGGCGGCAGCCTCGGCCTGGGCTTCCTGGTGATGGGCAAGCTGGTGAGGTTCGACTTTTGAACCCGATCACCGCCTTCTTCGAGAATGCCTCCAGCACCGAGCTGACCACGCTCGCCGCCATGGTGATCATCATGGTGGCGGTGTTCCTGGTCTGGGTGAACCTGATCGAGCGCGACCACCTGGCCGCCCGCATGAAGGAAATGACGGCGCACAAGGCGGACCTGATACGGCGCGAACGCGCCTCCCAGGCCAAGACCTCGGTGCGCCGCGAGTTCCAGACCGTCAGCCTGTTCAACCGGCTGGGTTCCAACCTTCGCCGGGCGCAGAGCGAGCAGTCGACCAAGACACGCCGCTTCCTGTCGCAAGCCGGATGGCGGTCCACCGAGGCGCTGGGCATCTACATCTTCATCAGCGCCATCATGCCGCTGGTCGGCGTGGTCGTGGCCTTCCTGCTCTACAACACCATACCGGCGCTGCACGAAAAGCCTCAATTCCTCAAGATGGCCGGCCTGGTCGGCTTCGCCATCCTCGGCTTCAAGCTGCCCGAATGGGTGGTCGGCTGGATCGTCAAGAAGCGCAAGGAAAAGCTGGACCGTGCGCTGCCGGATGCGCTCGACCTGATGGTCGTGTGCACCGAAGCGGGCCTTGGCCTGGACGCCGCGTTCCAGCGCGTTTCGGGCGAAATCGGCCACAGCCACCCGGTGCTCGCCGACGAGCTGATGCTGACCTCCGTCGAGCTGAACATCCTGCCCCGCCGCCAGGAGGCGCTGGACAACATGATGTACCGGACGGGCACGTCGTCCATCGAGTCCGTGGTCAACACCCTGGGCCAGACCGAACGCTACGGCACGCCGCTCGGTCAGTCGTTTCGTGTGCTGGCCAGCGACTTCCGCGAGCAACGCATGCTCAAGGCCGAAGCCAAGGCGGCACGGCTCCCGGCGATCCTGACCGTGCCACTGGTGGTGTTCATCCTGCCGTCGCTGTTCGCTGTGCTGCTGGGCCCCGCCGTGATCAAGTCGCTCAAGGCGTTCTGACTACGGCGCCGGCGCCGCGGACGGGCCGGCGGCGCCGGACCGCACCGCCGACGCCTGGCGCGGATCGCATTTCAATCCCTGGCCGCGCACCGCGGCGCACGCGCTTCGCGCGGCCTCGTCGCCCCAGAACGGACCGGCCAGCAGCCGCCGGGCCGTGCCCTCGGGCTCGAGATAATGCACCGCCTGACTGAACTGGGACTGTTGCTGCTTGATCTTCGTCCAGACTTCGCGCGCCGCCACATCGGTCTCGAACACGCCGAGATCGACCACCCAGGGCTGCCTGACCTGGGCCGGGGGCGGCGGTGCCGTAACCGGCTGAGCGGCGGTCGGTATCTCCTGAACTGATGTCTGCGACGGCGTCTCGGACGGCTTCACCGGCGGCGAAGGTGCCGTAACCGCCGGCACTGGCGCAACCGTCGGCACGGGCGCGGCCGCCGGCGGGGGCGTGACGGTGGCAGCCGTTTGCGGCTGCGGCGGGACAGCCGAAGGCACGGCAGCCTCCGGCGCAATCTTCGCCACCGGCGGCGCCTCGGCCTGCTGCGGCTTCGCCGCGGGCGGCGAGGCGGCGGCCGGCATGGAGGCCGGCACCGCGGCGGCGGGTTGCCCGTCATACAGCACCTGCATGGTCGCATAGGCCGCCATGTTGCGCGCCACGTCCTCCGGCGGCAGATCCTGGCTGGCGAGGGCCTGGGCCTTGTCGGTCTTGCCCAGCACGCCGTAGAGCAGCGCCAGGTTCTGCCGGTGCTGTACGGTCGAAGCGCCCGACGCGTTGATGCGCTCGAGGATGGCGACCGCCTCGCCGATCCTGCCGGAGAGCGCGTACGACATGGCCAGGTTGTTCTGCACCGCAAGGTCGCCGGGCGCCTGCGCCATGGCAAGCCGGTACTGGGCCTGCGCGGCGTCCTGGCGCCCCAGCATGTCGAGCGCGACGCCGCGGCCGTTCATGGCCTTGACGTCGACCGGGTTCCTGGCCAGCACCGCGTCATACTGGACCAGCGCCGCCGCTGGCTGCGACAGCCAGGCGAGCGCCCTGCCATAGCCCCGCCGGATCGGCACGCTGTCGAAGCCCGCCTTCAGCGCCGCCGCGAATACCGCGTCAGCCTCCTGCGGCAGGCCAAGCTCGAGCAGTATCTCGCCGCGCCGCTCGTAGGTATTTTCGCTGGCAAGACCGTCGGCGATGAGCTGCCCATAGTACTTCTGCGCCGAAACCAGGTCGCCGGAGCGCTCCGCCGCGCTTGCCAGCGTGGTCGTGACCAGTCCCTTGTCCGGCTGGCGCACCGCCTGCTTCCTGGCTTCCGGCCTGGCGCCCGACTGGCATCCGGCCAGCGCCAGGGCGCATGCCAGCACCATCAACCCGACATGCCGCGCCAGTCGGCCGTTCGCTTCAGATGCCACGTTCGTTCCGCTCCTCGATGACCGCGATCACACTATCCTGAAGGACCGGGCCCAGAAAGCAATCCAAGCGCGGCGCGGCGCATTTCCGGGGCCGCATCTCCCGATACCACACCAGACGAAGCACGCGTCTGGCGGCTCGAAAACCGATAAAAATTGAAATATCTGCGCCCCCCCGCGTGCCGCCACCTGCGAAAAGCGACCTTAACAATACGGCACCTGAAAAAGTGCGCCGTAGATTTATCTTGAGGAGCCAGTCCACAACTCTGGCGTGTCCGGGAACCGCATGCACGTGATCTCACCGGATCGATGAATACGCACATGAATACCATGCTTATGCCTCAATTTAATCTCTTATTAATTCATGTATTGGTGGCTTTTGATCGACCTGAATTTGCCCGCTACCACACTCTCAAACTCTGGATTGACATATTTATTGTCACCGCCCGAGTCCTTTCGTATATTGTGGCAACAATGCGAATCGGTTCAGCGCGGATGAATGTGCGATATCGAAATGGCCTGATCAGCACCCTAGCGGCGCTGGGTCTCCTCTTCAGGCGCGAGGCGACGGGTTCGGCTGTCATCGAGTTCGCGTTGCTGGCGCCCGTGCTGTTCATGTTGCTGATCGGCATGTTCCAGTTCGGCATCCTGATCAACAACTACATCCAGTTGACCGAGGCGGTGCGTGTGGGCGGCCGGACATTGGCGATTTCGCGGGGATCGACCACTCCCATCGCCTCGACGAAGGCAGCAGTCTATGCCTCGGCGCCGGGCTTGGCGCAGGGGAGTCTCGACTTTTATGTCATGTCGGTCGGCGCCAACAGTTGTGCTGGCAATACCACCGAAGCTACCTGCAAAGGTTATTTCGACGCCAGTCAAGGCCTTCAGGCGACGCTTACGGTCAGATACGACGCCTGCAGCGCGATCGTCTATGGAACGAACTATTTGCCCAATTGCAACCTCTCCAGCACGACCAGCATAAGAGTGGAATGATGGCCATGATGTCTTTCCTGCGCAGGGCGGGTGCCGACAAGCGAGGCTCGGTCGCGATCATCGTCGCCATCGCCATGATCGCTCTCATGGGCGTCGCGGCTGTCGTCATCGACATCTCCTACGTTTACAATGTCCGCCGCCAGCTGCAGAACGCGACGGACCAGTCGGCGCTCGCCGGAGCCGCGCAAATCTATCAGAGCGCGGGCGTCTCCACCGCGAACAGCTACAGCGCCACGACCGGCAACAAGAATGTCGCGCCCGGCTTCACCGTGACCATGGTGAGCGGCTATCCGATGGTGCGCTGCCTTACGTCGCTGGGCTTGCCCTGTGCCGGATCGCCGGCAGGCAACGCCATCACCGTGATGCAGACCGCGACGATCCCGACGTTTTTCGCCCGCATCTTCGGCCAGAACACCGTCACCGTCACCGTTCAGGCGACCGCCGCCGCCGCCGGCAACCAGCCGAAGCCCTACAACATCGTCATGATCATCGACACCACCAGCTCGATGAACACCTATGACGGCTATTGCAACGCCACGACCCAGACGCGCCTCACCTGCGCGAAACTGGGCGGCCAGAAGCTGCTGGAGGGCATGTACCCGTCCATGGACAAGGTCTCGCTGATGACCTTCCCGGGCGTTACCGCAGCCACCGCCAACATGCATTACAACTGCAGCGGCGACTCGCCCACCACCCTGGCCTACAACGCGTCGCCAACCTATTCGATCATCTCGCTCGCCAGCGACTACAAGGCGAGCGACACGACGACCACGATGGCGACGGGCTCCAACATCGTCAGGGCATTCGGTGGCGGCGCTTCGGGCTGCACCCAGGGCATGGGCTCGCAGATCGGCCAGGGCACCTATTTCGCCGCCGTCATCACCGCGGCGCAGGCCCAGCTGGCGGCGAACGCCACGACCGGCACCCAGGCCGTCATGATCCTGCTCAGCGACGGCGACGCGGGCGCCACTTCCGCCAAGGTCGGATCGGGACTCTATAACGACCAGTGCCAGCAGGCCGTAGACGCGGCCACGGCGGCGAAGACCGCGGCGACGGCCACCTGGATCTATGCGGTCGCCTACAGTTCGCCCACATCGGGCGGCTGCAGCACCGACAGCCCCTATATCTCGCCCTGCGACACCATGAAGGCGATCGCTTCCGACTCCGGCAAGTTCTACGCCAGCGGCGGCAGTTGCACGTCGACGGTGAACAACATCTCGGACATGGTCACCATCTTCGCGCGCATCGCCGGAAGCCTGACCTCGCCGCGCCTGGTGCCCGACAACACAACCTGATACCACTGCGGCGCCCGGCGGCCTGCCTGGCGACTGATTTGACTTGCCGGACATGCTGGGCCGGTGTTGACTCGGTTGGCGACCTTTGGCCGCCAACCGTTTGCGTTTCAAGGAAAGATTAAGCGGCGATGCAAAGTCAGCAACACGTCGAAAAGCAGCGTATTCTCGTCGAAGTTCAGCTCAGCACCGGCGTCAGCCTGTTCGGTTACATGTATGCGGGACGCGGCACGCGCGTGTCCGACGTGCTGAACGACCAGCGCGCGTTCCTGCCCTTCGAGGCCGTGGACGGCAAGACCACGCTGCACGCCAAGAATGCGATCCTGCAGGTGTTCGAGATCTGCAACGTCAGTCATTACATGTCGCAGAACGCCCCCTACTTCCTGCTGGGCGTCCAGCGGGCGTTCCATCAGCAGATTTCGGTCTGCCATCCCGACCACTTCCTGCATCGCAATCCGCCCCAGGCCCTGATCAAGGTCCTCGCGGACATCTCGCAGCGCCTCAACACGGCTTACCAGGCCATCAAGACCGAACGCCGCATTCCGGGCGACGACTGAGCCCGCCACCCTGCCCGCCGCCGAATAGGACCACCAGCCGGGTCGGCGTTGTCCGCCACGGCGGGAATGGCTACTCTCGGCGGCGAGGCGGCAACCGTTCTGGAGGCTCGGGGACTTGCAACTGTTCGGCGACGGCAGCGGAAACGTCGACACGCCGGACTCCGCGCGCGCCGTGACGCCCCGGACATCCATGCCGGTCCCGGTGGAGCTCCTGCTGGTGCTGGCCGCCGCCTTCACCCTGAGGCTGGCGGTCTATTTCCTGCTGCCCAACATCGTCTACCCGGACGAAATCTTCCAGGTCACCGAGCCGGCGCACCGGCTGGCGTTCGGCACCGGGCTGATGAGCTGGGAATGGCATGTGGGCATCCGGTCCTGGCTGTTGCCGGGCGCCCTCTCCGCCCTGATGTGGCTGGGCGGCCTGATGGGCGACGCGCCGTGGCTGGTCAACCTGCCGATCGCCCTCTTCATGGCGGCGGCCGCCTGCGTGCCGGTGGCCTGCGCCTGGGGCTGGGGCAGGGCCGTGTCGGGCCGCGCCGGCGGCTTTGTCGCGGCCGGATGCTGCGCGGTATGGATCGACCTGGTCTACATGTCGAACCACACCCTGACCGAGGTCGTCGCCGCGAACTTCATGGTGCTCGGGCTCTATCTCGGCTACGCGGGCGAAGGCGCCGCGGTTTCGCGGCGTCGCCTGTTCTGGTCTGGCGTCATGCTCGGCATGGCGGTGGTGCTGCGTTTCCACCTGTCGCCCGCCCTGGCCGTCGCGGCGCTCGGCATCTGCGGCGTGACCCGCGGCTGGAAGCCGTGGGCCGCCTTCATGGGCGGCGCCGCCATCCCGGTGGCGCTGGCCGCGGTGCTCGACTGGGCGACGCTCGGCCTGCCGCTGCAATCCATCTGGCTCAATTTCTGGCTCAACGTGGTCGTAGGCGTCAGCAAGGGTGCCGGCGTCAGCCCGTTCGCCACGCTGCTCCTTGTACCGCTGCAGATATGGGGCCTGGCCGGCTTCCTGCTGGTCGCCGCGGCCGTCGCCCTCGGCACGCGCCGCTTGCCGCTGCTGCTGGCGGTGGCGCTGACGATCTTCCTCGTCCACTCCTTCATCGCCCACAAGGAATACCGGTTCATCTATCCGGCGATCGTGCTGCTCGCGGTCCTCGCCGGCGTCGGCACCAGCCGGATCGTCCAGCGCGTGCTCGAAGGACGGGTGCTGCCGCGCGGCGGGCGCGCGGCGCTCGCCGGCGGCCTGGTGCTGGCATGGTCGGCGCTGTCGCTGTCGATCGGCGCGTCCGACGTGTTCAGCATCCCGTGGACAAGGGGACGGTCCTACATGGAGGTCTTCGACGCCGCCAGCCGCGACCGGACGATCTGCGGCGTCGGCGTCTATGGCATGTACTGGACCGAGACCGGCGGCCAGACCTGGCTGCCGCGCGACGTCCGCCTCTACGACGCAACGGCCGAAAGCCTGCCCAAGCAATCGGCCGCGTACAACGCGATCATCACAAGGCAGGGCGTGACGGTGCCCGATCCGTCCTATCGCAAGCTCGCCTGCTTCGCGGGCGACCGTGCGGCCGACGGAACCGCCCTGCGGGGAGACTGCCTGTGGAAACGGCCGGGCCGCTGCGACGCCGGCGCCGCGCCGGAGCCCGGTCCGATCTGGGACAATTTCGAAGCGGCCAGGCGCTACCTGCTCGAGCACCGGAGAACGCCATGACACCGGACGGATTTAGTCTGTCACGGCAGGATCTGGACCACATCGCCAGCGGTATCGCACCGCTGCGCGGCGCGCTGGCGGGCGCCTCGATCCTGATCACCGGCGGCACCGGTTTTTTCGGCATGTGGCTGGTCGAGGGGCTGTTGTGGGCGGACACCGAACACGGGCTGGACCTTCAGCTGACGGTCCTCAGCCGGGACGCCGCCGGCTTCCTGGCGGCCCGGGGCAGCCACCTGCGCGGCCGGCCGGGCCTGACGGTGCTTTCCGGCGACGTCGCGTCGTTCGATCCCGGCGACCGCCGGTTCACCCATATCATCCACGCCGCCAACGAGGGCGACGCCGGCCATTCCGCCGGCCGCCATCTCGACGCCGCGCTGGGCGGCACCCGCCACATCATCGATCTGGCCGCGGCGCACGGCACCGAAGCCGTGCTGCTGAGCTCGTCCGGCGCCGTCTACCGGCCCGTCGATCCGCCGTCGTCCGGCGCGGCCGTGGAAGGCCCGGCCGGGGCCAGCGACTACGCCGCCTACCGCGCCGTCTACGCCGAGTCCAAGCGGATGATGGAGACCATGGTCGCCGCCGGCAGCGAGCAGTATGGCTTCCGGGCCGCCATCGCCCGCTGCTTCGCCTTCACCGGCGCCTGGCTACCGCTCGACGGCGGGCTGGCCATGGGCAACTTCATCCGCGACGCGCTCGCCGGGAGAGACATCGTCATCGCCGGCGACGGCACGGCCATGCGCTCCTACCTGTACGGCACGGACCTGGCGATCTGGCTGCTGACCGTTCTGGTCCGCGGCCGGACCTGCCGGCCGTACAATGTAGGCGGCGCCGAAGCGGTGTCGATCGCCGAACTGGCCAGGCTGGTCAGCGCGGAGGCGGGGCGGCCGGACGAGGTCCTGGTCCGCACGCCAGCCCGGCCGGGCGCACCACGCGACATCTACCTGCCCGATCTGTCGCGGACCACGGGAGAGCTTGGCCTCCGGGTCACTGTCGACCTGCGGCAGGCGGTGAAGAGCACGCTGGACTGGTACGCGGAACGTCAGAAATAGGGGGCGGAGTCAGGCAACCCGCGCGTGATGGGTCGCGTGACGGGCGACCTTGGCGGCCAGGTCGTCCTTGGTGAAGGGCTTCAGCAGGACGCTGGCGTGATCGCCCATGTCCATGAGCTCCTTGTCGAACTTCTCGGCATAGCCGGTGGTGATCACCACCCGCAGGTCCGGCTTGGCCTTGATGGCGCGGTCTGCGAACTGCAGCCCGTTATAGGCGCCGGGCATGGCGACATCGGTCAGCAGGATCTCGACTTCCGGATGCCGCTGCAGGAAAAGCAGCCCCTCGACCGCGTTATCCCTCGAGTAGACCTTGTAGCCGATGGATTCGACCATCTGCACGATCATGTCCCGCACATCGTCGTCATCGTCAACGACGAGCACGGTTTCCTCGCCCTTCCACGCTACGGCGGTAGCCGACGCCAGCGCGACTTGCCCGCCCACGGGCTCGACTTCAGGCAGCCACATGGTGAAGGCCGTGCCGTGGCCCGGTTCGCTCTCGACCCTGATCACGCCGCCCGAACGCTGGACGAAGCTATAGACCATGGCGAGGCCGAGGCCGCTGCCCACGTCGTGGGCCTTGGTGGTGTAGAACGGCTCGAAGATGCGCTGCTTCACCTCTTCGGTCATGCCGATGCCGGTGTCGCGCACCTCGAGCACGACGTAGCCGCCCGGCACCAGACCCGGCACCGCATCGGGCCCGTCCTCGGAGACGATCTGACGCCGGCTGGTGATGCTGAGCATGCCGCCTGCCGGCATGGCGTCGCGCGCGTTCACCGCCAGGTTGAGCAGGGCGTTCTCGAACGCGTTGGGATCGATCAGCGTGTGGCCGAGGCCGTCTGACAGTTTCTCGCTGATCTTGACCTGGCCACCCAGGCTCCGCTCCAGCAGCGGCGTGACGCCCTTGATCAGTTCGTTGAGGTCGACCGAGATCGGGTCGTCCGGCTGGCCCTTGGAGAAGGCGAGAAGACGCCTGGTGAGCTGGGACCCCCGTTCGCCGGCCATCTTGATCTGCTTCAGGAAGCGGCTGGACGGCGACGGATCGGCTTCCTTGCCCTCGAGCAGGAAGTCGACGTTGCCCATGATCACCTGCAGCAGGTTGTTGAAGTCGTGGGCGATACCGCCGGCAAGCTGGCCAACGGCCTCGAGCTTCTGCGCCTGGGTGAGCTGCTGCTCGATGTCGCGATTCTTGCGCTCGAGCTCGCGCTCGCCGGTAATGTCGCGGAACCACAGGATGGCGCCGTCTACCTTGCCGTCGTGGGCATGCAGCGGCACCGCGGATTCCAGCAGCCGCACCTCGCGATCGGAGTCCGGCAGTGCCAGCAGCAACTCCTCTTCGAGCACCGTCATGCCGGCCAGCGCCAGCGTCGACGGCCGCTTGCTCTTGGGAAGCGGCGCACCGGAATGCGGGTCCACGTAACGGGCCGCCTCGAGGAACTTGTCGCGGAACAGGCCGATGTCGATATAGGAGCGGGCGGCGCGGTTGGCGTAGAGCACGGTCTTGCGCGCGTCCATGATCACCAGGCCTTCGCTGAGACCTTCGATCGCCTGGGTCAGCAGAAAGCTCTTGCGGGCGTTGTCGGCGTTGAGCATGTCGATCTGCCGGCCCTGGAGCGCGCTCTTGTTACGGTACTGCACCGCCAGAAGGATGGCGAACAGCATGGGGATGCTGCTGGCGGCGAGAAACGCGCGGCTGATGTTGGACGTGGGACCGGGAATGCTGACGAGGCCGGTCTGGACGGCAAGGCCCAGTGCGATCAGCACGACTGACATAGTGCCGAACAGAATCCGCAGAGTCCGGACAGTAATCAGCAGATACAGCGAAACGAACGCCGTGGCCCCCCAGACAACGGCCCCGCCGACGTCCAGTCCCGCCAAGGATTCAGTGACGAGCACTGCCGCCCCCTCGCTTTAAGGAGAAGGCACGAGTCAGCGCATCGCCAGGCTCGGGATGGCCCCGCCGCCAGTTGCTGCCACATTTACTCAATTGGAGCGCCCAAATCGCCCATCACAAGTACAGGCTAACACGAAGGCCGGAGCCTCAGAAGTTTCTCTGCACCTATTGTGGGTGCTACGCCCCATTTGTGGCATCATCAGGGCGTGGGCCGATTAAGATTCGAGGAGTACCGCGCGTGGCATTGGGCGAAGAACTGGTAAAGGCCGGATATGTCCGGCCGGAAGACGTCGATCGCGCGCTCGAATATCAGCGTGCCAGCGGCCGGCCTCTGGGTGAGTGCCTGATGGCGATCGGTGCGATCACCAGCGAGGGTCTCGACAGCTTCTTCAACTATTCCGTCCCGCCGGTCACCAAGATCGAGGACACCGGGCTCAACCGCTTTTTCGTTCTCGACCTGATGCTGAAGATCATGTTCTCGTACGGTCACGAGACGAAGCGGGCCGTCGCCAACGAGATCAAGCTGCCGCTCGCGATCGTCGACAAGCTGATGGACCTGGCCTATGAGCGTCGCCTGGTGGAATCCATGGGCGCCACCGACCGGGCCTGGCTGACATCGGAGCTGCGCTATGGCCTGAGCGAGCAAGGCCGCAATGCGGCGGTCCGCGCGCTGGAACTCTCCAACTATGCCGGGCCGGCGCCGGTCACGCTCGAGCAGTTCTCGGCCCAGGTCGAGCGCCAGCGCATCATCAACGACCGCGTCGACACGGTGCGCCTGAGGAAGTCGCTGTCGCGCCTGACGCTGCCGCCCGGATTGGTCGAGCGCCTCGGCCCGGCTGTCAACTCCGGCCGGTCGCTGCTGCTTTACGGCGAGCCCGGCAACGGCAAGACGTCGATCGCGGTCGCTGTCGCCGACAGCTTCGAGCAGTACATCTACGTCCCCTATGCCCTGTCGGTCGGCTCGCAGGTCATCAACATCTACGACCCGTCGCTGCACCAGCCCATCGCCGGCCTGCCGGGCCGGCGCGATGCGGCCGCGGGCGGTGCGGACCTGATGGTACAGGCCGAGGACCCGCGCTGGCTGCGCTGCCACCGCCCCATCGCCATCACCGGCGGCGAGCTGACGATGAAGATGCTCGACATCAACTACAACGAGCAGCTTCGCTACAGCGAGGCGCCGCTGCACCTGAAGGCGGTCAGCGGCGTGCTGCTGATCGATGACCTGGGCCGCCAGGAGGCGCGCGTCGAAGACATCCTCAACCGCTGGGTGTTTCCGCTGGAGCGCGGCACAGACTTCCTGACGCTGCATACCGGCAAGAAGTTCGCGGTGCCGTTCGGCGGCCTGATCATCTTCTCAACCAACAAGCCGCCGTCCCAGCTCGTGGACGAGGCCCTGCTGCGGCGCATCCCCTACAAGTTCTACATCGGCCCGCCGACGATGGACGAGTACATCAAGATCTTCAGGGAGGTCTGCGACGACGCGAACCTGGTCTATTCGCAGGAACTGGTCGACGACCTGATCCGCAGCTTCTATCCGAAATACAATTTGCAGCTCGCGCGGTTCCATCCGGGATTCATGATCCGGCATATCATGGCGAGCTTCCGGTATGAGGGGCAAAGCGCGCAGCTGAACCGGGAGGTGCTGTTCGAAGCGGCCGAGCATCTGATCGTCAAGGACTGATCCGGTCCGCGGCGGCGCGTCTGCGGCGCCGCCAATTCTTCGGTTGATTGTCGTGGCCGTGACTCTTCTATGATTCTTCATGCTTCAAATTTGAGGAATATTGTCTTTCATCCGGCGCGCGCGGGTAATCCTGTTGTGCCGGACGCGGTTTGTTCTGTATTATGAGGGGCCGCGAAATGGGCTGGGCCAACGGCGCGCGATGCGGCGGCCGTCACGTGCAACAGGAAGTGAACGCATGAAGAATGCGATATTCGAGGATCTGTTCGTCCTTGAGCTTGCCAACAATCACTGGGGTTCGCTGGAGCGGGGCCTGAAGATCATCGGCGATTTCGGCCAGGTGGTCCGGTTCAACAACGTCCGCGCGTCGATCAAGCTGCAGTTCCGCGACGTCGACAGCTTCGTCCACAAGGACCACCGGCAACGCGAGGACGTCCGCTACATCAAGAAGACCATCGCCACCCAGATGCCCTGGGAGTCGCTGCGCGCCATGGTCAAGACGGTGCGCAGCCAGAGCATGCTCACCATGGTGACGCCGTTCGACGAGACTTCGGTCGACAAGGCTGTGGAGTTCGGCGTCGACATCCTGAAGCTGGCGAGCTCGGACATCCGCGACTGGTTCCTGATCGAGAAGATCGCCGCGACCCGCAAGCCGGTGATCGCCTCGACCGGCGGCTCGTCGCTGCGCGACATGGACGACCTGATCACATTCTTCAACCGGCGCGGCATCCCGTTCGCGCTCAATCACTGCGTGTCGATCTATCCGTCCCACGATTCCGAGATCGAGCTCAACCAGATCGATTTCCTGAAGAACCGCTATCCGGACAACGTCATCGGCTTCTCCACCCACGAGCAGACCGACTGGCAGTTCTCGGTGATGATGGCCTACGCCAAGGGCGCCCGAACCTTCGAGCGCCATGTGGACATCGATTACCAGGGCGTGCCGGTGTCACCCTACTGCACCCTGCCCGAGCAGGCGGACCAGTGGTTCAAGGCGTTCAAGAAGGCGCAGGAGATGTGCGGCGCGCCGGGCACGGCCAAGCGCATCCCGCCGCAGAAGGAAATCACCTACCTGAACGAGCTGGTGCGCGGCGTCTACGCGAAGGCAGATCTGCCCGCGGGCCACGCGCTGACCGACAAGGATGTGTATCTGGCGATTCCGCTGCTCAAGGGCCAGCTCTCGTGCCGCGAGCTGATGCGCGGCGAGGTGCTGCGCGCGCCGGTGAAGAAGGACGCGCCCATCAACATGGCCGACATCGACAGCCCCTATTCGGCGGACTCCGCGCTGCGCCGGATGATCGACGAGCGAGGCGTCTCGCCGCTGCCGGTGGAGCCCGACGCGCGCCTGCGGCTGGCATCGAAGGACTGATGCCTCGCCGCTGGGACGTTGCGTCCCGATCCGCAACCGACCTTCCCGGACTCGCCCGACCGACTGGATTTTGACCATGCGCGTTGCCGACTACATCGCCCTGCGGCTTGCCGACGCGGGGCTTACCCATGTGTTCATGGTGACGGGCGGCGGCGCCATGCATCTCAATGACGGGTTCGGCCGCCAGAAGCGGCTGACCACCGTCTGCTTCCACCACGAGCAGGGCTGCGCCATGGCGGCGGACGGCTATGCGCGGCTCGGCGGCAAACCGGCCATCCTGAACGTGACCACGGGACCCGGCGGAATCAACGCGCTGAACGGCGTGTTCGGCGCCTATACCGACAGCCTGCCGATGATCGTGGTGTCGGGCCAGGTGCGGCGCGAAACCATCGCCGGCAACTTCCCCATCGGCCTGCGCCAGCTCGGCGACCAGGAGGTCGACATCGTCCGCATGGCCGGCGGCATCACCAAATACGCGGTGATGGTGCAGGATGCCTCGCGCATCCGCTACGAACTGGAGCTGGCGATCCACCTGGCCACCTCCGGCCGGCCCGGCCCGGTCTGGATCGACGTACCCATCGACATCCAGGGCAGCCAGATCGATCCCGACGTGCTGGAAGGTTTCGATCCGGCGACGGGGAATGATCGCATCGCCGCGATTACGCCGACCGAGGCAGGCGCCCTCGATGGCGACGCGCTGCGAGACGCCGCACGCAAGGTTGTCGAGCAGTTGCGCGGCGCCGAGCGCCCCTGCCTCATGCCGGGAACCGGGCTGCGCATCGCCGGGTGCGCCGACCTGTTCACCGACGTGGCGGAGCGGATCGGCGCGCCGGTCGCCACCGCGTTCAACGCCCACGACCTGATGGCCAACGACCATCCGCTCTACGCCGGCCGTCCCGGCACCGTCGGCGACCGGCCCGGCAACTTCGCGGTGCAGAACGCCGACTTCCTGCTGGTGCTGGGGTGCCGGCTCAATATCCGGCAGATCAGCTACAACTGGGGATCGTTCGCGCGCGCCGCCAGCGTCGCCATGGTCGACATCGACCGGGCCGAGCTGGAGAAGCCGACCCTGTCCATCGACCTGCCGATCCATGCCGACCTGACGCGGTTCCTGACCGTGCTGCGCGAGGAACTGGCGGGCTATGAACGGCCGGCGGCCCACGCCGACTACGTCGCCTGGTGCAAGCAGCGTCTGGCGCGCTATCCGGTAGTGCTGCCCGAATACCGCAGGAACACGGGCTATGTGAACCACTACTGCTTCGGCGAGGCGCTGTTCGCCGCCATGGCCGACGACGACGTGGTGGTGACGGGCGACGGCACCGCCTGCGTCGTCACCTTCCAGTCCGCCGACATCAGGGGCACGCAGCGGCTGTTCTCCAATTCAGGCAGCGCGTCCATGGGCTACGACGTGCCGGCGGCGATCGGCGCGTATTACGCCAATGGCGGCAAGCGGGTGATCAGCCTGGCGGGCGACGGCAGCATCATGATGAACCTGCAGGAGCTGCAGACCATCGTCGGGCTGGGCCTGCCGGTGAAGGTGTTCGTGCTGAACAATGACGGCTACCTGTCGATCCGCTCCACCCAGCAGAACTATTTCTCCGACAATATCGTCGGCTGCGGCCCGGAAAGCGGCGTGACCTTCCCCGACTTTGTGAAGCTGGCAACCGCGCTGGGCTTCGGCACGCGGCGCATCTCGAGCCTTGACGAACTGGACCGCGGCATCGCCGAGACGCTGGCCGCCGACGGCCCCCAGCTGTGCGAGGTCATGCTCGACCGCGAACAGGGCTTCGCGCCCAAGCTCAGCTCCCGACGGCTGGACGATGGCCGCATGGTGACCTCGCCGCTGGAGGACCTGGCGCCGTTCCTGTCCCGCGAGGAACTGGCCGACAACATGCTGATCCCGTTGCTGGAGCCGTAAGTCGACCGGATTCTCGAGTCATTGCAGGGCTTTCCTCATGCAGCAGTTAGCCCGAATTATTCATCAGCCGGGCTATTCCGGGTCGGCGAACGTAGCTTAACCTACTGATTTGGTGTAGAGAATAGGTGCTTAGACCACTCTCGAACACCGGACAGAAAGTGCCACGCCCGCCATGGTCGACGATAGCGTTGCTGGT